>NZ_JBHJVM010000018.1:58324-81536 GCF_042264825.1 Isoptericola sp. NPDC056134
CTAAGGTCGTTCGAGTAAAACCCTGCCCCCCGGACTTCTCAGGGGGGGGGCCCCCCACCCCTCAGACGGCGGCACCCCTGGGGGGGAGGGTGGCCCCGCCGTCGTCGTTCGGCGAGGGTGGAGGCGATGAGCGACCAGCACGACGAGCCCACCCCGGCGAACACCGCTGCGGACACCTCTGCGGACACCTCTGCGGACACCTCGGCCGCTGCCATCGCGGACGCCCCGCCCGCCGCGGCCGTGGACACGGACGAGAGGCCGCCGGGCGGGCGGGGGCGCCGCGCGCGCAGGACGCCGCAGCGCTGGGTGCGCTGGACCCTCGCCGGGGTCACCGCAGCCGTCGCGTGCCTCGTCTTCGGGGTGAGCACGGCGACCGCGGAGCTCGGCTTCGGTCCCCACGAGGCCGTCTACTCCGTGACCAACGACAGCCTCGTCGTGGTCGACCTCGGCCCGCTCGGCACGCTGGAGATCGACTCGCCGCTCCCGCTCGGGCTCGGCGTGGACGTGGTGGTCAAGGAGATCCCCGCCGACCTGACGACGGTCGGCGCGGCCAACACGCTCACGGCCCTCAGCCAGGATCTCGAGAGCTACCTGCAGTTCTTCTCCAGCCCGGACGTCGCGGTACGCAGCGTCGCCCTCGCGCTGGTGGAGAACGCCCTGTGGCGCTCGCTGGGCGCCGCCGCGGCGCTGGTCGCGGTCGGGTTCGGGGTGCGCTGGATGCTGGGGCCGGGGCGCCGGCGCGAGCTCGCCGACGCGATGGCTCCCCGGACGGGCGAGATCACGGCGGGGGTGGCGGTCGTGGCCCTCGTCGTGACGACGGTGTCGTCCGGCGCGGCGGGCAGCACCGCCCAGGGGCAGCCCGCGTCGCCGGTGTTCGCCGGGACGGCGCTCGAGGGCGCGCGGATCACCGGGCGCCTCGCCGGCGTCATCGACACGTACGGCGGGCAGCTCGTCAAGCTGTACGAGGACAACGAGGAGTTCTACGCGAGCGCGGACGACGACCTGTCGGCCGCGTGGGACGCCCGGCTCGCGTCGGAGGCGGCCGCGTCCGCGACCGCGGCGGGCACCCAGTTCGCGTCCCCCGGCCCCGCCGAGCCCACCGCGCCGGTCGCGCCGCCCCGGGCCCTGCCCAGCGGCGGTCCGGAGGACGAGCCGGTCACCTTCGTCGTCATCTCCGACCTGCACTGCAACACGGGGATGACGCCGCTGATCCGCACGACGATCGAACGCTCCGGGGCCGACGTCGTGCTCAACGCGGGCGACACCACCATGAACGGCACCTCGGTGGAGAAGGTCTGCGTCGACTCGTTCGCCTCCGCCGTCCCGCGCGGCGTGCCGATGGTGGTGTCGGACGGCAACCACGACTCGCAGGTCACGTCCGACCAGGAGGCGGCGCACGGCCAGAAGATCCTGGACGGCCAGGTGCTCGACGTCGAGGGGGTGCGGATCCTCGGAGACCGGGACGCGCTCGAGACGCGCGTCGGCGTGGGCACGAACGTCGTGCGGGAGCGGACGCCGGAGCAGCAGTCGGAGGACCTCGCCGCGACCGCGTGCGAGGACCGCGACGGCGTCGACCTGCTGCTGATCCACACGCCGTCCGTGGGCCTCGACGCCCTCGAGACGGGGTGCGTGCCGTTCCAGGTGTCCGGACACACGCACAGCAGGTCCGGGCCGGAGCAGGTGGGGCAGGGCGTCCGGTACGTCAACGGGTCCACCGCCGGCGCGGCGCCGAACCAGCCGACGGTCGGGCCGCTGCACGGCACGGCCGAGATGACGGTGCTGCGGTTCGACCCCGCGACGCGGCGGATGATGGACGTGCAGGTCGTGAGCGTCACGCCCGACGGCACGGCGACGGTGGGGGAGCGCGAGCCGGTGCCCGACGTCGTGCCGCCGGCCGACGAGGCGCCCGGGCCGTAGGGACGGGCGCACGGATAGGCTCGGACCGTGCCCGAACCCACCTCACCCACCCCCGCATCGCCCCCGCAGGCCGTCGACCCGGACGAGCTCACCCCCGTCGCCCAGGACTACCTCAAGGCGGTCTGGTCGGCGCAGGAGTGGTCGGACGAGAAGGTCACCACGGGGTTGCTGGCGGACCGTCTGGGCGTGGGGCCGTCCACCGTCTCCGAGACGGTGCGCCGCCTCACGACGCAGGGTCTGCTGGGCCACGAGCCCTACGGCGGGGTCTGGCTCACCGAGCTGGGGCGGCGCTACGCGCTCGTGATGGTGCGGCGGCACCGGCTGCTGGAGACGTGGCTGGTGCGCGACCTCGGCTACGCGTGGGACGAGGTGCACGACGAGGCCGAGGTGCTGGAGCACGCGGTGTCCGACCGGCTCGTCGAGCGCATCTCCGCGCGGCTCGGCCACCCGGAGCGCGACCCGCACGGCGACCCGATCCCGTTCGCCGACGGGCGCGTGGTGCGCCCGGAGGCGGTGCCGCTGGTGGACCTCGAGGCCGGGGCCGGGGGAGTGGTCGCCCGGATCTCCGACGCCGACCCCGAGGCGCTGCGGTACCTCGCGGACCTCGGCATCGACCTGGACCTGCCGGTGCGGCTGACGTCGCGGCGGGAGTTCGCCGGGACGGTCGGCGTGGCGTGGGAGGCGGACGGGCGCGAGGTCGGCGTCGACCTCGGGCTGCTGGCGGCGTCGCGCATCTGGGTGGTGCGCGCGTAGGCTGTCCCGGTTCCCCGACGACGTGAGCGCTGGACGGCGCACCGTCGTCGACGCCTCGTCTCGAAACGATTCGAGCATCCCGGTGCCCGACCCGACTCCCGAGGAGAGGCGAGTGACCTCGACGACCACGCCCGCGAGCGGCGCCACGGCCCGCACCGGCCGCGCACCCGGCCCCGAGCACGTCGGGGCCGCGCTGTTCGCGCTCGCCGTCGGCGGGTTCACGATCGGCACCACCGAGTTCGCCACGATGGGCCTGCTGCCGCAGATCGGCGCCGACCTCGGCGTCAGCGACCCGGTCGTCGGGTACGCGATCACCGCGTACGCCGTCGGCGTCGTGGTCGGCGCGCCGCTGCTGACCGTCGCCGCCGCGCGCATGTCCCGCAAGCGGCTGCTGCTGTGCCTCATGGGCTTCTACACGGTGGCCAACGTGCTGTCGGCGGCCGCGCCAGGGATCGAGAGCCTCGTCGTGGGGCGGTTCCTCGCCGGGTTGCCGCACGGCGCGTTCTTCGGCGTCGGGGCGGCGGTCGGCGCCGCGGTGGCCGGGCCGGGGCGCCGCGGCCACGCCGTCTCGATGATGATGACCGGCCTGACGATCGCGAACGTCGTCGGGGTGCCGCTGTCCACGGCCGTGGGGCAGAACATGGGCTGGCGCGTCGCGTTCGTCGTCATGGGGGCCCTGGGCGCCGTGACGCTGCTGGGGGTCTGGCGCTTCGTCCCCGAGCACGGGCCGGTGGACTCCAGCGTCCGGCAGGAGCTGTCCACCCTGCGCAACGGCCCGCTGTGGATCTCGTTCGCGGCCGGCGCCATCGGGTTCGGCGGCCTGTTCGCCGTCTACACCTACGTCGCGCCGACCGTCACCAAGGTGGCGGGGATGTCCGAGAGCGCGGTGCCGTGGGTGCTCGCGGTCTTCGGCGTCGGCATGACCGTCGGCACGCTGCTCGGCGGCAGGCTGGTGGACCGCAACGTGCTGCGCACCGTGATCGGCGGGTTCGTCGCGACCGCGCTGTCGCTGGTGCTGTTCGCGCTGGTCGGGACGTCGCCCGTGCCCGCCGTCGTCGGGCTGTTCCTGCTGGCCGTCACCTCGCAGACCCTCGGCCTGGCGATGCAGACGCGACTGATGGACCTCTCGCCGCGGGCGCAGTCCCTCGGCGCGGCCCTGTGCCACTCCGCCCTCAACATCGGCAACGCGAGCGGCGCCTTCTTCGGGGGCCTCGTCATCGCCGCCGGCTACGGGTACCTTGCGCCGGCATGGGTGGGGCTCGCGCTCACCCTGGTGGGCCTGGCGATGGTGCTGGCGTTCGGCCGTCAGCGCGTGGCGCACTCGGGCTGACCTGCGTGGCGGCGACCGCCGGCGGGCCGGGCCCCCAGGAACGTGCGGTACGGTCGCGCCCGTGAGCCCGAGCGTGCGCGACGAGACCCACGACACCCCCGACGACGCCGCGGGGGAGGCTGCGCTCGTGCCCGGCCCGCGCGGCCTGACCGCCCGCACGTACGGCGTGCTGCTGACCGTGCTGGGCGGGGTCGGCTTCGGGGCGGCGTCGTGGCTGGCGATCGAGGAGTACCTCAAGCTGCTGGACCCGAACCGGGTGACGAGCTGCAGCTTCAACGTCTTCCTCGACTGCGGCGTCGCGATGGCGTCCTGGCAGGGCACCCTGCTCGGCTTCCCGAACCCCTACATCGGGGTCGCGGCGTTCCCCGTGGTGATCACGACCGGCGTGGTGCTGCTCGCGGGCGCCCGGCTGCCGCGGTGGTACCACCGGTCGCTGCTCGCGGTGACGGTGCTCGCCCAGCTGCTGATCTTCTTCCTCATGTGGTCGAGCTTCTACGCGCTGGTCCGGCTGTGCCCGGCCTGCATGGTCGTCTGGACGATCGTGTGGCCGCTGCTGTGGTTCCAGGTCGTGCACGCCGTGCAGGAGCGCCACCTGCCCGCGAGCGACGGGCTGCGACGCGCCGTCGTGCGCAACCGCGGACTGGTCCTGATCATCGGGTACGTCGTCGCCGTCGGCTGGCTGCTGCTGGCCGTCGGAGGGCCGCTCGTCGAGTCGTTCGGGGTGTGAAAACAGGGCCGGGGCCTGCGGCCCCGGCCGGTAGACTCGCCGGGTGAGCACGCCCGACACCGCACCCTCCCGATCCGAGGCGCCGACCGCGCCTTCCCACGAGCCCACCCACCGCTACACGCCGGCCCTCGCGCAGCAGATCGAGGAGCGCTGGCAGGACCTCTGGGAGGAGCGGGGCACCTTCTGGGCGGCCAACCCGAACGGTGCGCTCACGGACGGCGACGGCGCGCACGGCACGGGCCAGCCGTTCTTCATCATGGACATGTTCCCGTACCCCTCCGGGGCGGGGCTGCACGTCGGGCACCCGCTGGGCTACATCGCCACCGACGTCGTCGGCCGCTTCCGCATGATGTGCGGCGACAACGTGCTGCACGCGCTGGGCTACGACGCGTTCGGCCTGCCCGCCGAGCAGTACGCGGTGCAGACGGGTCAGCACCCGCGCACCACCACCGAGCAGAACATCGTCACCATGAAGCGCCAGCTGCGCCGTATGGGCCTGGCGCACGACTCGCGGCGCACGTTCGCGACGATCGACCCCGAGTACGTGCGCTGGACGCAGTGGATCTTCCTGCAGATCTTCGACTCGTGGTACGACGCCGAGGCCGACGGCGGTAAGGGCCGTGCGCGACGCATCTCCGAGCTGGAGGCCGAGTACGCCTCGGGCGAGCGCGCGCTGCCCGACGGCAGGTCGTGGGACGCGCTCTCCGACGACGAGCGGCGCGACGTGCTGGACGCGCAGCGCCTGGCCTACGTCGACGAGTCGCCCGTGAACTGGGCGCCCGGCCTGGGCACGGTGCTCGCCAACGAGGAGGTCACGGCCGACGGCCGCTCCGAGCGCGGCAACATGCCCGTCTTCCAGAAGTCCCTGCGGCAGTGGAAGATGCGGATCACCGCCTACGCGGACCGTCTGACCGACGACCTGGAGCTCATCGACTGGCCGGAGAAGGTCAAGTCGATGCAGCGCAACTGGATCGGCCGCTCCACCGGCGCGAACGTCCGGTTCGACGTCGTCGGCACCGCCGACTACGACGCGGCCGGCGCGGGCGCGCAGGTCGAGGTGTTCACCACCCGCCCGGACACGCTGTTCGGCGCGACCTTCATGGTCGTGGCGCCCGAGCACCCGCTGCTGGACGAGGTCCCCGCCGCGTGGCCCGACGGCACGCGCGACGTCTGGACCGGCGGGCACGCGACGCCCGTCGAGGCCGTCGCCGCGTACCGGCGCGAGGCCGCCGCGAAGACCGCCGTCGAGCGGCAGGCCGACGCCGGCAAGAAGACCGGCGTCTTCACCGGGCACCTGGCGATCAACCCCGTCAGCGGCGCGACGGTCCCGGTGTTCACCGCCGACTACGTGCTGATGGGCTACGGCACCGGCGCGATCATGGCGGTGCCCGGCGGCGACCAGCGCGACTTCGACTTCGCCGAGGCGTTCGAGCTGCCCGTCATCCGCACCGTCGAGCCCGCGGACGGCCTGCCGGACGACTTCGCCGGCGCGTACACGGGTGACGGCGTGGCGGTGAACTCGTCCAACGACGAGATCAGCCTGGACGGCCTGGGTGTGGCGGAGGCCAAGGAGAAGATCGTCGAGTGGCTGAGCGCCCGCGGCGCCGGCGAGGGGACGACCACGTACCGCCTGCGCGACTGGCTGTTCAGCCGGCAGCGCTACTGGGGCGAGCCGTTCCCGATCCTGTGGGACGAGAACGACCGACCGGTCGCGATCCCGGCCGACCTGCTGCCCGTCGACCTGCCCGACGTCCCGGACTACGCGCCGCGCACCTTCGAGCCCGACGACGCCGACTCGTCGCCCGAGGCCCCGCTGGGTCGCAACGACGAGTGGGTGCACGTCACCCTGGACCTGGGCGACGGGCCGAAGCGGTACCGCCGCGACACCAACACGATGCCCAACTGGGCCGGGTCGTGCTGGTACTACCTGCGCTACCTGGACCCCACGGACTCGACCGACGGCCCCGCGAAGGGCACCGCGGTCGTCGACCCGGAGCTCGAGTCGTACTGGATGGGCCCGAAGCACAACGCGACGTCCGGTCCCGCCGGTGGCGTCGACCTGTACGTCGGCGGCGTCGAGCACGCGGTGCTGCACCTGCTGTACGCGCGCTTCTGGCACAAGGTGCTGCTGGACCTGGGCTACGTGTCCTCGCTGGAGCCGTTCGGCAAGCTGTTCAACCAGGGGTACATCCAGGCGTACGCCTACACCGACGCCCGCGGCGCCTACGTGCCCGCCGGAGAGGTCGAGGGCGACGAGCAGGCCGGCTTCACGTACCGCGGCGAGCCCGTGAACCGCGAGTACGGGAAGATGGGCAAGTCCCTGAAGAACGTCGTCACGCCGGACGAGATGTACGAGCATTACGGCGCCGACACGTTCCGCGTGTACGAGATGTCGATGGGCCCGCTGGACCTGTCGCGTCCCTGGGAGACGCGCGCCGTCGTCGGCTCGCAGCGCTTCCTGCAGCGGCTGTGGCGCAACGTCGTGGACGAGGAGACGGGCGGGCTCGTCGCCACCGACGACGAGCCCGACACCGCCACGCTGCGCGCGATGCACCGGGCGATCGCGGACGTGCGGGTCGAGATGGAGCACATGCGGCCCAACACGGCGATCGCGAAGCTCATCACGTACAACAACCACCTCACCTCCCTGGACCGGGTGCCGCGCGCGGCGGTCGAGCCGCTGGTGCTGATGGTCGCGCCCATCGCCCCGCACATCGCGGAGGAGCTGTGGCAGCGGCTCGGTCACGACGGCTCGCTGGCGCGCGAGCCGTTCCCGACCGCCGACGAGCAGTACCTCGTCGAGGACACGGTGACGTGCGTCGTGCAGGTCAAGGGCAAGGTGCGCGGCCGCCTCGAGGTGGCGCCGTCCATCTCGGACGCCGATCTGGAGGCCGCCGCCCTGGCGGAGCCGAACGTGGTCCGCGCCATCGACGGTGCGCCGGTGCGCAAGGTGATCGTGCGCGCGCCGAAGCTCGTCAACATCGTCGTCTGAGTTGGCGACCGTCCGCCTCGAGGGCGCCCTGGCACGCAGCCGGGGCGCCTTCGGCACGCCCTCGCTCGCCCTCCTGCACCGCAAGGAGGGGCCGCTGGTCGTCGCCCTGCTGTCGCTGATCTTCACACCCGGTCGGGCCACCGTGCCGACCGAGCAGATGCACGTGGAGGTCGAGGACCTGCTCGCCGAGGCGCGGGCCGCCGGCCACGAGGTGCCCGACGACGCGGCCCGCGCGCTGTGCTCGCGCTGGGTGGCGGGCCGCTGGCTGGTGCGGGCGCTCGACGACGACGGTGTCGAGCAGTACCAGGTCAGCTCGCACGCGGCGGAGGCGCTCGCGTTCGTCGACCGCACGCAGGGGGCGCGGGCCCTCGTGAGCGAGTCGCGCATCCGCACGCTGCTCGTGGCCCTGGACGGGCTCGCGCGCGACGCCCGGCCCGACCGCGAGTCGCAGCAGCGGGCGCTGCGGGAGCAGGTCGCGCGCGCCCGCGACGAGATCGCCGAGGCGGAGGCCGAGCTGGCCCGGCTCGACGCCGGCGGCGCCGTGGTGCAGGCGCCCACGGACCGGCTGGTCGAGCAGTTCGACAACGTGGCCGCGCTGGTGCGCGAGCTGCCCGCCGACTTCGCCCGCGTGGCGGAGTCGATCGCCGAGCTGCAGCGCAGCATCGTCACCAGCCTGCGCCAGGACGAACGGCCCACCGGCGAGGTGCTCGGCGCCTACCTGGAGGCCTCCGACTCGCTCATGGAGCGCACGCCCGAGGGGCGCGCCTTCTCCGGGGCGATGGAGCTGCTGCGCGACCCGCAGCTGCTCGGTCAGGTCGACGAGCGGGTCCGGGCGGTGCTCGCGCACCCGTTCGCGGCGGACCTGCCGGCCGACCGCCGGGAGTCCGTGCGCGCGCTGTACTCCCAGCTCCTGGCCGCCGTCGACGGCGTGCTCGACGCGCAGGCGCGCGCCTCCCGCACCATCACGCAGCAGCTCACGGTGCACAACCCCCTGCGGGACCGCGAGCTGGACGGCGCGCTGCGCGAGGCGACCGCGGCCATGGCGGAGTGGTTCCCGACGTCGGGCCGGGCCGCGCGCGTGGAGCCGCTGCGCTGGCTGGAGCGGGCGCGCCTCGGTCGCTTCCGCGCCCAGCTGCACGACCTGCGCCCCGACACGCCGCCGGACGCGCTCGCCGATCTCGACGATCCGGGTCACGACGCCGGGGCCGCGCCCGGTGAGGTCCTGGGCGGACTGCGCGGCATGGGCGGCCCGCGCTACGAGGAGACCGGCGCCCACGCGGCCCGGGTGCTGCGCGAGCGCGGGGGCGCCACGGCGGACGAGGTGTTCGCCGCCGGACCGACCGAGCTGCGCCGCCCCGTCGAGCTGCTGGGCTACCTGGAGCTGGCGTCGCCGGACGCGCTCGACGAGGCCCTCGGTGACGACGACGGCATCGGCGACGTGCCGGCGGCCCGGCTGCGCCGCGTGACGGCCGTGCGCGCCGACGGCAGCACGCGCGACCTGGTGCTGCCGCGGGTGGGCCTCGCCGTACCCGACGACGTGCCCGACGACGCGCCCGACGACCGGACTGACGAGGAGGACGCATGACCGACACCACGACGGCGCCTGCGGAGCACGCGGCCGAGACCGACGCCGCGGCGGGCGGCGCGCCCTTCGTCGAGGTGCCCGCGCTGGCCGACGACGACGCGGCGCTGTTCGCCGGTGACACGGGCGTGCTCCCGTACGAGGCCCGTCGCGCGCTGGCGCTGGTGCTGCAGCGGCGGTACCTGTCGGCGGCCGCGCACCCCGGCGAGTGGAAGGCGCTGCTCGCGCACCAGAACGTGCTCGCCTCGCGCTGCCACGACCTGTTCGTGGAGCTCGTCGTCGATCGCGACTACGAGATCGCGTACAAGCGGCAGGTCCGGGAGGCCGGGCTGAGCATCCCGGTGCTCCTCAAGGACGAGCCGTACAAGCGGGTCGAGACGCTGCTCATGCTGTTCGCGCGCAACCGGTTCCGGCAGGAGCAGGGCGCGGGGGAGCGCGCGGCGCACGTCGACGCCGAGGAGCTGGTCGACTACGCGCTCGGCTTCCTCGCCGCGGACGAGACGAACCTGGCCGCGCGCCGGCGCGAGGTCGACAACGCGATCGCCACCCTCGTGCGCGAGCACGTGCTCGACGAGGTCGCCGAGGGCCGCTACCGCGTGCAGCCGGTCGTGGAGATCCTGCTCCCGGTGGAGCGCCTGCGAGAGCTGACCGCATGGTTGCGCTCGCCGTCGGCCGAGCCGCCCACGGCCGCCGACCACGACGACGAGACCGAGCCGGTCGACGAGGACGAGGAGTCGCGCGCATGACAATCACGAGCGACCCGGCGGAGCAGGTCGTCGCGCCGCGCATGCAGCAGTCGCTGTTCGGGCTGATCCCGACGGCGTCGGACGGTCGGCAGTGGACCGCGCGCTCGATGCAGCTGGTGAGCTGGGGTGGCTACCACGGCTACCACGAGGTGCGGTTCGCCGGCACGACGACGCTGCTCACGGGCGCGTCCGGCTCCGGCAAGTCGACCCTGCTCGACGCGTACATCGCGCTCATGATGAGTCACACGACGCCGTTCAACGGCGCGTCGAACACGGCCACCAGCGGGCGGGCGCGCGGGCAGGAGCAGCGCAACGTCGTCTCCTACGCGCGCGGCAAGCTCGACGAGGAGCGCACCGCAGGGTCGGCGCGCGCCAAGGACCGCGTGCTGCGCGGCGAGACGTCGGACACCTGGTCGGCGATCGCGATGACCTGGTCGTCCCAGGCGGGCGAGCGGTTCACGGCGCTGCGCGCCTGGTACGTGCCGCGCGGTGCGCAGCGCACGGACGAGACGGTGGCCGTGCGCGCCGTCGTCGACGCGGACTTCAGCCTGCGCGACCTCGAGCCGCTCGCGGCCCAGCGCTTCGGCAAGGCGGGGCTCACCGCGGCGGGGCTGACGTCGTTCGACACGGACAAGGCGTTCGCCACGCGCCTGCACGCCGCGCTGGGCATCGGCGCGGCGGGCGACGGTGAGAAGGCGATGCAGCTGCTCGGCCGCATCCAGGCCGGCCAGCAGATCACCACGGTCGACTCGCTCTACAAGGCGATGGTGCTCGAGGAGCCCGAGACGATCCGCGTGGCCGAGCGCGCCGTCGAGCACTTCGACGAGCTCAGCGAGGTGCGCGCCGAGATGGACACGGCGCAGCGGCAGGTGGACGTGCTGCGCCCGATGCTGGAGCACCGCGCGGCGGTCGACGACGCCGTCGCGTCCGCGCGGCTCGTGGACGCCCTCGGGCCCGACGGCGGCGCTGGTGGAGGCGGGCCCGGGGCGGTCACGCCGTTCACGGCGTGGCGCGACCGCACCCAGCTCGACCTGCTGCGCGCGGGCGAGGCGGAGAACCGGGCCCAGCACAAGGCAGCGGCCGAGCGGGTCGCCGTGTCCGAGGAACGGCTCGCCGCCGCGCAGGGCGAGCTCGAGCAGGTGCGTGCCGACCAGCGCCGCAACGGTGGCGACGCCATCGAGGCCGCGGAGCGCGACGTGCGCGCGGCCGAGCAGCGGCTGGCCGAGACCCGGCGCGCCCGCGCCGAGCTGGACGGCCACCTGGCGCCGCTGGAGCGGGAGGCCTCGTCGCGCCGGGAGCTGGACGCCCTGCACGCCGACGCCCGCCGGTACCTCGACGAGCGCGACACCCACACGGACGCGTTGTCGGAGGCGGTGGTCGAGGCCTCCGCGCGCGAGAAGGAGGCGATGCGTGCCCTGGCCGAGCTCGAGCGCGAGGAGGCGTCCCTCAAGGCGCGCCGCGGCAACGTGCCGCGCGAGCTGCACGAGGCGCGCGAGGCGCTCGCACGGGCCGCCGGCCTGCGCCCCGACGACGTGCCGTTCGTGGGCGAGCTGCTCGAGGTGCGCGGGGAGTACGAGCCGTGGCGCGACGCGATCGGCCTGGCGCTCGGAGGCTTCGCCGTCACGGTCCTCGTCGACGAGACGCGCCTGGACGCGTTCCGCGCCGCGATCGACGCCGTCCGCTCGCCGGTGCGCGTGCGGTTCGAGGGAGTGCCCACCGGGCAGGCGCTGCACGAGGAAGCTGACCGGACCCTCCTCCCGGGGAGGCTGGAGGTCAAGGCCGGGCCGTTCGGCGGCTGGCTCGCGGGGCGCCTCGCGGAGTGGTTCGCCTACGTGTGCGTGGACGACCCCACGGAGCTCGCCCGGCACGACCTGGCGCTCGCCCGGTCCGGGCAGACGTCGGAGGGGCGCCGGGGCGCGCACGGCGGCCAGGGCCGGGCGTCCGTGCTGGGGTTCAGCAACCACCGGCGCCTCGAGCAGCTCGCGGAGCAGATCGCCGCGGCGCACCAGGAGCTGCGCCAGGCCTCGGAGGCGCTCGCCGGCGCCCGGCTGCGGCAGAAGGGCGAGGCCGACCACTTCGTCGCGTACAGCCACGCGCTGCGGGCCGCCTGGGACGACCTCGACGTGCGGGGGGCGGAGGCCCGGCTCGGCGAGCGGCAGGAGCGGCACGAGGCGCTGGTCGCGGGCTCGGACGTGCTGCGCGCGCTCAAGGCGGACGAGGACGCCCTGCGCGCCCGCGTCGACGAGCTGTACCGGGAGCGGGCCGCTGCGCAGCAGCGCGTCACCGAGCTCGGCGCGGCGTGGGAGCAGCTCAGCGACCAGGTGGACCAGGTCGCGGACGCCGTCGAGCGTGCCGACGACGAGGGCGTCGAGCCCACGCCGGAGCAGGAGCGGCGCCTGGCCGGTCTGATGGCGCAGGTCGGCTGGTCGGGGGTGGCGGGCACCTCGGGCAGCGGCCTGGCGGACCTCACCACGGCCGTGGCCGCCGTCGTGCGCGAGCTGCACCACCAGCGCGAGTCGGCGCAGGAGACGGAGCGTGCCGCACGCGCGGCCCTCGCCGCCCTCTTCGAGCGGTTCAACGACACCTGGCCCGACCCGAACCGCAGCGCCGACCCCGACGGCGCGTACGCCGACTTCCTGCGGATCTACGAGGAGCTGGAGTACCAGCAGCTGTACCGGCTGCGCGACAGGTGGTCGGCGCACCTGCGCCAGATGTCCGGCGACCAGCTCACGCGGCTCAACAACGGCATCGCGCAGGCGGTGGCGGAGATCCGTGACCGCATGGAGCCCGTCAACGCGATCCTCGCCACGCTCCCGTTCCGCGACGACGCGCACCGGCTGCGCATCACCGCCACCCCGGTCGAGGCCTCCGACGTCGTCTCGTTCCGGCGCCGGCTGCGCGAGCTCGCCACCGCCCCGGCGGGCGACGTCCCCCTCGCCGAGCACGAGCGCCGGTACGAGCGGATGCGCAGGCTGATCGACCGCATCCGTCCCGACAGCCCCGAGCGCCGGCGCCTGGTGGACGTGCGCGAGCACGTGCGGGTCAGCGCCGAGTGCGTGGACCTCGAGGGCAACCACGTGAGCGTCTACGACCACATCGCCGGCAAGTCCGGTGGCGAGTCGCAGGAGCTCGTCGCGTTCATCGTCGGCGCCGCCCTGCGCTACCAGCTCGGCGACGCCGGGGCCGAGCGCCCCCGGTACGCGCCGGTCTTCCTCGACGAGGCGTTCATCAAGGCCGACGCCCGGTTCGCCGGCCGTGCCGTGGGCGCGTGGCGCGGGCTGGGCTTCCAGCTCGTCGTGGGCGCGCCGCTGGACAAGGTCAGCGCGCTGGAGCCGCACGCCGACGTCGTGCTGCAGGCGATCAAGGACGCGACCGGCCGGTCGCGGCTGGTGACGCTCGTGGGGGAGTGACGGACGGGTCGGTGTCGGGCCGAGCCGACCGCACCCGGGCTGTGTACTGTCGTGACGTGACCGAGACCACGCCTCTGATCACCAGCCCGGAGCCGACCGTCGAGGGGTTCGTGCGCGAGTACCTGCACGAGCTGAACTTCAGCCAGGGCACGATCCTGGAACGGGCGACGGACAACGACCGGTACCTCGCGCTCGCGCGCACGGTGCGGCACTACCTGATGTCGCGGTGGATGCAGACCACGGTGAGCCAGTACCGCACGCAGGCGAAGGCGGTGGCCTACCTGTCGGCGGAGTACCTCCTGGGCCGCCAGCTCGACAACGCGCTCATCGCGACCGGGCTGGAGGAGGTCGCCGCCGAGGCGCTCGCGAGCCTGGGGCTCGACCTCGACGAGCTGCGCGAGGTGGAGGTGGAGCCCGGCCTCGGCAACGGCGGGCTCGGCCGGCTGGCGGCCTGCTTCGTCGACTCGCTGGCGACGATGAGCGTGCCCGCGATCGGGTACGGCATCCGGTACGAGTACGGCATCTTCCGGCAGACGTTCTCGGACGGCCGCCAGGTGGAGGAGCCGGACACCTGGCTCGACAACGGCGACCCGTGGGAGTTCGCCCACCCCGAGCACGAGGTCACGGTCGGCTTCGGCGGGCACACGGAGAGGTACACGGACGACGACGGCCGCGAGCGCTCGCGCTGGGTGCCGGGCTGGCAGGTGCTGGGCGTCCCGTACAACTCGATGGTGCCGGGCTACCGGAACGGGCGCGTCAACACGCTCCGGCTGTGGAGCGCGCGCGCCACCCACGCGTTCGACCTCAAGATCTTCAACTACGGCGACTACGCCGAGGCCGTGCGCTCCCAGACGTTCGCCGAGAACATCTCCAAGGTGCTCTACCCGGAGGACTCCACGCCGCAGGGCAAGGAGCTGCGGCTGCAGCAGCAGTACTTCTTCGTGGCCTGCTCGATCCGCGACTTCCTCGACCAGCTGCTGCCGCCGGACTTCGACCTGCACGACCTGCCCGAGCGCATCGTGTTCCAGCTCAACGACACCCACCCCGTCATCGCGATCCCGGAGCTCATGCGGATCCTGGTGGACGAGCGCGGCTTCGAGTGGGACGACGCCTGGCAGGTGACGCAGCGCTGCTTCGCCTACACGTGCCACACGCTGCTGCCGGAGGCGTTGGAGGTATGGCCGGTCGAGCTGGTCGGGCGGCTGCTGCCCCGGCACCTGGAGATCATCTACCGCATCAACGACGAGTTCCTCGCCCAGGTGCGCGAGCGCTCGGGCGGGAACGAGCTGCTGGTGCGGCGCATGTCGATCATCGCCGAGCACCCCGAGCGGTCGGTGCGGATGGCGTTCCTCGCGACGGTCGGCGGGTCGAAGGTGAACGGCGTCGCCGAGCTGCACTCGCAGCTGCTGCGCGACAAGGTGCTCGCCGACTTCGCCGACTTCTGGCCGGAGAAGTTCACGAACGTCACCAACGGCGTCACCCCGCGCCGGTTCGTGAAGCTGGCGAACCCGGGGCTGTCGGGGCTCGTCACGGAGGCCATCGGCGACGGCTGGGTCACCGACCTCGACCGGCTGCGCGAGCTCGAGCCCTTCGCCGACGACGCCGAGTTCCGCCGCCGGTTCCGGGAGGTCAAGGCCGCGAACAAGGACCGGCTGGTCTCCTTCCTCGCGGCGCGCGACGGCATCACGATCGACCCGGGCACGATGCTCGACGTCATGGTCAAGAGGCTGCACGAGTACAAGCGCCAGCTGCTCAAGCTGCTGCACGTCGTGACGCTCTACGACCGCATCACGTCCGGGGAGCTGGAGCTCGGCGACGTGACGCCGCGCACCGTCGTCTTCGGCGCGAAGGCCGCCCCCGGCTACGTGATGGCGAAGGAGATCATCGCGCTCATCAACCACGTGGGCGCCGTGGTCGCGGCCCACCCCGACGTGTCCCGGGTACTGCGCATCGCGTTCCCGGCGAACTACAACGTCACGGTCGCCGAGACCCTGATCCCGGCGGCCGACCTGTCGGAGCAGATCTCGCTGGCCGGCAAGGAGGCGTCCGGCACCGGGAACATGAAGTTCGCGCTCAACGGCGCGCTCACCATCGGCACCGACGACGGCGCGAACGTCGAGATCCGGAAGCTCGTCGGCGACGAGAACTTCTTCCTGTTCGGCCTGACGGAGCCGGAGGCGAGCGCCGTCGCGGAGGCCGGCTACCGGCCCTCGACGTACTACGAGGAGAACTCGTCGCTGCGCCGGGCCCTGGACCTGGTCGCGCGCGGCACGTTCTCCGGCGGCGACGCCTCGGTCTTCGAGCCGATCGTGTCCAACCTGCTCACCGAGGACCGCTTCATGGTGCTCGCGGACTACCAGGCGTACCTCGACGCGCAGGAGCGGGTGGAGCGCGCGTACGCGGACCCGGACGCCTGGAGCCGGTCGGCCGTGCTCAACGTGGCGCGCTCGGGCTTCTTCTCCTCGGACCGCTCCGTACGCGACTACCTCGACCGCATCTGGCACGCCGCGCCCCTGACGGCCGACTGACCGCCGACCCGGAGGGTCAGCGCCGGCGGCGGGTGCCGAAGACGGTGCGGGTGATCTCGCGGGCCAGGGTCGTGCCCACGCTGGTGAGGATGGCGTCCATCGGGCTGCGCGAGCTGCCGCGCGACGTCGAGCCCGACCGCGGGGCCTGCTGCGCCTTCCGGGCGTCGGCCTCCGCCTGCTTGCGCGACTGTGCGGCCTCCTTCTCGAGCTCGGCGGCGCGCTCGGTCGCCTCGCGGGTGGCGGCGTCCTGCGCGGCGCGGGCCTGCAGCAGCTCGTACGCGGACTCGCGGTCGACGGCGGCGCCGTAGCGCGCCTGCCCGGGCGACGCCGCGACGGCCGCGTCCAGGACCTGCTGCGGCGCCGGGTCCATCGAGGCCTGGGGTGCGCGCACGCGCGTCCACGCGACCGGGGTGGGGGCGCCCTTCTCGTCGAGCAGGGTGACGACGGCCTCGCCGGTGCCGAGCGACTGCAGCAGCCGCTCGAGGTCGTACGGCGAGGTGGGGAAGGTGCGGGCCGCTGCCCGCAGGGCCTTCGCGTCGTCGGGCGTGAAGGCGCGCAGCGCGTGCTGCACGCGGTTGCCGAGCTGGGCGAGCACGTCGGCGGGCACGTCCTTGGGGGACTGGGTGACGAAGAAGACGCCGACGCCCTTGCTGCGGATGAGGCGCACCGTCTGGACCACCTGCTGGAGGAAGTCCTTGGAGGCGCCCGTGAACAGCAGGTGCGCCTCGTCGAAGAAGAAGACGAGGCGCGGCTTGTCCGGGTCGCCCACCTCGGGCAGCTCCTGGAACAGCTCCGCCAGCAGCCACATGAGGAACGTGGAGAACAGCGCAGGGCGGTCCTGCACGCCGGGCAGCTCGAGGGCGGAGATCAGCCCGCGCCCGTCCGCGGACGTGCGCAGCAGGTCGGCGGTCTCGAACGCCGGCTCACCGAAGAACACGTCGCCGCCCTGCGCCTGCAGCCCCACGATCTCGCGCAGGATGACGCCGGCCGTGGCGGCCGAGACGCCGCCGATGCCCTTGAGCTCCTGCTTGCCCTCGTCGGAGGTGAGGTAGGCGATGGTGGCCTGCAGGTCCTTGAGGTCGAGCAGGGCGAGCTGCCGCGTGTCGGCCCAGTGGAAGATCAGCTCCAGGCTGGAGGACTGCGTCGCGTTGAGGCCGAGCACCTTGCTCAGCAGCAGCGGGCCGAAGTCGGTGACGGTCGTGCGGATCGGCACGCCCGTGCCCAGGCCGCCGAGCGAGTAGAACTCCACGGGGTACGACGTCGGCGCCCAGGTCTGGCCGATGCTCGCCGCCCGCTCGGCGACCTTCGGGCTGTCCGGCCCTTCGACGGCCAGCCCGGACAGGTCGCCCTTGATGTCGGCGAGGAACACCGGGACGCCCTGCGCCGACAGGCCCTCCGCCATGCCCTGCAGGGTCTTCGTCTTGCCGGTGCCCGTGGCGCCCGCGACCAGCCCGTGGCGGTTGAGCGTCGCGAGCGGGAAGCCCACCTGCACCGTCGCGTCCGGCACCGGGTCGCCGCCCAGCGGGCCGGACAGCAGGGCCCCGAGCGGCAGCGTCGGGGCGTCGGAGGCGTAGCCCGCGCGCACCTCGTCGGCGTACGACGGCGGTGCCGCGGGCTCGGCGTCGTCCGCAGGCTTGGCGTCGTCCGCAGGCTTGGCGTCGCCCGCAGGCTCGGCGTCGGTCGCGACCGGGCGACTCGTATCGGGGGCGGGTGCGGCGGCGGCCTCCGCCGCTTCGAGCGCCGCCTGGGCGGCCGCTGCCTTCGCCTCCGCCGCCTCGGCGGCGGCCTGCGCCGCGGCCGCTCGCAGTGCGGCGAGGTCGGCGTCGTCGGTGGGCGGTGTCCCCTCGGCCATGGCCCGCACGCTAGCGCGGCAGGGGAGCGGGTGCGCGACGAGGAGCACGCACGAGGTTGAGAACGGTTCTCACATCTGCTTCACTACTCGGGCACATGGGAATCGTTCTCATGTGGCTTCTTCGTGCTGCCCCGACCTGGAGAGAGACGCATGCCTGCTGCCCTCACCCGCACCACCCGCCCCGCCCGCCGGGGCCGACAGTCCGCCGCGGGCCTCCTCGCCCTCGCGGTTCCGCTCGCGCTGGCGGGCTGCGCGTCCGCGGACCCGGCCGACGGCGCCGGGTCGGCGGGGTCCTCCGCCGAGCCCTCCAGCGCGGAGACCGCCCAGGCCACCGAGGCCGCCGCCGCGACCGCACGCATCGCGCTCACCTACGACGGTGGCGTGGTCGTCCTCGACGCTCAGACGCTGGAGCAGGTCGCCGACCTGCCGCTCGAGGGCTTCACGCGCCTCAACCCCGCCGGCGACGGCCGCCACCTGCTGGCCTCCACCACCGGCGGGTTCCGCGCCCTGGATCTCGGCGCATGGGCGGAGGCGCACGGCGACCACCACCACTACTGGACGTCCGAGCCGCGCCTCACCGACGTCACCTACGCCGCCGAGGAGCCCGGCCACGTCGTCGTGCACGGCGGCCGCACGGTCCTGTTCGACGACGGGACCGGCCAGGTCCGCGTGCTCGACTCCGCCCACGTCGCCGAGGGCGAGGCCCCCGCGCGGGAGCTCACGACGCCGTCGGCGCACCACGGCGTCGCGGTCGAGCTCGGGGACGACTCGCTCCTCGTCACCGAGGGCACCGAGGAGTCGCGCTCCGGCGTGCGCGTCCTGGACGCCGACGACCAGGAGATCGCGGTGAGCGACGACTGCCCGGGCGTGCACGGCGAGGCGGTCGCGGCCGACGAGGCCGTCGTCGTGGGCTGCGAGGACGGCGTCCTCGTCTACGCGGACGGCAAGCTCACCAAGGTGCAGGCGCCCGACGCCTACGGCCGCATCGGCAACCAGGCCGGCTCCGAGGAGTCGCCCGTCGTGCTCGGCGACTACAAGACCGACCCCGACGCCGAGCTGGAGCGGCCCACGCGCGTCTCGCTCGTCGACACGCGCAGCGGGGACCTGTCGCTGGTCGACCTGCCCTCGAGCTACACGTTCCGGTCCCTGGCCCGCGGTGCCGACGGCGAGGCGCTCGTGCTGGGTACCGACGGCTCGCTGCACGTCATCGACCCGGAGAGCGGAAAGCTCACGACCTCGATCCCGGTGATCGACGCCTGGGAGGAGCCCGCCGAGTGGCAGGAGCCGCGCCCCGCGGTGCTCGCGCTGGACGGGTCCGTGTACGTCACCGACCCGGCGACGAAGTCCGTGCACGCGGTGGACGTGGAGTCCGGCGAGGTCTGGAAGTCCGTCCAGCTGGACGTCGCGCCGAACGAGATCTCCGGCGTCTCGGGCGACGTGGAGGCGAGCGGCACCGACGAGCACGACCACGAGGCGCACGACGACGAGGCGCACGACCACGAGTGACGGCCGCGCCGCCCGGGTCGTCCCGGGCGGCGTCGGTAGACTCCCGCCGATGCCCTCCGATCTCCCTCTCGAGCGTGGCGCGGTCCGCGTCGTCACCGACTCGACCGCCTGCCTGCCCGCCACGGACGACGGCGTCCTCGCGCCCGTCGTCGTCCCGCTGCTCGTCGTGGCGGGGGAGGAGTCGTGGCGCGAGGGCGTGGACGTCACACCCGAGGAGGTGGCCGCGCGCATCGCCGCCGGCGAGCGGCTGAGCACCTCGCAGCCCACGCCGGCCGAGTTCGCCGGCGTCTACCGCGACCTCGCCGCCGACGGCGCGCGGGCGGTCGTGGGCGTCCACCTGTCGGGGGCGCTGTCCGGCACCGTCGAGGTCGCCGCGAGCGCCGGGCAGCGCGCCATGATCCCGGTGCAGGCGGTCGACTCCCGGACGGTCGCGATGGCCCTCGGGTTCGCGGCGCTGGAGGCGGCACGGTGCGCCGCCGAGGGCCACGACGCCGCGACGGTCGCCGCCCGCGCGCGGCAGGTCGCGGGGTCGAGCACGACCGTGTTCCTCGTCGACTCGCTCGACCACCTGCGCCGCGGCGGGCGGCTGTCCGCCCCGGCGGCCGCGCTCGGTACGGCCCTCGGCGTGCGGCCCATCCTCGGCATGCGCGACGGTGCGATCGAGATGACGCAGCGCGTCCGGACGCGTCGGGCGGCGACCGACCGGCTGGTGGAGGTCGCGGTGCGGCGCGCCGAGACGTGCGAGCGACCGGGCGTGGCCGTGCACCACCTGGGCGTGCCCGAGCGGGCCGACGAGCTCGCGGCGCGGCTGGCCGCGGAGACCGGGGCCGAGCCGGTCGTGACGCCGGTGAGCGCGGTGCTCGGCGCGCACGTCGGGACGGGCGCTCTCGCCGTCGTCGTCGCCGAGCTGGGCGGACGCCCCTGCGGCGCAGTGCCCTGAGGAGGCTGCCCCCAGGCGCGTGCCGTCCACAGGTCACCGCGTGCGGCGGCCGCCTGGAGGTCGGTGACCCTAGCGTCGCGGCGTGACCACCACGCTGCCCCACGACCATGACGGAGCCGACGCCCCGCCACCGGCCGCCGTCGCGCCGCCTGGCACCGCGCCGCCTCCCACCCGTGCTCCGGAGGCGGGCGACGACTGGCGGGGCAGCTCCGAGCCGGAGCCGGACCGGGCTCTCGGCGAGGCCGCCGCACGGCTGCGTGCCTGGCACGCCCTGCGCGAGGGCGCCGGCGGTGACCGCGGTCACGACGCTGGTCACGACCCTGGTCACGACGCGTGGGCGGGCCCCCTCGGCGAGTCTCCGGTCGGCCCGGCGTCGTGGGGCGCGACGGGCGACGATGACGAGCTCGCCGACCGCCTGCGCGCCCGCCGATCGGCGCGGCACGTCGCCGCCGCGTACACGGCGGCGCACGGGCACCCCGTCGACGGGCACGACGACGGCGGAGGTCCGCGCCGCTGGTCGATCGGGCTGCGGGCGGCCGTCGTGGCCTCCGTCGCCGTCCTGCTCGTGGCCGTCGTCGCCGCGGTGGTCGCGACCGCACGGCCCGACGACGTGATCACCCTCGCCGATGCGAACGCGCCGTCCGGCGCCTCCGCCGGTCCGTCGCAACCGTCCGCCGGCCCGACCACCGGGACCGACGGGGCAGCAGGCGCGGCAGCCGACACAGCAGGGTCGGGTGACCTCGACGGGGGAGGCGTGCCCGCGACTCCCGAGACGCCGGCGCCGGGCACCGTGGTCGTCCACGTCGTGGGCGAGGTGCGCGAGCCCGGCCTGGTCACGGTCCCGTCGGGCGCCCGGGTGGCGGACGCCGTGGCGGCCGCGGGCGGCACGACCCGCCGCGCCGACGCCGCCGCGCTCAACCTGGCGCGGGCGGTCGTCGACGGCGAGCAGATCCGCGTGCCGAGGCCAGGGGAGCAGGTCGCGTCGGCAGGAGGCGCGCCCGACGGCGCCGGCGAGGACGGGACCGGAGGCGGGTCCGACGCGTCGGCGGGTGGTGCCGTGAACCTCAACTCCGCGGGGGCGGCGGACCTCGAGGAGCTGCCCGGCATCGGCCCCGCGCTGGCCGAGCGGATCGTCGCGTGGCGCGACGAGAACGGGCCGTTCACCAGCGTCGACGAGCTCGACGAGGTGTCCGGGATCGGACCGTCCGTCCTCGGACAGGTCCGCGACCTGGTCACGCTGTGACGCCGCCCGTCCGGTCGGACGCCCCCGGCGGGCCTGCCGACGCGGTCCCGTTGCCGGCATCCGTCCCGGCGACCGGGCCGGCCGCGCGACGGACCGACCCGGCGTCGCCACCGACGCGGCGTGTCGACCTGCGTCTCGTGCCGGCCGCCCTGGTGTCGTGGGCCGCCGCCTGGGCGTTCACGGGGCCGATGCTGGGCTGGGCCCGGACGGTGGCTGTGGGGGCGGCCCTCGCCGCTGTCGTCGCAGGGGCTGCGGTCGTCGCGGCGCGTCCCGCCCGGTGGGCGCCGTCGGACCCGTGGCGGTCGCGGAGCCCCGGGCGGAGCGAGGCCGAGCCCACTGGGGCGGGCCGGCGCCGGCGGGGCGGCGTGAGGTCCGCCGGTCTGCACGTCGTCGTCGCGCTGGCCTGCCTCGCTGCGGTGTCGCTCGGGGCGCACGCCCAGGTGGCACGGCAGGCGCCCCTGCGGTCGCTGGTCGGGCAGGGCGCGCACGCCGAGCTGGTCGGTCGCGTCGTGTCGGAGCCGCGGCCCGCCGCGTTCGGCGACGGCGAGCGCTGGCAGGTGGCCGTGCGGCAGGTGACGGCGCGCGGGATCGCGTCGTCCGCCGCGGGGCTCGTCGAGGTCACCGCGGACGGAGCGGCCCCACGCTACGGGGCGACCGTCGCGGTCTCCGGGGTGCTGCGCCCCGTCGACGCGGGTGACGGCCCGCTCGCCAGGCTGACGGCGTCGGGGCCCGCGGCCGAGCGTGCGCCGCCGACGGCCCTGCTGCGGGCGACGCACACGATGCGGTCGGCGCTCCTGGACGTCACCGACCCCCTGTCCGCCCAGGCCCGTGGGCTGGTGCCAGGTGTCGCCGTCGGCGACACGAGCCGCGTGCCCGACGCCGTCGACGAGGCGATGCGGGTCACGAGCCTCACCCACGTCACCGCGGTCTCCGGGGGGCACTTCGCGATCGTGGTCGCCGCGCTCACCGCCCTGTGCGCGCTGGCGCGGGCCCCGCGCGCCGTGCGCGTCGGCGTCGTCGCGGTCGCCGCGACGGCGTTCGTCCTGCTCGTCCGGCCCGAACCCAGCGTGCTCCGGGCCGCGTGGACGTGCGCAGCCGCGCTCCTCGCGCTGGCGCTGGGACGGCCGTCCTCGGGCGCGCCGGCCCTCGCCGCGGCGGTGACGGTGCTGCTCGTCGTCGACCCGTGGCTCGCGCGGTCCTACGGCTTCGTCCTGTCGTGCGCGGCGACGGCCGGCCTCGTGCTCCTGGCTGGACCGCTCGCCCGCCGGCTCGCGCCGTGGACCGGCCGTCCGCTCGCGTTCGCGCTCGCGGTCCCGTGGGCCGCCCAGGCCGCGTGCGGGCCGGTGCTGCTCCTGCTCGACCCGCACGTGCCGCTGATGTCCGTGCCGGCGAACCTGCTCGCGACCCCCGCGCTGGTGCCGGCCACCGTGCTCGGGCTCATGGCCACGCTGATCGCCCCGTGGGCGCCCGGGGTCGCCCTGCCCGTCGCGTGGCTGGCGGGCCTGTCGACGGGGTGGATCGCGGGCGTGGCCCAGTCCTTCGCCGCCGTGCCGGGCGGCCGCCTGCCCTGGCCCGCCGGGCCGCTCGGGGTGGCGGCGCTGACGCTCCTCACGGTCGCGGCCCTCGCGCTCGTGCTGCGTCGGCCGCCCGGCGAAGGCTGGCGGCGCGAGTGGCGGGAGGCCGCCC
>NZ_JBHJVM010000019.1:0-74000 GCF_042264825.1 Isoptericola sp. NPDC056134
GCAACCGGTTGCGGTCTCGTCCGAGCTTCTCTATCTCGCGGCTCGGGGTTCTCTATCTCGCGGCAGTCAGGCGGGCCTGGGCCACCTCGTAGAGCGTGATGCCCGCGGCGACGCCGGCGTTCAGCGACTCGACGTCGGACGAGATGGGGATGGATGCGACGGCGTCGCAGGTCTCGCGCACCAGGCGGGAGAGTCCGTGACCCTCGGACCCGACGACGAGCACGAGCGGGTCGGTGGCGAACGCGAGGTCGCGCACGGTGGTGTCACCGCCCGCGTCCAGGCCGACGACGAAGGCCCCGGACTTCTTCAGGTCGGCGAGCGTCCGCGCCAGGTTCGTCACCTTGGCCACGGGCACCCGCGCCGCGGCGCCGGCCGACACCTTCCACGCCGACGCGGTGACGCCGGCCGAGCGGCGCGACGGCACGACGACGCCGTGCGCGCCGAAGGCCCCCGCGGACCGCAGCACGGCGCCCAGGTTGCGGGGGTCGGTGACGCCGTCGAGCGCGACGATCAGGGGCGGCTGGCCCGCCTCGGCGGCGGCGTCCAGCAGGTCCTCGACGTCCGCGTAGTCGTAGGGCGGCACCTGCGCGGCGACGCCCTGGTGCACGGAGCCCTCGGTGAGGTGGTCCAGCTCGGTGCGGCTCACCTCGAGCAGCTGCACGGAGCGGGTCGAGGCCAGCTCGAGGATCTCCCGCGTGCGGTCGTCGTGGTCGATGCGCGCGGCGAGGTGCACGGCGGTGACCGGCACGTCGGTGCGCAGCGCCTCGAGCACGGCGTTGCGGCCCGCGACCACCTCGGCGCCGCCGGTCGGGCGGCGCGTGCCGCGCACGACCCCCTTGCTCGCGCCCTTCTGCGACTGCGCGGCCTGCTTCTTCTCCGCCGCCACCTTGCGCTTGTGCGCCGGGTGGTAGGTACGGTCCTCGGCCTTCGGCGTCGGGCCCTTGCCCTCGAGCGCCTTGCGGCTGTGCCCGCCGGTGCCGACCTGCGCGCCCTTCTTGCTACCGGCCTTGCGGACGGCGCCGGGACGTCGGGTGTTGCCTGCCATGGTGTCTCTTCTCAGGTGGTCGAGCGGGTCAGTCGGTCAGCGTCCAGCGGGCGCCGTCCGCGGAGTCCTGGACGACGACGCCGGCGTCCGCGAGGCGGTCACGGATGGCGTCGCTCGTGGCCCAGTCCTTCGCGGCGCGCGCGGCGACCCGCGCGTCGAGCTCAGCGGCGACCAGCGACTCCAGGGCCGCGCGCGCGGCGGAGTCGTCGGCACCCGAGGCCCACTGCGGGTCGTGCGGGTCGAGGCCCAGGACGTCGAGCATGCCACGCAGCGCGACGAGCTCCTCGCGCGCCGCGGCGTCGTCGCGCGACGCCAGCGCGCTGTTGCCGGCGCGCAGGTGCTCGTGCACGACGGCGAGCGCTGCGGGCACGTTGAGGTCGTCGTCCATCGCCTCGACGAACCCGGCCGGCAGCTCGGCCTTCGCGACCTCGTCGGCGGGCACCCCGCCGACGCGCTCGGTGGCGCGGTCCACGAAGCCGGACAGCCGCTCCCAGGTGGTGCGGGCCTCGTCCAGGGTGTCGGGCGACCACTCGAGCATCGAGCGGTACTGCACCGCCGCGAGCGCGTAGCGGATCACGGGCGCGGGCGCCTGGGCGAGCAACTCGCTCACCAGCAGCCCGTTGCCCAGCGACTTGCTCATCTTGACGCCCTGCTGGGTGACCCACGCGCAGTGCATCCAGCGCTGCGCGAAGCCGTACCCGGCCGCGCGCGACTGCGCCTGCTCGTTCTCGTGGTGCGGGAACCGCAGGTCGAGGCCGCCGCCGTGGATGTCGAACGCGTCGCCCAGGTAGCGGCGCGCCATGGCCGAGCACTCGAGGTGCCAGCCCGGGCGGCCCCGGCCGAACGACGTCTCCCAGGACGCCGTCTCCGGCTCGCCCGGCTTGGGCGCCTTCCACAGCGCGAAGTCGTGCGGGTCGCGCTTGGCGGACGCCGCGGCGTCGTCGCCGGTGGGCTCGGGGTTGAGGTCCTCCAGCCGCTGCCGGGTGAGCTCGCCGTACGCGGGCCAGGAACGCACGTCGAACCAGACGTCGCCGGGGCCGGTCGCGTAGGCGTGCCCGCGGTCGACGAGCCGCTGCATGAGCTCCGCCATGTCGGGCACGTGGCCGGTGGCGCGCGGCTCGTAGGTGGGCGGGATGACGCCGAGCGCGTCGTAGGCCCGCGTGAACATCCGCTCGTGCGTGGCGGCGTGCGCCCACCACTCGACGCCGGCCGCGGCCGCCTTGGCGAGGATCTTGTCCTCGATGTCGGTGACGTTGCGGATCAACGTGACCCGCAGGCCCGAGCGCTCCAGCCAGCGCCGCAGCACGTCGAACGCGATGACGGGGCGGAGGTGGCCGATGTGGGGCGGGGCCTGCACGGTGGCGCCACACAGGTAGATACCGACCTCGCCCGGGTTCAGGGGGACGAAGGCGCGCACGTCGCGCGTCGCGGTGTCGTACAGGTGCAGGCTCACCGGTCCAGCGTACCGGCCGGTCCCTCAGCCGAAGGTGCGTCCCTCGCCGCGGTACGTGGGGACGGACTCGACGATCTCGTCGCCGCGCACCAGGTGGACGACGTCGAACCGCTCCATGAGCTCGCCCGCCTTGGCGTGCCGCAGCCACACGCGGTCCCCGACGGCGAGGGGCGGCGCTCCGCCCCGCCGGCGCAGCGGCGTCATGACCTCCCCCGCGCCCTCCGTTCCGGTGAGCGACCAGCCGGGCGTCGCGACCCGCGGCAGCCGCGAGCGCCCCGCCGGCCCGGAGGCCACGTACCCGCCCCCGAACGCCGTCGCCCAGCCCGCGGCGGGCACCCGCGCGACGTCGAGCCCGAAGAACGCGGAGGGCCGGGGGTCGAAGGAGCGGTACCCGTCGAACAGGCCGGGGACGAACAGCCCGGAGCCCGCGGTCACCTCGGTGACCGCCGGCCCTGCCGACGACGTCTCGAGCGAGCCGGTGCCGCCGGAGTTCACCAGCTCCACGGCGTGCCCGACGGCGGCGCCGACGGCCTCGACGACGGCCGTCCGGCGGCCGTACAGCTCGGCCACCGACAGCTTCTTGACCAGCCGGACGGCCGGGTTGGTGTCGGGCAGCCCGGCCACCTGGGCCTCGTAGAACATCAGCCCGCGCAGCCGGACGCCGGGCAGCGCCTCGACGCGGCGGGCGAGCGCTGCGACGTCGTCCGGGGTGCGCAGCGGCGAGCGCCGCGTGCCCAGGTGCACGTGCAGCGGGCCGGCGTCGAGGCGCAGCGACGCGTCGACGTCCAGGCAGACGGCGACGTCGGCGAGGCCGCCCGTCCCGGCCGGCACCGCGGCGGACGAGAGAGCGGCGTCCAGGAGCGCGAGCTGGGCGGCGTCGTCCGCCATGAGCGTGATCTCACGCCGCGCGCGGTCGTCGGCGGCGAGCCGCGCGAGCGCGTCCCGGTCCACGGTGGGGTAGCCGACGAGCACGTCGCGCACGCCCTCCTGCACGAGCCACAGCGCCTCGGCCAGGGAGAACGCCATGACGCCCTGGAACCCGGCGTCGAGCGCCCGGCCGACGAGCGTGCGCACCCGCACGGACTTGCTCGCCACCCGCACGGGGACGCCCCGGGCGCGGCGGCGCAGGTCCGCGGCGTTGGCGTCGAAGGCGTCGAGGTCGACCACGGCCACGGGAGCCGGCAGGTGCGCGGTGGCGCGGGCCAGCCGCTCCGTCTGGGTCATGACCGCACGCTACACCGGGCGCCGGGCGTCGTCGGACGGCCGGGCGGGGTGATCCGACGGGTGATCTGACGGGCGGTCCGACGGGTCGCCGACGATCCACCCGGAGGGGGATCCGCGCGGGCCGCCGCCCGTGGCAGAGTGTGCCGCGTGACTCCGAGCACCGTCGCCCGCACACCGGCCCCCGCCACCCCCGACGCCCCGCTGCGCACCTGGGGCGGCACGCACTCGTGGCAGCCTGCGCGCCGCCTGGCGCCGCGCGACGAGGGCGAGCTGGGTGCCGTCGTCGCCCGGGCAGCCGCCGACGGGACGCGGGTGCGGGCGATGGGCGCGGGCCACTCCTTCACCGCCGCGGCCGTGACCGACGGCGTGCACCTCGGCCTCGACCACCTCAGCGGTATCGAGGCGGTGGCGCCCCAGCCGGACGGCACGTCGCTCGTCACCGTCCGGGCGGGCACCCGCCTGCACCACCTCAACCGCCTGCTCGCGGCGCTCGGGCTGGCGATGCGCAACCTCGGCGACATCGACCGCCAGTCGGTCGCGGGCGCGATCTCGACCGGCACGCACGGCACCGGCGCCCGGCTGGGCGGCCTCGCGACGCAGGTGCGCGGCGTCCGCGTGGTCGGCGCCGACGGCGCGGTCCGGTCGGCGTCGGACGCTGCGGCCCCGGGATCGCCCGAGCGCGAGCTGTTCGAGGTGGCTCGGCTGGGCCTCGGCGTCGCGGGCGTGCTGTCGGCGGTCACGCTCGAGGTGGTGCCCGCGTTCTGGCTGCGCGCTCAGGAGGAGCCGTGGCCGCTGGACCGCGTGCTCGAGCAGCTCGACGAGTACGTCGACGGCAACGACCACGCGGAGTTCTACTGGTTCCCCGGCACCCGCCGGGCGCTGACGAAGCGGAACAACCGCGCGACGGCCGAGGAGATCGAGGCCTGGGCGGCGGCCCGTGCCGGAGGCCTCGGCGCCGTGCGTACCGCCGGCTCCCGGGCCCGCGCCCTCCTGGACGAGGAGGTGCTGTCCAACGGCGCCTTCGAGGTGGTGAACCGCCTCGCGTTCGCCGCCCCCGGGCTGGTCCCCCGCCTCAACGCGGTGAGCGCGCGGGCGCTGGGCGCGAAGACGTACGTGGCGCCGTCGGCCGACGTCTTCGTCACCCGGCGCCGGGTCCGGTTCGTCGAGATGGAGTACGCCCTGCCGCGCGCCGCGCTGCGGGACGTGCTCGACGAGCTCGACGCCTGGCTGCGCGCGTCCGGCGAGCCCGTCCCCTTCCCGGTGGAGGTGCGCTTCGCCGCCGCCGACGACGTCTGGCTCTCGACGGCGCACGGTCGCGAGACGGCGTACGTCGCGGTGCACCAGTACGCACCGATGCCCCACCAGCGGTACTTCAGCGCGGCCGAGCAGATCTTCGCCGCGGCGGGCGGGCGGCCGCACTGGGGCAAGATGCACACCCGCACGGCGGAGCACCTCGCCGACCACTACCCCCTGGCCGACGTCGCCCGCGTGCGCGCCGCCGTCGATCCCGGCGGCGTCTTCCGCAACGGCTACACCGACACCGTCCTCGGCGGCGGACTGACGCCACGGCCTGACGGCGCGGGCTAGGCGGAGGGCCACCACGCGACCGGGGCGGCCCGCTCCCCCGGCAGGCGCACCGTGACGCGCAGCCCGCCGTCGCCCCGTGCGGCGAGCGCGAGGGTGCCGTGGTGCGCCTCCGCGATGCTCCGCACGATCGCGAGGCCGAGCCCGACGCCCCCGTGCTCCCCGTGCGTGCGCCCGCCGCCGCGCTGGAACGGCTCGACGAGCGTCGGCACGAGGCGCGGGTCGAGCGGCCCGCCCGTGTTCTCGACGGTGAGCACGACGTCGTCGCCGCGGACGGCGGTCTCCACCCGCACCGTGCCGTGCTCCGCGAGGTTGTGCACGATCGCGTTGTGCACGAGGTTCGTGGCGAGCTGCAGCAGGAGCGCGTGCGACCCCACCGCGGGGGCGACGTCGCCCGCGACCTGCAGGTCGACGCCCCGGCCGTCCGCGAGGGGTTGCAGAGTCTCGGCCGCCTCCTCCGCGACGAGGGACAGGTCGACGCGCTCGCGCGCGAACGTCCCGCGGTCGGCGCGGCTGAGCAGGAGCAGCGCCTCGGTGAGGTCGATCGCGCGCGCGTTGACGGCCTCGAGACGCCGCAGGAGCTCGTCCGTGTCCCGGTCCGGGTCCTGCGCACCCACCTCGAGCAGCGTCCGCGTCACCGCGAGCGGGGTGCGCAGCTCGTGGGAGGCGTTCGCCGCGAACCGCTGCTGCTCGGCGACCTGCGCCTCGAGCCGGGCCAGCATCGCGTCGAACGCGTCGGCGAGCTCGCGGAACTCGTCCTGGCGTCCAGGGAGCCGGATCCGGTGGGACAGGGACCCCTCGGCGGCCCGGCGGGTGGCGTCGGTGATGCGGTCCAGCGGGGCGAGCATCCGCCCGGCGAGGAACCACCCGCCGAGGAGTCCGAGCACCAGGAGGAAGACCATCGCCCAGGCGACCCTCGGGGCGAAGGCGCGCTCCAGGTCGGAGCGGTTGGGGACGAACTGCCCGGGTCCGGGACGGGACGGCGCGACGTCGACGATGATCGTGTCCGGGACGTACCGCAGCAGGAAGACCCACACGACGGCGAGGAGCAGCGCGCCGGCCACCACGAGGAACCCGGCGTAGCTGAGCGTGAGCTTCAGCCGGACGCTCGGGCCGGGGCTCCTAGCCATGCCGGGCCTCGCCGCTCCGGGCCGCGCGCCCGTCCTCGTGCCCGGTCTCGCCCTCGGGCGGGGCCGCGATGCGATAGCCCACCCCGGGCACGGTGGCGATCACCCACGGCTCGCCGAGCCGCTTGCGCAGCGCCGACACCGTGATGCGCACGGCGTTGGTGAAGGGGTCGGCGTTCTCGTCCCACGCCCGCTCCAGCAGCTCCTCCGCGCTGACGACGCCGCCGTCGGCCGCGACCAGCACCTCCAGCACGGCGAACTGCTTGCGGGTGAGCGCGACGTAGCGCCCGTCCCGGTAGACCTCGCGGCGGAACGGGTCCACGCGCAGGCCCGCGAGCTCGCGCACCGGCGGCCGGCTGTGCGCGCGACGCCGGTCGAGGGCGCGCAGCCGCAGCACGAGCTCCCGCATCGCGAACGGCTTGGTGAGGTAGTCGTCGGCCCCGAGCTCGAACCCGGTGGCCTTGTCGTCGAGACGGTCGGCGGCCGTGAGCATGAGGATCGGCAGGCCGCTCCCGGAGGCGACGATGCTCGCGGCGACCTCGTCCCCCGACGGGCCGGGGATGTCACGGTCGAGCACGGCGACGTCGTAGGAGTTCACGCTCAGCAGCTCGAGGGCGGTGTCGCCGTCGCCGGCGACGTCCGCCGCGATGGCCTCCAGCCGCAGCCCGTCGCGGACGGCCTGGGCCAGGTACGGCTCGTCCTCGACGATCAGCACGCGCATGCCCTCGATGCTACGGAGCGGCGCCTATCGTCCGCGTATCGAGGAGCGCATACGCCCGGGCAACGCCGCCCCGGCTCGACTGAAGGCATGCTCCACCACCGACACGTCCCCGCACCCGAGCGCGCGCCCCTCCGACCGGCCCGCACCGCGCTCGCGCTCACCTTGGCCGCCGCCGCGCTGGCCGGGCTCGCGGCCTGCCAGAGGTCGTCGCCCCCGCCCGCGACGACGTCGGTCGCTCCGGCGACCGCCCCCGCGGACCGACCCGACCGCGGCGCGCGGGACGGCGTGTCCGCCGGCCACGTCCCCGACGGCACCACCGTGTTCGACGACGCGCTCCCGGCCCTGGCGAACCTCGACCCCGCGCTGCTCGCGGCGCTGCAGGCGGCCGCGACGGACGCCGAGCAGGACGGCGTCACCTTCTTCGTCAACAGCGCCTGGCGCTCGGCGGCGTACCAGGACCAGCTGCTGCGCGAGGCGGTCGCCCAGTACGGTTCCGCGGCCGAGGCGGCCCGCTGGGTCGCGTCCGCGGACACGTCGTCGCACGTCACCGGCGACGCGGTCGACCTGCAGCAGACGGGCGGCAGCCAGTGGGTGGCGGACCACGGCGCCGCGTACGGACTGTGCCGGGTGTACGCGAACGAGCCGTGGCACGTCGAGCTGCGCCCCGACGCGGTCGACCAGGGCTGCCCGGAGCCGTACGCCGACCCCTCGCAGGACCCGCGGCTGCAGCAGTGAGCGGCCCGGTGCGGTGGGTCCCGCGCCGAGCGGTTCAGCCGACGGCGACCACGAGCGCCGTGGCGATCGCCGCGACGCCCTCGCCGCGGCCGGTGAGCCCCAGGCCGTCGGTCGTGGTGGCGCTCAGGGAGACGGGCGCGCCGGCCGCGGCCGTGAGCGCCGCCTCGGCCTCCGCGCGGCGCGGGCCGACCTTCGGCCGGTTGCCGACCACCTGCACGGCGACGTTCCCGATCTCGAACCCCGCCGCCCGCACGCGGCGGGCCGCCTCGGCGAGCAGGGTGCTCCCCGCCGCCCCGGCCCACTCGGGCTCGCCGGTGCCGAAGTGCGAGCCGAGGTCGCCGATGCCGGCGGCGGAGAACAGGGCGTCGGCGGCGGCGTGCGCCGCGACGTCGGCGTCCGAGTGGCCGGCGAGCGGCCGCTCCCCCGGCCACCGCAGGCCCCCGAGCCACAGCTCGCGGTCGGAGCCCTCGGGGGCGTAGGCGTGCACGTCGACGCCGAGCCCGGTGCGCGGCAGGCCTGCGGGCAGCGCGGTCACGACTCCTCCTCCAGCAGCAGCGCGGCCACCTTCAGGTCGCGCTCGGTGGTGATCTTCATGGCCGCCTCCTCGCCGGTGACGACGTAGGCGGGCTCGCCGAGCGCCTCGACCAGCCCCGCGTCGTCCGTCGCCGCCGACCCCTCCGCCGTCGCGCGGGCCGCGCCCTGCGCGTGCGCGCGCTCCAGCACCGCGCGGTCGAAGCCCTGCGGCGTCTGCACCGCGCGCAGCACGGCGCGGTCCGGGGTCTCGACGACGCGTTCGACGTCCGGCCCGCTCCCGGACGATGCTGGCCCGACGCGCTTCACCGTGTCGGTGACGGGCAGCCCCGGGACGACCGCGCCGTGGCCGGCACGTACCGCGTCGACGACGCGGCGCACCAGGCGCGGCGGCGCGAGCGGGCGTGCGGCGTCGTGCACGAGGACCACGTCGTCGTCCGGGCCGGCGAGCGCGAGGCCGGCGGCGACGGACGCCTGCCGGGTGCCGCCGCCCTCGACCACGCGGACCGGCACGTCCACGTGCGGGTCCTGCGCGACGACGTCGCGCACCGCGGAGTCGAGGCCCGGAGGGCACGTGACGACGAGGGCGTCGACGACGCCCGAGGCGGCGAGGCGGCGTGCGGCATGCACCACGAGGGGGAAGCCCGCCAGGTCGACCAGGGCCTTCGGCAGGTCCCGGCCGAGGCGGGTGCCGGACCCCGCGGCGGTGAGGATCGCGAGCGTCGTCACGGCGTCACGGTACCGGAACGACGACGGCGACCCGCGGCCGGAGCCGTGGGTCGCCGTCGTGCAGCGCTGGTGACTGGAGGCCTCAGGAGGCGAGGACCTCGTCGATGATGGCGCCGGCCTTCTCCTCGTCGACGCCCTCCGCGAGCGCGACCTCGGACTCGAGGATCTGGCGAGCCTTGGCGAGCATGCGCTTCTCGCCGGCCGAGAGGCCACGGTCCGCGTCGCGGCGCGACAGGTCGCGCACGACCTCGCCGACCTTGATCACGTCGCCGGACGCGAGCTTCTCGAGGTTCGCCTTGTACCGGCGCGACCAGTTCGTCGGCTCTTCCGTGTAGGGCGCGCGCAGCACCTCGAAGACGCGGTCCAGCCCCTGCTGGTCGACCACGTCGCGCACACCCACGAGGTCGACGTTCTCCGCCGGGACCTCGATCGTCAGGTCGCCCTGGGCGACCTTGAGCTTGAGGTACATCTTCTCCTCGCCACGGATCTTGCGCGTCTTGATCTCCTCGATCAGCGCGGCACCGTGATGCGGGTAGACAACCGTCTCGCCTACTGTGAACGTCATCTGCAGATGTCCCCTTTCCCAGTCGACAAGTTTATCACGGGGAGGCCGACACTCCCCTGCCCCGCGCCCTCCCGGCACCCCTGTGACGAACCCGTTTGCGCAGGTCAGAGGCCTGGAAGCGCAATCATGGGCGCAGCCCGCGCCGGGCGTCGCTAGGATGTCGACGGGTCCCCTGCAGGCCCGCCCTCCCCCGCCTGACGTGGGGGAACCCTGATGCCCCGCGCCCGCGCGGCCACCCGCGCCCGCGAGCCGACGCCTTCGAAGGAGAGCTCGTGTCCCGCTCCGCCCGCCCCGCACGCCTCGTCGCCGCCGCCAGCGTCATGGCGGGCGCCCTGCTGCTGGCCGCCTGCTCCCCCACGATCACCACCAAGCCCTACGCCCCGTCCGACGGCATCCGGGTCAACCTCACCGACCAGGTGCGCGGCATCAACCTCATGGTCGTCTCCGAGGGCGAGGGCGAGCCCGGCGCCGTGCTCGGCGCGCTCGCGAACACCTCCGCCGAGGACGTCGACTTCGTGCTCGCCGCCGAGGGTGCCGAGCCGATCTCGCTCACCGTGCCCGCCGGGCAGACCGTCTACCTGAGCGCCGACCAGGAGGGCGACCAGGCCGTGGACGCCCAGCTCGGCGCCGTCGCCACCCACCCGGGCGGCGACCTCGACGCGACGCTGTCCGGCGCCGGCGTGGACGAGGACTTCTTCCTGCCCGTCATGGACGGCACGCTCCCCGAGTACGCGGCCTGGGTGCCGAGCGCCTCGGGCGTCTGACCCGCACGACGAAGGGGCGGGCCGCAGCAGCTGCTGCGGCCCGCCCCTTCGTCCGTCCCGGGTCAGCGCCCGGTCACCCGAAGCGGCCGGAGACGTAGTCCTCGGTGGCCTGCTCGGACGGGGTGGAGAAGATCGTCGACGTCTCGTTCATCTCGATGAGGCGGCCGGGCTTGCCCGTGCCCGCGATGTTGAAGAACGCCGTCCGGTCGCTGACGCGCGCCGCCTGCTGCATGTTGTGCGTCACGATGACGATCGTGTAGTCCTGCTTGAGCTCGCCGATGAGGTCCTCGATCGCGAGGGTCGAGATCGGGTCGAGGGCCGAGCACGGCTCGTCCATGAGCAGCACCTGCGGCTTCACCGCGATGGCGCGCGCGATGCACAGGCGCTGCTGCTGCCCGCCCGACAGGCCGGACCCCGGCCGGTCGAGACGGTCCTTGACCTCGTTCCACAGGTTCGCGCCGCGCAGGGAGCCCTCGACCAGCTCCTCGGCGTCCGCCTTGCTGATGCGGCGGTTGTTCAGCCGCACGCCGGCGAGCACGTTGTCGCGGATCGACATGGTCGGGAACGGGTTGGGCCGCTGGAAGACCATCCCCACGTTGCGGCGCACGGCCACCGGGTCGATGTCGTCGCCGTACAGGTCGACGCCCTCCATCTCCACGGTGCCCTCCACGCGGGCCCCCGGGATCACCTCGTGCATCCGGTTGAGCGTGCGCAGGAAGGTCGACTTCCCGCACCCGGACGGGCCGATGAACGCGGTCACCGACTTCGGGTCGATCGTCATCGACACGTCCTGCACGGCGAGGAAGTCGCCGTAGTAGATGTTGAGGTCCTTCACGTCGATGCGCTGTGCCATCGTGTCGTCTCTTTCTGGTGGGCTGCGGCGGGCGGCGGCTGCGGGTCAGCGCAGCTTCGGGGAGAACCAGCGGTTCACCAGCCGGCCGACGAGGTTGAGGGCGAGCACCAGGACGATGAGCACGAGCGCCGCGCCCCACGCGTTCTGGATCGCGATGTCCGCCACGCAGGAGGCGGACTCGCCGCCCGGGCAGGTGGCCAGGCCCTGGCTGTACTGGCGGTAGGCGAACACCGGGAGCGTCATCATGCGGCCCTCGAAGGGGTCGAAGTTGATCGAGTCGGTGACGCCGACGGTCACGAGCAGGGGCGCCGTCTCCCCGATGACGCGGGCGACGGCGAGCAGGATGCCCGTCGTCAGGCCCGCGACGGACGTGCGGAGCACGACCTTGACGATCGTCAGCCACTTGGGCACGCCCAGCGCGTACGACGCCTCGCGCAGCTCGTTCGGGACGAGCTTGAGCATCTCCTCGCAGGAGCGGACGACCACGGGGATCATCAGCACGGAGAGCGCGACGGCGCCGATGACGCCCATCCGCACGCCCGGCCCCAGGATCAGGGTGAACAGCGAGACGGCGAAGAGGCCCGCCACGATCGACGGGATGCCCGTCATGACGTCGATGAAGAAGGTCACCGAGCGGGCCAGCGCGCCCTTGCCGTACTCCACGAGGTAGATCGCGGTGAGCAGGCCGATCGGCACCGAGATCACCGTGGCCAGGGCCGTGATGATCAGCGTGCCCGCGATGGCGTGGTAGATGCCGCCGCTCGGGTCGCCGCCGAAGATGTTGCGCATCGACAGGGTGAGGAAGTCCATGCTGATGCGGCCGGCGCCGTTGCTCAGCACCGTCCAGACCAGGGAGACGAGCGGTGCCATGGCCACGACGAACGCGGCCCAGACCAGCACCGTCATCGTGCGGTCCTTGCGGCGCCGGGCGCCGTCGGCGCCGGTCAGCGCCGCGCGCGTGCGGGCGGTGGCGTCGGTGGGGCCCGCGGGGTCCGAGAGGGTGGTCGTGCTCATCAGTTGGCCCCCGAGAAGTCCTTGCGGCGCGCCACGATCGCGCGCGCGGCCATGTTGACGGCCAGCGTGATGACGAACAGCACGAGGCCCGTGGCGATCAGCGTGTTCACCGCGAGCCCGCTCGCCTCCGGGAAGTCGAGCGCGATGTACGCGGCGATGGTCTGCTGCTGCGCGCTGTCGAGGATCTTGAACGAGTACAGGAACCCGGGCGACAGGATCATCAGCACGGCCATCGTCTCGCCGAGCGCGCGGCCCAGGCCGAGCATGGCTGCGGAGATGACGCCGGACCGGCCGAAGGGCAGCACGGCGGTGCGGACCATCTCCCAGCGGGTCGCGCCGAGCGCGAGCGCCGCCTCCTCGTGGAGCTTCGGCGTCTGCAGGAAGACCTCGCGGGCGACGGCGGTGATGATCGGCAGGATCATCACGGCGAGCACCACCGCGACCGTGGCAAGCACCCGGGACGTGGGCGAGACGGGGCCGGCGAAGAGCGGGAACCACCCGAACCAGGAGCTGAGCCACTCCCACACCGGCAGCGCGGCCGGGCCGAGCACGTAGATGCCCCAGAGGCCGTAGATGACGGACGGGACGGCCGCCAGCAGGTCCACAAGGTAGCCGAGCAGCTGGGACAGCCGCCGCGGCGCGTAGTGCGAGATGAACAGGGCGATCCCCATGGCGACCGGCGTCGCGATCGCGAGGGCCAGCGCCGCCGCGAGCAGCGTGCCGAACACGAGCGGTCCGACGTACTCGAGCAGCGACGTGTCCTCGGGGTAGCGCGGCACCGAGGCCGCCAGCTCGTCCGACCCGGCGGTCAGCGCCGGCCAGGCCTGCTGCAGCAGGAACACCGCGACGGCGGCCAGCACCGCGAGGATCAGGACGCCGGCGCCGACGGCGATCCAGCGGAAGGCCCGGTTGAAGCCGCGGTCGGTGGTCCGCTTGCGTCGGCGCGGTCTGCCCGGCACCCGCTGCGGGGGCGGGCTGACGGTGGTGGTCACTCGTACTCCTTGTCGTGCCGCTGGTTGTGCCTGTCGAGACCGCCGGCCGAGCCTGCCGAGACCGCGGATCGTGGTCTCGACAGGCTCGACCGGCGAGGGCGAGGACGGTCAGCCGGCCGTGATCGCGTCGATCGACGGCTGCACCGCGTCGCGGATGTCGGCCGACAGCGGGGCGGAGCCCGCCGCGTCGGCGGCCACCTGCTGGCCCTCCTCGCTCACGAGGTAGGACATGTAGCCCTTGACCAGGTCCGCCTGCGCCTGGTCGGCGTAGGTGCCGCAGGCCAGGAGGTAGGAGACCAGGACGACCGGGTACGTGCCGGCGACGTCGCGCTTCAGCTCGATCGAGTACACGCCGTCCGCGGTGCCCTCGGCCCGCGGCGACTGGGCGACCACCTCGGCGGCCGCCTCGGCGCTGTAGGGCACGAACTCGTCGCCCACGCCGACCGCCACGGTGCCCAGGTCGGAGATCTGGGAGGCGTCGGCGTAGGTGATGGTGCCGTCGCCGGACTGCGCGGCCGAGACCACGCCGGAGGTGCCCTGGGCCGACTCCTGGCCCTCGATCGGCCAGACGCCCTCGGGCTCGTGGTCCCAGGCGTCGGGGGCGGCCTCGGACAGGTAGGCCTGGAAGTTCTCGGTGGTGCCCGAGTCGTCCGAGCGGTGCACCACGGTGATCGCGGTGTCCGGCAGCTCGGCGTCCGGGTTGTCGGCGGCGATCGCGTCGTCGTTCCAGGCCTTGATCTTGCCCGAGAAGATGTTCGCGATGACCTCCGGCTTGAGGTTCAGCGAGTCGACGCCCTCGAGGTTGAACGCGATGGCGATCGGGCTGACGTAGCCGGGGAACTCGATGACGCCGCCCTCGCCGCACTGGGCCTCGGCCGCCTTCATCTCGTCCTCGTCCAGCGCCGCGTCGGAGCCGGCGAAGGCGTACGAGCCGTCGGTGAAGCCGGTGCGGCCACCGCCGGAGCCGACGGGGTCGTAGTTGACGGTGACGTCGGGGTTGGCCGTCTGGAAGCCGGCGCGCCACGCCTCCTGGGCGGACTCCTGCGACGAGGCGCCGCCGCCGCTGAGCTCGCCCGAGAGGGACGAGCCGCCGTCCTGCGAACCACCGGTGGACTCCGCGCCCGGCGCGGCCGGGTCCGAGCCGCACGCGGCGAGGGTCAGGGCCAGCGCGCCGACCGCCACGGCGGTTCCAGCACGGGAGAATCGGCTGAGCTTCACGTCTCGTTCCATCCTGTTCACACGGAGGGACACCGGCGAAGTACCGGCGTTCGTCGGGAACGCTAGGCACGCAAGGTGGCTCGGGACCCAGGAGCAGGTGAACGAGGGGTGAACAGTGCGGGGCGCCTGGTCACCTCGGTGACCGGAGCACCCGTGGCAGGCAGGAAAAGGCCGAGGCAAGACGAGATCCGCCGAGGTGGTACGGGGGTCCGTACCACCTCGGCGGATCTCGTCCCACCTCGGCGGGCGGGTCAGGCGTCGTCGTCCGCGAGCTTGTAGCCCAGGCCGCGGACGGTGAGCAGGAGCTGCGGTGCCCCCGGGTCGGCCTCGATCTTGGAGCGGATGCGCTTCACATGAACGTCGAGCGTCTTCGTGTCGCCCACGTAGTCCGCGCCCCAGACCCGGTCGATGAGCTGCCCGCGGGTGAGCACCCGGCCGGCGTTGCGCAGCAGCAGCTCCAGCAGGTCGAACTCCTTGAGCGGCAGCGACACCGCGTCGCCGCCCACCGTGACGGTGTGCCGCTCCACGTCCATCCGCACCGGGCCGACCTCGAGCACGGGCTCGCCGTCGTCGTCGTGCCCGTTCGAGGCCGCCTCGGGGGCCGCCGGGCCGCGCCGGCGCATCACCGCACGCATGCGGGCCAGCAGCTCGCGGAAGGAGTACGGCTTGGTGACGTAGTCGTCGGCGCCCAGCTCGAGTCCCACGACCTTGTCGATCTCGGAGTCCTTGGCCGTGAGCATGATGACGGGCACGTCGCCGCGCTGCCGCAGCTCCCGGCACACCTCCGTGCCGGACAGGCCGGGCAGCATGAGGTCGAGCAGCACCAGGTCGGCGCCGCCGTCGTCGTAGGCGGCCAGCGCGTCGACCCCGTTCGAGGCCTCCACGACCTCGAAACCCTCGCGGGTGAGCTGATATGTCAGGGGGTCCCGGTAGGACTCCTCGTCCTCGACCACCAGGATGCGCGTCACGCACCTACCTCCTCGTCCGTCGTGCCTCGGTTGTGCTGATGGATGTGCAGATGGTTGTGCTGATGGTTGTGCTGCTCGGTGCGACCCGGGGTGAGCTCCGGGTCGCCCTGCGCGAGCTCCTGCGGCACGTCGGCCGCGGGGATGCGCAGGGTGAACGTCGAGCCCTTGCCCGGCTCGGACCAGATCTGCACGTCGCCGCCGTGGTCGGCCGCCACGTGCTTGACGATGCTCAGTCCCAGGCCGGTGCCGCCCGTGTCGCGGGAGCGTGCCGGGTCGACGCGGTAGAAGCGCTCGAAGACCCGGTCGTGCTCGTCGGCGGCGATGCCCACGCCCTGGTCGACGACGTCGATCTCGACCAGGCCGCGGCGCACGCGCACGCCCAGCCCCACGCGGGTGTTCTCCGGCGAGTAGGCGACGGCGTTGTCGAGCAGGTTGCGCACCGCGGTGACGAGCAGGTTGTGGTCGCCGTACACGAGGACGTCGGCCGAGCCGCCGACCGTGATCGTGATGTTCTTCGCCTGCGCGGTGGTGCGGGCGCGGTCCACGGCCTCGGCGACGACGTCGCGCACCGGGATCGTCGTGACCTCCTGCAGCGCCCCCGCCACCTGCAGCCGGGACAGCTCGATGATCTCGTGCACCAGGGCGGACAGCCGCTGCGCCTCCGCCTGCATGCGCTCGGCGAACCGCCGCACCGCGACCGGGTCGTCCGCGGCGTCCTGCACCGTCTCCGCCAGCAGGGCGAGCGCCCCGACCGGCGTCTTGAGCTCGTGCGAGACGTTGACGACGAAGTCGCGGCGGATGGCCTCGACGCGACGGGCCTCGGTGCGGTCTTCGGCGAGCACGAGCAGCTTGTCCGGCCCGACGGGCGCCACCCGGACCTGCAACAGCACCGTGCCCGACCCGATCGGGCCACGCGGCAGCTCCAGCTCCTTCTCGCGGATCACGCCGTCCCGACGCACCTCGCGCACCAGGTCGACGATCGCCGGGTGCTGCAGGGCGTCGTTGCGCACGACGCCCAGCGCGTACGCCGGCGGGGACGCCCGCACGACGTCGTCGTCCTCGTCCAGGACCACCGCGGCCGACCGCAGCACCGCGAGCACGCGGACGAGCCCCTCGTCGAGCTCGGCGGGGGCTGCCTCGGGCGACCGGCGCTGGACACGCTCGGAGAAGCGGAAGGCGAGGGTCGCGATCACGCCCACCACGACCCCGAAGATGCCCGCGACGACCGCGGTCACGCCCTGGATGATTCCGTCCACGAGGCAAGCGTAGGTCGCGGTGCCCCGGGAATCCGTCGCGGAGCGGAACTGCTCAGCGAGCCGTCGCCCACTGTTCACCTCCGACCCTCCCGGAGTTCACCTGGGCGCCCCCGGCCCGTCCACGGGCCGTGTCAGGCTGGTAGCAGACCTATTACCCCGAGAGGACTGTGATGCGAGAGATCTTCGAGGCCGAGCTGCGCCAGGTCGGCGACGACCTCATCGAGATGAGCCGGCTCGTCGAGTCGGCCATCCGGCGCGCGGGCGACGCCCTGCTGGAGGCCGACCACCAGCTCGCGCAGGAGGTGATCGCCTCCGACCACGCGATCGACCGGCTCGAGAGCGAGCTCGACGAGCGCTGCGTGCACCTGCTGGCACAGCAGCAGCCCGTCGCCACCGACCTGCGGGTCGTCATCTCCGCGCTGCGCATCAGCGCCTCGCTCGAGCGGATGGGCGACCTCGCCCGGCACGTCGCCGAGATCGCCCGCGGGCGGTACCCCGCCCAGGCCGTGCCCGCGCCCGCCCGCGAGACGTTCGTCAAGATGCACGGCGCGGCGGTGCACGTCGCGCAGCGCACGACGGCGCTGCTCGCCACGCGCGACGTCGCCCTCGCCGCGGAGGTGCAGCAGGACGACGACCTCCTGGACGCCCTGCACCAGGACACCTTCGCCGCGACGCTCGACCCGGAGTGGCCCGGCACCACGCAGGAGACCGTCGACGTCACGCTGCTCGGCCGCTACTACGAGCGGTTCGGCGACCACGGCGTCTCCGTCGCGCGCCGGATCACGTTCCTCGTCACCGGCAACTTCGACGACGAGCACGCCCGCGCCGACGCCTGACCCGCCCCGTCCTGGACGAGGGAGTCATCCTCTCGGCGAGGTAGTACGCAACACCGCGAGGTAGTCAGGTTCACCGCGAGGTAGTGCCCTTCTGGCCGAGGTGGTCCTCTGCCTCCGCCAGAAGGGCACTACCTCGCGGTCTCTGGTACTACCTCGGCATTCTTCGTCCTACCTCGCCGTGCTTCGTACTACCTCGGCGGGAGGGGTACTACCTCGGCACGGGGGGTGCGGCGCCGACGAGGCCGCGGACCAGCGCGACGCGGCGCGGACCGTCCATGAGGACGTCGACGGCGTCCACCCACTGCTCGACGGCGGCGGGCAGGCCGCGCACGGCGTCCCCGGCGGCGTCCCGCAACAGCTCGGGCAGCGCGCCCAGCCCGCGGGACGGGCGGTCGAAGAACGGCTCCGTCGCGGGGCCGTCGAGGCTCGGCAGCCCGAGCTCGCGCTGGCGCTCGTGCAGCGCGTCGCACGCGGCGCCGAGCGCGGCGTCCCGCTCCTGCCAGGTCTCGGCCGCGAGCGCCCGGTCCAGGCGCGGGCCCGCCGTCGTCGCCGCGGGCGTGCCCGCGAACGCGGTGCCGAGCCACTTGGGGTAGGGCGGCCACCGCCGCTCCAGCAGCAGGCCGAGCCGCAGCAGCGACCCCGCCAGCCGGGCCGCGAGCACCCGCGAGCCGGCGTCGTCCCCCCGCACCCCGGTACGCCCGACGAACGGCAGCTCCTGCCCGACCCGCGCCCACTCGGCCGCGAGGACGTGCAGCCACACGTCGTGCGGGTACCAGGCGAGCCGGTCCCGGACCGCGGCGAGCTCCCCCGGCCCGTCGTGGAAGACGGCGCCGGCGGTCACCTCCAGCACGCTCTGCCCGGTGAGCGCCAGCCAGCCCGCGGCGTCGAGGTCGGTCGTCGGGTCGATCCCGAGCCGCGACCTCGCGAACCCGCGCGGGGTCGCGACCTCGACGCGATGGCGCACCACCGGGTCCCAGGTCGTGGCGAACCGCACCGGGAGGCCCGCGTGCTCGGCCGGCAGCGCGGCCTCCAGGTGGGCGTCGACGGCCGCGACGTCCCGCTCGTCGACCAGCAGCGTGAGCCGCAGCCCCCAGTCGTGGTCGCGCGACGTCGCGTCGTCGAGCCCCAGGACGTCGGACCCGCTGCCCAGCCGACCCGCGGCGTACGGCAGGCCGGGACGCCACCCCAGCAGCAGGGGGCGGACGACGTCGTCGTGGTACGCGCGGGAGAGGTCGATGCCGGTGGTCACGTCGCCATGCTGCCAGCGAGAACGGCGAACCCCCGGACCCTTGTCGGGACCGGGGGTTCGTCGTCGGCCGGGCCGTGCCAGAACGTCAGCGGGCGAGCGTCACTTGCCCTGGTTCGCGACCGCCGCGATGGCGTCCTTCGCGGCCTCGGGGTCGAGGTAGGTGCCGCCCGGGTTGGTCGGCTTCAGCGTCTCCTCGTCGAGCTCGTACACCAGCGGGATGCCCGTGGGGATGTTCAGCCCGGCGATGGTCTGGTCGTCGACGCCGTCGAGGTGCTTGACGATGGCGCGCAGCGAGTTGCCGTGCGCGGCGACGAGGACGGTCTTGCCGGCCTGGAGGTCCGGAACGATCTCGCCGTCCCAGTACGGCAGGGCCCGGTCGAGCACCTGCTTGAGGGCCTCCGCGCGCGGGATGGGCTCGCCGGCGTAGCGGACGTCCGAGTCCTGCGAGAACTCGGAACCCAGCTCGATCTCGGGCGGCGGCACGTCGTAGGAGCGGCGCCAGAGCATGAACTGCTCCTCGCCGTACTGGTCGCGCACCTGCTTCTTGTCCTTGCCCTGCAGGTCGCCGTAGTGGCGCTCGTTGAGGCGCCAGTTGCGCTTGACCGGGATCCAGTGGCGGTCGGCGGCGTCGAGGGCCAGGTTCGCCGTGTTGATGGCGCGGCGCAGCAGCGACGTGTGCACGACGTCGGGGGTGACGCCCGACTCCTTGAGCAGCTCGCCGCCGCGCTTCGCCTCCGCGGTGCCCTTCTCCGACAGCGGCACGTCCACCCAGCCGGTGAAGAGGTTCTTCGCGTTCCACTCGCTCTCGCCGTGGCGGAGCAGCACGAGGGTGTAGGTCATGGGGTCCATCCTGCCTGCTGCCCGGCGCCGCCCGCACCGCGGGTCGGATCCCGGACTCGCGCCGTCCGGATCGAGTGGCCGGACCGAGCGGCCGGATCGAGCGGCCGGGTCAGGAGTCCGCGCGCTCCAGCACGAACACGGGGATCTCGCGGTCGGTCTTCGTCTGGTAGTCCGCGTAGTCGGGGTACGCGGCGACCGACCGCTCCCACCAGAGCGCCTTCTCGTCGCCGGTGACCTCGCGCGCGACGTACTCGTGCTTCTCCGGGCCGTCCTGGAGCTCCACCCGCGGGTTCGCCAGGACGTTGTAGTACCAGACCGGGTGCTTCGGGGCGCCGCCCAGCGACGCGACGACGGCGTACGTGCCGTCGTGCTCCACGCGCATCAGCGGGGCCTTGCGGAGCGCGCCGGTCTTCGCGCCGACGGTCGTGAGGATGACGACGGGCATCCCGCGCATCGTCGTGCCCTTCGTGCCGCCCGAGCTCTCGTACTGCTCGACCTGGTTCGCGGCGCGGGTGGAGGGGCTGGGGACGTACTCTCCGGTGATCGGCATGCCACGTGCAATTCCCTGCCCGCGCGATCCATTCCCGGGGCTACCGTGACGAGCGGGCCCGGTGCACCTTCGCCGCCTGGGCGTACACGTCGAGCATCGCCGCGGCGGCGCGGTCCCAGCTGAAGCGCTCGCTGGCGCGCCGGGCGCCGGCGGCGAGGCGGGCGCGGCGCTCGTCGTCGGCGAGGAGGTCGCCGAGCTCGCGCGCCCACGTCCACGGGCTGTGGTCGGGCACGAGGACGCCGGACGTCCCGTCCACCACGACCGTCTGCAGCCCGCCCACCGCGGCCGCGACGACCGGGGTCCCCGCCGCCTGCGCCTCGGCGGCCACCAGGCCGAACGACTCGTTGTGCGACGGCACCGCGACGACGTCCGCAGCGCGCAGGTAGTCGACCAGCTCCTCGCGCGGCACCGGCGGGCGCACGTCGAGGTGGTCGGTGACGCCGACCTGGTGCGCCAGCGCCTCGAGCTCGCGCACCGCCGTCGCACGGCCGCTGGCGCCGCCCAGCACGACGAGCGTCGGCACGCGCGAGCCGCCGCCGTCGCACCACGCCTCGGGCTCGGCGGCGTCGCCCGAGCTGGCGTGGTCGGCCAGCACCCCGAGCGCGCGGACCAGGACGTCCGGGCCCTTGAGGAGCTGGACGCGGCCCGCGAACAGCACGATCTTCCGGTCGGTGGGCAGGCCGAGCCGCTCGCGCAGGGCGCGGCGGGCCGCATCGACATCCCGCCCGTCGTCCTGCCCGGCCGCGGGCTCGAGCGGGCGGAAGACCTCGAGGTCGACGCCGGGCGCCACGACGTGCACGCGGTCCGGGTCGGCGCGGTACTCCCCCTCGAGGTCACGGGCCTCCTCGCGGGTCGAGGCGACCAGGCCGTCGGCGGCCTCGACCACCTGCTCCTCCCCGACGACCCGGCCCACGGGCTCCGGGGTGTCCCCCGGGGCCAGGGCCGCGTTCTTCACGCGCGCCATCGTGTGCATGGTGTGCACGAGCGGGACGTCCCACCGCTCGGCGGCCAGCCAGCCCACCTGCCCCGACAGCCAGTAGTGGCTGTGCACGACGTCGTACCAGTGCGGCGGGCGGTGGGCCTCGGCCCGCAGCACGCCGGCGGTGAACGCGCAGAGCTGGCCGGGCAGGTCGTTCTTGTCCAGCCCCTCGTACGGACCGGCGGACACGTGCACCACCCGTATCCCCGGCTCGACGTCGACCCAGCGCGGCTGCGCGGACGCCGTCGCACGCGTGAAGATCTCGATCTCCGCCCCCCGGCGGGCCAGGGCGCGGGCCAGCTCCATGACGTAGACGTTCATGCCGCCCGCGTCCCCGGTGCCGGGCTGGTCGAGCGGCGACGTGTGCACCGACAGCATCGCCACCCGCGGACCGGGCCGCTCGCCGGGGGTGGTCATCAGGACTCCAGCACGCAGGCGGGAGGCGTCGGCAGCGCGTGCCGCGCCACCACCTCGCCGGTGCCCGTCGCGGGGTCGACCCGGACCGTCGCGAGCTCGCTGCGGCCCTGCAGCGCGACGACGACGGTCTCGGCGCCGTCGGCGTCCGTGCCGGGCTGCGCGGACCCGAGGACGGCGTGGTGGCGGGGCCACGCGCCGTCGCCGAGCGGGACGTCGGCGAGGTGCCGCAGGACCGGCGTCCCGCCGTCCGTCGCCACCGCGAGCACGGCGAGCACGTCCGCGCCGCGCAGGCCGACGTGCAGGCGCGCGCCGTCGGCGCTCAGCGTGACGTGCGCGGGGAAGTCGCGGCCCGCCTCCGCCGCCGGGGAGACCGGCACGGCCGCCGCGGCCGTCCACCCGGCGCCGTCGCGCACCAGCACGTGCGCGCGGGCGTCGAGCTCCCCGACGACGACGAGCGAGCCGTCCGGCAGCGTGACGAGGTGGCGCGGCCCGGTGCCGGGCGGCAGGACCGCGGCGACGTCAGCCGCGACGCCCGCCTCGGCGCCCCCGGCGGGGTACCGCCGTACGACGTCGGCGCCCAGGTCGCACACCAGCACGCCGTCGCCGGCCTCGGCCACGAAGTGCGCGTGCGGGCCGGCCTGCCGCTCGACGACGGGACCGCTGCCCACGCCGGGGTGCGCGACGACGCCCTCCGCGGCGAGGTCACCCGTCGCCGGGTCGACGTCCACGGACGCGGCGACGCCGTCGCCGTAGTTCGCGACCCACACGGTGCCCTCGAGGGCCAGCACGTGGCACGGGTCGTCGCCGCCCGCCGAGAGGGAGCCCGACGCCGCGAGCCGGACGCCGTCGGCGGCGTCCTCCACGCGGAACGCGGAGAGCGTCCCCGCGGGGATCTCGCCCACCGCGTAGAGCGTGCGCCCCGTCGGGTGCAGCGCCAGGAACGAGGGCGACGTGGCGGCCACGGCCGGCGCCGCCGCCTCCACCGCGCCGTCCGGGCCCAGCGCGACCCGCCAGATGCTCTCCCCGCTGCCGGGGCCACCGCCCGGATGCGGGTAGGTGCCGACCCAGAGCTGCGCCCGCGCGTCCCGTTCCGTCATGGCCTCAGCCTATGACCGCACGACCGCCGCCCCGGAACGCGCACGACCCCCGACCGGAGCCCGGTCGGGGGTCGTGGGCGTGCGGGTGCGACCGTCAGTGCGCGGCCTCGTACGCGGTGAGGACGGAGCTGGGGATGCGGCCGCGGTCGCTCACCTTGTGGCCGTTCTCGCGGGCCCACTCGCGGATCTTGGCGAGCTGCGCGCGGTCGGTGCCCGTGCGACGGGCGGCGCTCCGCGTGCCGCCGCCCAGCCGCGTCGTGGTCTTGCGACCGTGACCGATCCAGGTGGCGAAGGCGTCCCGGAGCTCGGCCGCGTGCTTGGCCGTGAGGTCGATCTCGTACGAGACCCCGTCGAGCGCGAAGGTGACCGTCTCGTCGGCGTCGCCCCCGTCGATATCGTCGATCAGGACGATCTGCTGCTTCTGGACCACGTGGATTCCCCTCGGTCACGACATTCGGACAGAAGTGAGAATGCCCCTCGGATCACTCGATTGTCAATCCGAATCCCCGGCACGGGAATCGCGCGACAGAATTCAGCGAGTTTCACTTTCGGAAGAGGCGGCCGCAGCCGCCGCCGCCTCTTCCGCGTCCATCCTCTCGAGCGCGATCCGCTCGTTCCGGTCCGCGTGCAGGATCTTGCGCATCGCGAGCCAGAACAGCAGGCCCACGCCGACCGACGGGGCGAGCCCGCTCATGATCGCGAGAAAGGTGTCCATAGGATGACTTTCGTTCAGGCCGTCGGCTTGACGAGCGGGAAAAGGATGGTCTCGCGGATTCCGAGGCCGGTGAGCGCCATGAGGAGCCGGTCGATGCCCATGCCCATGCCGCCCGACGGCGGCATCGCGTGCTCCATCGCGGTGAGGAAGTCCTCGTCGAGCGCCATCGCCTCGTCGTCGCCCGCGGCGGCGAGGCGCGCCTGGTCCTCGAACCGCTGGCGCTGGACGACGGGGTCCACGAGCTCGGAGTACCCCGTGGCCAGCTCGAAGCCGCGCACGTACAGGTCCCACTTCTCGACGACGCCGGGGATCGTGCGGTGCGCGCGCACCAGCGGAGAGGTCTCGACCGGGAAGTCGCGCACGAACGTCGGCGCGTCGAGGTCGTCGCCCACGTGGTGCTCCCACAGCTCCTCGACGAGCTTGCCGTGGTTCGTCTTCTTCGGGTCCACCGAGATCTCGGCCTTCTCGGCGAGGGCGAGAAGGTGGTCGACGGTCGTCTCGGGCGTGATCTCCTCGCCGATCGCCTCCGAGAGGGATCCGTACATCGTGATCTGCGTCCATTCGCCGCCGAGGTCGTACTCCTCGCCGTCCGGAAGGGTCACCGTCGTGGTGCCGAGAACGTCGAGAGCGGCCTTCTGGACGAGATCCTGGGTGAGCGCGCCGATCGTGTTGTAGTCGCCGTACGCCTCATAGGCCTCGAGCATCGCGAACTCCGGCGAGTGCGTCGAGTCCGCACCCTCGTTACGGAAGTTACGGTTGATCTCGAAAACCTTCTCGATACCGCCGACGACCGCGCGCTTGAGGAAGAGCTCCGGCGCGATCCGCAGGAAGAGGTCGATGTCGTACGCGTTCATGTGCGTGCGGTACGGGCGCGCGGAGGCGCCGGACGCGATGGTCTGCAGCATCGGCGTCTCGATCTCGAGGAACCCGCGGTCGTGGAAGTTGTCGCGCATCGAGCGGACGACGCCGGCGCGGGTGCGGACCATCTCGCGGGCCGCGGGCCGCGCGATGAGGTCGACGTACCGCTGGCGGACCCGCGCCTCCTCCGAGAGGTCCTTGTGCAGCACCGGCAGCGGGCGCAGGGCCTTGGCCGCCAGCGCCCAGGTGTCGGCGAACACGCTCAGCTCGCCGCGCCGGGAGGAGCCCACCCGGCCGTGCACGTACAGGTGGTCGCCCAGGTCGACGTCGGTCTTGAACGACGCCAGCGACTCATCGCCGACCTCCTTGAGGCTGAGCATCGCCTGCAGGCGACGCCCCTCGCCGTCCTGCAGGGTGACGAAGCACAGCTTGCCGGTGTTCCGCAGGAACACGACGCGGCCGGCGACGCCGACGACGTCGTCCGTCTCCTGGCCCGCCTCGAGGTGCTCGTAGCCGGCCCGGACCTCGGCGATCGAGTGCGTGACAGGCAGGCTCACCGGGTAGGGCTCGACGCCCTGCTCCAGGAGCCGGTCGCGCTTCTCCCGGCGCACGCGCATCTGCTCCGGGAGGTCGTCCGTGGCCGCGGAGTCGATCGCGGGGTCGACGGCGGGCACGGCGGAGGCGGGGTTCTGCGGGGTGGTCACCCGTCGATTCTACGGGCGACGCACCTCACACCCGCCCGGTGGGCTCAGCCCGCCGCGGGGCGCAGGTCGAGCGCCAGGTCGAGGATCGGGGCGGAGTGCGTGAGCGCGCCGACGGACAGGTGGTCGACGCCGGTGCCGGCCACCTCGCGGGCGCGGTCGAGCGTGAGGTTGCCCGTCGCCTCCAGCTCGACGTGCGCGGGCACGCCGTCGCGCCCCTGGCGTTCGCGGACCGCGGCGACGGTCGCGGCGAGGACGGGCGTGGGCATGTTGTCGAGCAGCAGGAAGTCCGCGCCGGCGTCGAGCGCCTCCATCGCCTGGGCGGTGGTGTCGGCCTCGACCTGGACCGGCACGTCCGGGAAGGTGCGGCGGACGGCGGCGATCGCGCCGCGCACCGAGCCCGCCGCGACGACGTGGTTGTCCTTGACCATCGCGACGTCGTGCAGGCCCATGCGCTTGTTGGTGCCGCCGCCGGCGCGGACGGCGTACTTCTCCAGGGCCCGCAGGCCCGGCGTCGTCTTGCGGGTGTCGAGCACCTGGGCTCCCGTCCCGGCGAGCTCGCGCGACCAGGCCGCCGTCGCCGTCGCGACCCCCGAGGCGCGGGAGGCGAGGTTGAGCAGCGTCCGCTCCGCGACGAGCAGCACCTGCACGGGGCCCGCGAGGGCTGCGAGCACCTGCCCGGGCGCGACGGCGTCGCCGTCCTGCGCGTGGAACGTCACGGTCGGGGCCGGGAGCCCGAGACGGCCGGCGACCTGGCGCAGCACCTCCGCCACCACGACGAGCCCCGCGACGGTGCCCGTCGACCGGGCCACGAGATCCGCGGTGCCCGTGGCCGACGCCGGCACCGTGGCCTGCGTCGTGACGTCGCGGCCGGGCGCCGCGCCGAGGTCCTCGTCCAGCGCGGTCTCGACGACGCGGGCGACCCACGCGCCGTCCAGCCCCGGCTCGACGGAGGACGGCTGGTCGTGCACGGGCAGGTCGCGGGAGAGCTCCGGGCGCAGGTCGGTCACGATGCGCAACGCTACCGTCCGCGAGGGAGTACCGGACCTGCCCAGGTAGTGCTCCCTCGCGGAATCTCGTACTACCTCGGCAGGTCCGGTACTACCTCGGCAGGTTCGGTACTACCTCGGCAGGTTCGGTACTACCTCGCGGGCTCGTACGACCTCGTGGAGGATGCCGTCCTCGTCGAGGGCGAGCGTGACGCGGCGCCGCCACGCCGGGTCCGGCGCGGGGAAGTCGGTGCGGAAGTGCCCGCCGCGGGACTCCTCGCGCACGCCGGCGGCGTGCACCAGCGCGCTGGCGACCTGGTGCACGGTGGTGGTCTCCCACTCGGCGACCTGCGGGTCGGCGACGACGTCGGTCGCGCGGTGGGCGTCCGTCCGGACCCCGGCCAGTGCCTGCGCGGCGCGCTCCAGCGACTCGGCCGACCGCACGGGGCCCGCGCCGTCCGACGTCGCGCGCTGCACGCGCGAGCGCGCCGCCGCCGCGACGAGCGCCGCCCCGCCCGGACGCTCCTCGGGCTCGGGGGCCCGGCGCGGCCCTCCGTCCTCGACCTGCCGCACGACGTCGCGCGCGGCGCGGTGCGCGAAGACCAGGCCCTCGAGCAGCGAGTTGGAGGCCAGCCGGTTGGCGCCGTGCACGCCCGTGCACGCCACCTCCCCGACCGCGTACAGGCCGGGCACCGAGGTGCGGCCGCGCGGGTCGGTCACGACGCCGCCCGAGTGGTAGTGCTGCGCGGGCGCCACCGGCACCGGCTCCTCGGTCCAGTCGATGCCCTGCGCCAGCAGGCGGGCCGTGATGGTCGGGAAGCGGCGGCGCAGGAAGCCCGCCCCGAGGTGGCGGGCGTCGAGGAGCACGTGATCGGCGTTCGTCGCGGCCATCCGCCGCACGATGGCGTGCGCGACGACGTCCCGCGGCGCCAGCTCGGCCAGCTCGTGCTCGGCCGGCATGAAGCGGGCGCCGTCGACGTCGAGCAGCAGCGCGCCCTCGCCGCGCACCGCCTCGCTGATGAGCGGCAGCTGCCCCTTGGCGCCCATGCCCTGCCACAGCACGGTGGGGTGGAACTGGACGAACTCCAGGTCGCCCACGGCCGCGCCCGCGCGCAGCGCGGCGGCGATGCCGTCCCCCGTCGCGCCGGGCGGGTTGGTCGACGAGCGGAACACCTGGCCGATGCCGCCGGTCGCGAGCACCACGACCGGCGCCAGCGCGGCGCCGACGCCGTCGCGGCTGCCCGCGCCGCGCACGTGCAGCGTGACGCCGGCGACCGAGCGGCGCCCGTCGCGGCCCGGGGCGCCGGTGAGGACGTCGAGCACGAGCGCGTTCTCGAGCACCTCGATGCCCGGGTCGTCGCGCACCGCCTCGATCTGCGCGACCAGGGCGCGGGAGATCTCGGCCCCGGTCGCGTCGCCGCCGGCGTGCGCGATGCGGTCGGCGCGGTGCCCGCCCTCGCGGGTGAGGGCGATGCCGCCGTCCGGGCCGACGTCGAACGACGTGCCGCGGGCCACGAGCTCGCGCACGCGGTCCGGGCCCTCCGTGACGAGCACGCGCACGGCCTCCGGGTCGCTGAGGCCGCCGCCGGCCGCCAAGGTGTCCGTGAGGTGGGCGTCGGGGGTGTCGTCGGGGTGCAGGGCCGCGGCGATGCCGCCCTGCGCCCACACCGTGGAGCCGGACGACAGCGCGCCCTTGGTGACCAGCAGCACGCGCGGCACGCGCGAGCGCAGCTCCAGCGCCGCGGTCAGCCCGGCGATGCCCGTGCCGACGACGATCGCGTCGGCGGCCGTCGTCCAGCCGGGGGCGGGGGCGGCGAGGGCGCGGGCCAGCCGCGGCCCGGTCACGGACGGTTCACCGGGGGCGTCACCGGACGGCCGCGAAGGGCACGCCGCTGGACTCCAGGCCGAAGCCGTCGGGCACCTGGCCCGGGTCGTCGTCGAGCTCGACGATCCGGTTCTCCGGGTCGACGAACACGACGGCCGGCGAGTAGGTGCGCGCGTCGGCGTCGGACAGCATCCCGTAGGCGATGACGATGACCGTGTCCCCCGGGTGCACCAGGTGCGCGGCCGCGCCGTTGATGCTCACCTGGCGGCCGCCGCGCTCGCCCGGGATGACGTAGGTCGTGAGGCGGGCGCCGTTGGTGACGTCCACCACGTCGACCTGCTGGCCCGGGTAGAGGTCGGCCGCGTCGAGGAGGTCGGCGTCGATGGTGATCGAGCCGACGTAGTGCAGGTCCGCCTGCGTCACCGTGGCGCGGTGGATCTTGCCGATCATCATCGGCCGCTGCAGGGAGGCAGGGCGGTTCGCGTGCTCAGTCACTGGCGTTCTCCTGGGGATCCGCGCTGGTGGCAGGGCTGCCGGCGAGGTCCACGGCCTGGTTGTCGATCAGTCGGGTGGCGCCCGTACGCGCCGCCACGAGGAGGAGGGCGGGGCCGCGGAAGTCCGCGGGCACCGGGTCCACGGTAGTCGGGTCGACGAGTGCGAGGTAATCCACCTCAACACCGGCTTCCGCCTCAAGGATTCCCGAGGCCGCCTCCACGACCGCCGTCGCACCCCCGCCGGCCGCGTCCGCGCCCGCGCGCAGGGCCCTCGAGAGCGCGAGCGCCGAGGCCCGCTCGTCGTCGGAGAGGTAGGCGTTGCGCGAGGACAGCGCGAGCCCGTCGGCGTCGCGCACGATCGGCACGCCGAGCACCTCGACGTCCACGTCCAGGTCGCGCACCATGCGGCGCACGGCCAACAGCTGCTGGGCGTCCTTCTCCCCGAACAGGGCGACGTCGGGGCGCGTCAGGTGCATGAGCTTGAGCACCACGGTGAGCACGCCGTCGAGGTGGCCGGGGCGCGTCTCGCCCTCCAGCACCTCGCCGACCCGGCCCGCCGACACCCGCACGATCGGGTCGCCGTCGGGATAGACGACGTCCGGGGTGGGCGCGAAGACGACGTCCGCGCCGACGCCCGCCAGCTTCGCGACGTCGCCGCCCAGGTCGCGCGGGTAGCGGTCCAGGTCCTCCCCCGCCCCGAACTGCAGCGGGTTGACGAAGATCGTCACGATCACCTGGCCGGTGGGGCCGGCCGCCTCGCGGGCCGCCCGCACCAGCTGCAGGTGCCCCTCGTGCAGGGCGCCCATGGTCATGACGACGGCGCGGCGGTCCGTCGGCTCCGGGCCGGACAGCGTCCATGCCCCCAGCGCGTCGTGCAGGTCCGCCCGGGAGCTCACGACGGCGGGCGTGTGCGGGGTGGTGGTCATCGGGGCTCCTGCGGGTCGTCGGGGTGGGACGCGGGCGGCGGCGCGAGGGCGTCGAGCAGCTCGCGCGCCGCGCGGTCGTCGATGCGGTGGGCCGCGAGCGCACGGCTCGTGGCACCGCGCGACAGCTCGGTGTACGACGCCGGCACGTCGGTGGCGCCCGTCCCGGCCGCCAGCGCCCGCAGGGCGTCGAGGTGCGTGCGCACCGTGCCGACGTCGCCGCGCGACACCGGGCCGGTGAGGGCCGTGATCGCCCCCGGGCCGTCGGCCACGTCGGCGGCGCGCGTCGCGCCGTCGAGCGCGGCGGACAGGAGCGGCGCGAGCGCGCGCCCCGGCTGCTCGACGCCGGCCGCCGCGAGCGCCTGGGCGGCCTGCGCCACCAGCACCACGAGGTGGTTCGCGCCGTGCGCGAGGGCCGCGTGGTAGAGCCCGCGGGCCTCCTCCGCGACGATCACCGGCTCCCCGCCGACCTCGACGACGAGCGCCTGGCCGATCGGCTGCACGGCCGCCGGCGCCGTGACCGCGAACGTGCAGCCCTCCAGCCGGTGCAGGTCGAGCGACGTGCCCGTGAACGTCATCGCCGGGTGCAGGGCCACCGGGATGGCACCGGCCTTCCGCGCCGGGTCGAGGACGCCCACGCCGTACCGGCCGGACGTGTGGACGACGAGCTGCCCGGGCTGCCACGCGCCGAGCGCCGCCAGGCCGCTCACGACCTCCGCGAGCGCGTCGTCGGGCACCGCGAGCAGCACCATCTCGGCACGCTCCACGACGTCGGTCACCTCGAGGTGCGGCACGCCCGGCAGGAGTGTCGCGATCCGCTCCCGCGACTCCTCGCTGACGCCGCTCGCGCCCACCACCGTGTGGCCCGCCGCGCGCAGCGCGCTGCCGAGCACGGCACCCACCCGGCCGGCGCCGACGACGCCGACGCCGAGGCGGCCGGGCCGCGCGGACGGCGGCGCGGAGTCCGGGCGGCCGCCGTCGGGCACGCTCACCCTCGCCCCTCCATCTGCGCCTCCGTCTGCCCCTCCATCCAGCGCTCCGGCCCCGCGTGGGCGCGGGCGGCGCGGGCCCGGGCGGACTGCTCGCCGAGCAGGCGCGCGGCCTCGTCCTCGGCGAGGTGGTGGACGGCCGGGCTGATCGGGCCGGGCGTCGAGTGCAGCACGAACGACGCGAGGCCGCGCCGGCGCTGCCACGGACCCTGCTCGATCCCGAGGGACTGGGTGCGCTCGTGCGGCACCACCTCGAGCGAGCGGACGAAGCGGCCCCCGCGCGCCAGCAGCGCGCGGCCCGTGACCGCGTAGCCGTTGCGGCGCCAGCTCCACGGGTCGAGCAGGCGGGCGCTGCGCGGGCTGGTGACGAACCAGCGGTCGGTGCGGGCGTCGCCGGTGAGGGCCTCGTCGAGCAGGGCCAGCGTGTCGTCGGGGTTCTCGACCTCGAGGTCGGGCAGCACGAGCCACAGCGCCGTGAGCGCCTCCTCGCGAGGCCCGACCGGCAGGAGCACGTGCTGCTGCTCGCCCTGCTGCTGGCCCTCGCCGCCGCCGTAGCCGGCCACGTTGACCTTGACGCGCCACCAGTCGGGCCCACGCCACAGCGGGCCCTGCGTGAGCGACACCGCCTGCACGCGGCCCGGCGGGATCGTCTGCGCACGGGTCTCCAGCAGGCCGTGGCGCAGCCGGATGCCGTCCGGCGACAGCGCGGCCCGGAAGCCGAACTCCCCCGCGAACCGCTGGAAGATGTAGCCGCCGACGCCGAGGATGGCGGGCAGCGCGGAGAACAGGATGCTCACCTCGCGGGTGACGGCGACGGCCACCCCGACGCCGACGAGCACCAGGACGCCGATCCACACCCCCGGCATCCGCAGCAGCGACTGCAGCAGGCGCGTGGCCGGCACCTCGTACACCTGGCGCTCGGGCGCCTCGGGCGCGACGCCGTCCTGCCCGTCGTCGGACGCGTGGGCTGCTCCGGCGGGCTGGGCGTCGGACGCGTCCCCGGGCGCCGACACGGTGTCGGACCCTGGGCGTGCTCCGGTGGGCCGTGCGTCGGACAGGTCGGTGCGACGGGCCGCCTTGACCCCGGCCGCGCGCGCGAGCAGGTCGGCACGCAGGCGCTGCGCGTCCGCCTCCTTGAGGAACCCGATGGCCACGCCCGAGTCGGAGCCGCCCGCCACCTCCAGGCGCAGCTCCGCCAGCCCGAACAGCCGCGCGAGCAGCGGCTGCCGCACGTCGATCGCCTGCAGCCGGTCGAGGCGGGCGTGCCGCTGCTGGCGGAACAGGATGCCCTTGCGCAGCCGCACGGCGTCGTCGTCCACCGCGTACGCCGTCATGCGCCAGGCCAGCGCCGCGTAGCCGAAGATGATCGCGACGAGCAGCACCAGCGCGAGGATCACCGCCCACCACAGGCTGCGGATCGAGTCGACCGCCCTGACCGCGTTCGACACGTCGTCGAGCACCTGCTGCCCGCCGATGACCAGGATCGCCACCACGGCCGCCCAGCCCCGCACGAACGGCGTGACCGGGTGCACGCGGCGCCACTCCTGCTCCTGCCCGGCCGGCTCGTGCGTCGGCGCGTGACCCGCCTCAGGGGCCCGCTCGGGGCTCGGCTCGCTCACAGGCCCGCCAGCCTCGCCTCGCCCCGCGCGGTGAGGCGGTCACGCAGGCGTTCGGCCTCGTCGGGCACGAGGCCGGGGATGTCCGCGTCGGTGCTGGCCGACGCGGTGTGCAGCTGCACCTTCGCGATGCCGAGCCTGCGGTCCAGCGGACCCGCCTCCACGTCCACGTACTGCATGCGGCCGTAGGGCACGACGACGAGCGTGCGGAACATGATGCCCTTGCGGATCAGCAGGTCGTCGTCGCGCTCCGCGTACCCGATCGCGCGGACCTGGCGCGGCACCAGAAGCAGCGCCCACACCAGCAGCGCGGCCGGCACCCCGGCGAGCAGCCAGAACCACGGCGAGACGAGGACGGCGAGCACCACGCCCGCGACGATCGGCACGGCCAGCGTCGCGGACGTCGAGATGAGGCGCGCCGGGACGAGCCGGGGCGACACGCCCTGCCAGGCGACGCCGGGCGGGTCGAAGGGACCGGTCTGCCGCGTGGTCGACGGGTCGGCGCCCGCGGGGATGCTGGTCATGGGTCCATCCTTCCATCCGGGGCCCCGCCGGCCACATCGTCCGACCGGCCCTTGCGCACCGTCTGGCGTCCGACCTCCGGACGACACCGGTATGTGCCGGTCACGACGGCAGGGGGTCCGCGTGCTCCTCGGTGTCGCCCCCGTCGGGGTCGTCGGACGGCGGCAGCTGGCAGAACTTCTCCACGACCAGCCCCACGACGCACAGCACCACGGCGCACGCCGCCGCGATGGCGGCGGCGACCGCCTGGTCGCGGCGGGCCTCGATCTGCAGCTGACCCAGGACGACGAGCACGCTCGCGACGTACCTCCCGGCGAGCAGGGCGCCGGTCAGCGCCCCCGCCTTGGCGAGCACGAACGTGCGGGCCGCGCGCATCGGGTCGAGGTCCGGGCGGTCGCCCTTCTGGTACGCGCGCACCGCCCAGCCCATCCAGAAGATGACGCCCGCCAGCGCGAGCATCGCGACGTCCTCCACCCACGCGACGGTGGGGAGGTAGACGCCGCGCGACTCGAGCAGCCGGAGCAGCCCGGCACCGCCGACCGCCACCACGGCGGCGACGGCGGCGAGGAGGCGGACGGAGGTGCGGCGCATCTCAGCGGCCGTCCTCCCCGAGCCGCTCCTGCGGGGCGGCGCGACCGGGCAGCGGGCCGGGGTGCGCGTCCGGCAGCGGGGCGAACGGGTCCGGGAAGGCGGGCAGGTCGGCGACGGGCGCGGGGGCCGGCGGCACCGGGTCGTGCCGCGGGGGCGGCGGGGCGAACGACGACGCGGCGGGCGCGGGGAACGGGCCCGTCGGGGCCGGGGGCACCGGGGCGTGCGGGGGCTCCGGGGCGTCGCCGCGCGGTTCCGCGGGGATCGGCGCGGGCGGCCCGACGGGTGCGAACGGGCGCGGCATGACCGGCTGGTCGGGGTCGGGGCCGAACGGGTCGGGCACGACGGCGCGCGCCCCCGGTGCGGGCGGGTCCTCCCGGCGCGGCTCCGGCACGGCAGCCGGCTCGACGACCGGGGGCTCGACGACGGGCGGCTCGGCCGCCGGGGGCACCGGCAGGTACGGCTCCGGCGCGTACTGCTCGGGCGCGTACTGCTGCTCCACGACCGGGCTGCCGCCCGACGCGGGCTCGGCGGGCTGTGCGGGCTCCGCGGGGTACGCCTCCGGCGCGTAGGCCTCAGGGGCGTAGGACTCCGGCGCGTACGACTCGGCGTAGGCCTCCGGCGCGTACGACGCCTGGGCCTCGTCGGCGGGGTCGTGCCCGGGCCGGTCGGCGGGCTGGTGGGCAGCCTGGTCGTCAGGCTGGTCGGCGGGCGCCGCCGGTGCGGACTGCGGCACCGGGGCGGACGGCGCCGCGTCGGCCGCCGCCGCGGAGACCTGACCGGTGCTCTGCGTCGGGCCGGTCAGCCAGTCGAGGGCGAGCCAGCGGATGCCGGCCCGGTCGGGGGCGGTCACCGCGAGCTGGCCGACCGGGCCGCCGCCGGGCCCGCCGAGCACCGCGTCCGGCGCCACCTCGGCCCACGGCACGAGCACGAAGGCCCGCTCCTTCGCGCGCGGGTGCGGCAGCTCGAGGTCGGGCGCCGTCACGACGAGCGACCCGTACTGCACGATGTCGACGTCGAGGGTCCGCGGTCCCCAGCGCTCCTCGCGGACGCGACCGTGCTGGGCCTCCACCTGCTGCGTGCTGCGCAGCAGGTCGCGCGGCGACAGGGTGGTCCGCACGACGAGCACCGCATTGAGGTAGTCCGGCTGCTCCGGCCCCCCGACGGCGGCGGTGCGGGCGAGCGGCGAGACCTCCATGACCTGCACGCCCGGCAGGCGGTCCACGTCCGTCACGGCCTGGCGGAGCGTGACCTGCGCGTCCCCGAGGTTCGCCCCGAGCGCCAGCACGACGTCGACCGGCTCGGCGGGGGTGGCGTCCAGCAGGTCCGCCGGGGGCGGCGCGGGCGCCTCGGCGGGGGCCGCGGCATCGGCGGGCTCGACCGGCACCGCCGCGACCGGGGCCGGCGGCACGGGCGCGTGCGCCACCGCCGGCTCGAGCGGCGGGACGGGCACGGCCGCCGCGACGGGCACCGCAGTCTCGGCAGGCTCGGCGGCCGGGGCCGCGTCGACCACGGGCGTGCGAGCGCGGTCGCGACGCACGACGATCGCGACGTCGTCGAACGGGACCGGGATCGGCGCCTGCGGCTTGTGGACGCGCACGTCGACGGCCTGCACGGCCGCGTGGCTGAGCACGACGGCGGCGATCCGCTCGGCGACGGTCTCCACGAGGTCGGCCGGGGAGCCCGCGAGGACGTCGTGCACGTCCTGGGCGACGTCCGCGTAGCTCACGGTCTGACCGAGGTCGTCCGACGACGCGGCGGCCCGGGTGTCGAGGTGCAGCACGACGTCGGCGCTGAAGACCTGGCCGTCGGCGCGCTCGTGCGCGAGCACCCCGTGGTGCCCCGTCGCCGTGACGCCGGCGAGGCGGATCTGGTCGAGCGGCTGTCCGTCCGGTCCCGGTACGGCTGCGGCGAACGTCACGAGGGGCCCTCCTCATCAGCGGCGGTTCCTGCTCCGCCCACGGCGTGGGTGGGGTGTACCGGTGCGGTCATCCCGGCATCCAACACGTCGCGGGAGGCCGACGTCCAGGCGTCCGCGACCCGGACGGCGTCGGCGCTGGCGCGCACGGCGTGCACCCGCACCGCCCACGCGCCGGCGGCGGCGGACAGCGCGGAGATCGCGGCGGTGGCGTCGTCGCGCTCGAGGGGCGGCGCGGGCTCGTCGGCGGACAGGCCGCGCGTGCCCTCCAGCAGGTGCCCCAGGAAGCGCTTGCGCGAGGCGCCCACCAGCACCGGACGACCGAGGGAGCTCAGCGCGTCCAGATGCGCGAGGATCGGCCAGTTCAGCACCCCGGCCTTCGAGAAGCCCAGGCCCGGGTCGAGCACGAGCTGCTCCGGGTCCACCCCCACCGCGACCAGCGAGTCCATGCGCGCGGCGAGCTCGTCGCGCACCTCCGCGACGACGTCCTCGTACACCTCGAGGCTGTCCATGACGTCCGCGTGGCCGCGCCAGTGCATCGCGACGTACGCCACGCCCGTCTCCGCCACGACGTGCCCCATGCGGGGGTCCGCGTAGCTGCCCGACACGTCGTTGACGATCCGCGCCCCTGCCGCGACGGCCGCCTCGGCGACGGACGCGCGGGTCGTGTCCACCGACACGACGGCGCCGTGCGCGGCCAGCCTCTCGATGACGGGGACCACGCGGCGCAGCTCCTCCGCCTCGTCCACGCGGGCCGAGCCCGGCCGGGTCGACTCGCCGCCCACGTCCAGGATCTCGGCGCCGTCCGCCAGCAGGTCGAGGCCGTGCTGCACGCCCGCGTCGGCGTCGAACCACCGGCCGCCGTCGGAGAACGAGTCGGGCGTGATGTTCACGACGCCCATGACGAGGCACCGGCCCACGCCGGACAGCTCCGGGAGCCCGGCGACCACCGCGTCGCGCGGGTGCGCCGTCATGCCCGGGTCACCGTCCCGTGATGAGGCTCATGGCCTCGGCGCGCGTGGTCGCGTTCTGCATGATGCCGCGCACCGCCGACGTGACGGTCCGCGAGCCGGGCTTGCGCACCCCGCGCATCGACATGCACAGGTGCTCGCACTCCACCACCACGAGGACGCCGCGCGGCTCGAGGATGCGCACCAGCGCGTCCGCCACCTGCGTCGTCAGGCGCTCCTGCACCTGCGGGCGGCGGGCGTACACCTCGACGAGGCGCGCCAGCTTCGACAGACCCGTGATGCGACCGTCGGTGTTGGGGATGTAGCCCACGTGCGCGACGCCGTGGAACGGCACGAGGTGGTGCTCGCACGTCGAGTACACCTCGATGTCGCGGACCAGCACCATCTCCTCGTGGCCGATGTCGAAGGTCGTGGTGAGCACGTCCTCCGGCTCCTGGCGGAGCCCCGCGAAGATCTCCTGGTACGCGCGGGCCACGCGGGCCGGCGTCTCCTTGAGGCCCTCGCGGTCCGGGTCCTCGCCGACCGCGAGCAGCAGCTCGCGGACCGCGGCCTCCGCGCGGGCGGCGTCGTACGGCGGCACGTCGACGGGAGCCCGCATGCCCAGGTCCGTCACCGGGTCGGTCACCGGTTGTCCCCCGCCGCCGGCGGCTCGGTGTCGCTGCCGAGGCCGGGCCCGGCCTCCTGCAGGTCGTGCTCGTTGCCCACGATGGCGGCCTCGTCCTGAGGCACGACGGCCTGACCGTTGCCGTTGGACGCGGCGCGCTCGGCGTCCGTCATGATCGGGCCGCGCGTGTGCACCGTGCGCTGCTCGCTGGACAGCCACACGTCGCGCGGCTCGCGCTTGACGACGGGGGCGAAGACCTCGGCGAGCTCCGCCTGGTTGAGCGTCTCCTTCTCCAGCAGGCGCAGCACCAGGTCGTCGAGCACGTCGCGGTACTGGGTGAGCACCTGCCACGCCTCGTCGTGCGCCGCCTCGACGAGCTTGCGCACCTCGTGGTCGACGGTGCCGGCGACGGCCTCGGAGTAGTCGCGCTGGTGGCCCATGTCGCGGCCCAGGAACGGCTCGCCGGACCCGCTGCCGAGCTTGATCGCGCCGACCTTCTCGCTCATGCCGTACTCGGTGACCATCTTGCGCGCGGTCGCCGTGGCCTTCTCGATGTCGTTGCTCGCGCCCGTGGTCGGGTCGTGGAAGACGATCTCCTCGGCCACGCGGCCGCCCATCGCGTACGCGAGCTGGTCGAGCAGCTCGTTGCGGGTGGTGGAGTACTTGTCCTCCATCGGCATCACCATCGTGTAGCCGAGGGCCCGGCCGCGCGGCAGGATCGTCACCTTGGTGACGGGGTCCGTGTAGCGCATCGCCGCCGCGACCAGGGCGTGCCCGCCCTCGTGGTACGCGGTGATCTTCTGCTCCTTGACCTTCATCACGCGGGTGCGCTTCTGCGGGCCGGCGATGACGCGGTCGATGGCCTCGTCCAGCGCACGGTCGTCGATCAGCTGGGCGCCGCTGCGCGCGGTGAGCAGCGCGGCCTCGTTGAGGACGTTCGCCAGGTCCGCACCGGTGAAGCCGGGCGTGCGGCGCGCGACGACGGCCAGGTCGATGCTCTCGACCATCGGCTTGCCCTGCGCGTGCACCTTGAGGATGTGCTCGCGGCCCTTGAGGTCGGGGGCCTCGACGGCCACCTGGCGGTCGAAGCGGCCGGGCCGCAGCAGCGCCGGGTCGAGGATGTCGGGCCGGTTGGTGGCGGCGATGAGGATGACGTTCGTCTTGACGTCGAAGCCGTCCATCTCGACGAGCATCTGGTTCAGGGTCTGCTCGCGCTCGTCGTGCCCGCCGCCCATGCCGGCACCGCGGTGGCGGCCGACGGCGTCGATCTCGTCGACGAAGATGATCGCGGGCGAGTTGTTCTTCGCCTGCTCGAACAGGTCGCGCACACGGGAGGCGCCGACGCCGACGAACATCTCGACGAAGTCCGAGCCGGAGATCGAGTAGAACGGCACCCCGGCCTCGCCGGCGACGGCGCGCGCGAGGAGGGTCTTGCCGGTTCCGGGCGGGCCGTACAGCAGCACGCCCTTGGGGATCTTGGCGCCCACGGCCTGGAACTTCGCCGGGTCCTCGAGGAACTCCTTGATCTCGTGGAGCTCCTCGACCGCCTCGTCCACGCCCGCGACGTCGGCGAAGGTCACCTGCGGCATGTCCTTGCTGATCAGCTTGGCCTTGGACTTGCCGAAGCCCATGACGCCGTTGCGGCCGCCGCCCTGCGCCCTCGACAGGATGAACCAGAACACGACGCCGATGAGCAGGAACGGGATGAGGAACCCGAGGATCGAGCTCCAGAAGCTGGGCTGCGGGTTCTCGGAGTCGAAGCCCTTCGGGGGGTCCGCCTTCTCGACGGCCGTCGCGACGGTGTCGCCCTGCGGCTCGACGTAGAAGAACTCGACCTTCGTGCCGTGGTCCTGCTCGCTCTCGGTGCCCGCGCCGGTGACGTACTTCTCGCTCAGCTCCAGCTCGACGCGCTGCTCCCCGTCCACGACGAGGGCGTGGTCGACCGTGTCGCCGGCGAGCAGCTCGAGGCCCTGGGAGGTCTCGATCCGCGACACCCGATCGGTGTTGAACGCGCTGAAGGCCAGCGAGACGAGCAGCAGGCCGACCACGATCCAGATGATCGGGCCGCTCAGGATCTTCTTGATGTTCATCGGCGACGGGGACGGTTCCCCGCTTCCCTTCCGTCGGGCAACGTGTGGTTCACGACGCTACACGCCGAGTGTGGACGAACCGTGGGTGTTCGCCCAGGGCGCGACGGCGCTCGTCAGGAGTAGACGTGGGGCGCGAGCGTGCCGACGAACGGCAGGTTGCGGTACTTCTCGGCGTAGTCGAGGCCGTAGCCGACGACGAACTCGTTCGGGATGTCGAAGCCGACGTAGCGCACGTCGACGTCCACCTTCGCGGCGTCGGGCTTGCGGAGCATGGTGGCGATCTCCACCGACGCCGGGCCGCGGGACCGCAGGTTCGCGACGAGCCACGAGAGCGTGAGCCCGGAGTCGATGACGTCCTCGACGATGAGCACGTTGCGGCCCGTGAGGTCGGCGTCGAGGTCCTTGAGGATGCGCACGACGCCGGACGACTTGGTGCCCGACCCGTACGAGGACACCGCCATCCAGTCCATCTGCACCGGGTGGTGCAGGCGGCGCGCGAGGTCCGCCATGACCATGACGGCGCCCTTGAGCACGCCGACGAGCAGCAGGTCCTGGCCCGCGTATTCCGCGTCGATCCGTGCGGCGATCTCGTCGAGCTTGCTGCCGATCTGCTCCTCGGTGAGCAGGATGTTGGCGAGGTCGCCTTCGACGTCCGACTGGTCCACGGTCACTCCTCGAGGGGCGGGGTTGGGGCTGGGGGGTGCGCCGCCCCGGCGGGGTGCGGCTCGGCGGGGCGCAGGTAGAGCCTGCCACACGCGCGGAGCGCTCGGGCGTCGCCCGGCAGGTGGACGTCTCCCTGCCCACGCCACGAGACGACGAGCGCGTCCAGCGCGTCCACGTGCCGCGCCGTCGTCGCTCCGGGTGGGCAGCCGACGGCCAGCGCCGCCGACCGCAGGGCACGACGACGCAGCGCGGCGTGCGCCTCCGCGAGGGGGCCGACGTCGAGCACCAGGGTGCGGTCAGAGGCCTGGTGCGCCCCGGTGGGCTGGACGTCCGACAGCTCGCCGGTGGGGAGGGTGGCCGCGGCGAGCAGGTCGGCGGCCAGGGCGTCGAGCGCGTCGGCGTCGGCGCGCAGCTGGCCGGCGGTGCGCGCGAGCGACTCGACGACGCCCGGCCCCAGCGCGTCCTCCAGCACCGGCACGACGGCGGCACGCACCCGCGTGCGGGCGGGCACGGCGGCACCGCCCTCGCCGTCGACGCCCTCCGCGCCGTCGGGCATCAGGTTGGTGGGGTCGGTCCAGAAGTCGACGCCGACGGCGGCGCACACCGCCTCGGTCTGCGCACGGCGCAGGCCGAGGAACGGCCGGCGGTAGCGGCCCCGGCGCCGGGGCATCCCCGCCAGCGACCGCGCCCCGCTCCCCCGCGCCAGCCCGAGCAGCACGGACTCCGCCTGGTCGTCGAGCGTGTGGCCGAGCAGGACGGCGACGGCCCCGGTCTCGTCGGCCACGCCGTCGAGCGCGGCGTACCGGGCGGCGCGGGCGGCACCCTCCGGGCCGTCCGCGCCCGGGCCGGCGTCCACCCGGACCCGACGCACCAGCACCGGGTCGAGGCCGAGGTCGCGGCAGCGCGCGGCCGCCGTGGCCGCCACCACGTCCGAGCCCTCCTGCATCCCGTGGTCCACGACGACCGCCCCGACCCGCACCGCGAACCCCGCCGAGCGCACCGACCGGCCCACCCGCGGCGCCTCGAGCGCCGCGGCCGCCGCCAGCGCGAGGCTGTCCGCGCCGCCGGAGCACGCGACGAGCACCAGGTCGCCCGCCGCCAGCCCGCCGTCGCGCGCGAGGTCCGCCAGCTCGGCCCGCACGGCCGCGCGGGCCGCCGCGAGCGCCGGGTCGACGCGGGCCATGTCGTCCGCCCGTCGTCAGCCGTGCACGCGGCGCACCCAGGCGCGCGGGTCGGCGATCTCGCGGGCGGACGGCAGGAACCCGGGCCCCGACCAGACGGCGTTGAGCCCGTCCCGCCCGACCCGCTCCTCGACGGCCCGCACGAACGCGGCGCCGTCGCGGTACTGCGCGAGCTTGGCGTCCATGCCGAGCACGCGCCGCAGCACGACGTCCAGCGCGGGCGCCCCCTCGCCGTCGCGCCGCTTCTCGAACCGGGCGCGGATGGTGCGCACGGAGCGCACGACGCGCGGCCCGACGGCGTCCATCATCACGTCGGCGTGCCCCTCGAGCAGGGCCATGACGGCGGTGATCTCCTCGAGCTCACGCCGCTGCTCGGGTCCGAGGATGCCGTCGAGCGGCGTGACGAGCTCGCCGCGCACCGCCCGCAGCACGGTGCGGCCGACCACCGCGGCCTTCTCCCGCAGCGGGGCGTGCGCCATCGCGACCGAGCCGCGGGTGACGCCGCTCATCAGGTCGCCGACGCGCCCCACCAGGTGGTCGGCGAGCCACGGCGCCGCGGCGAACTGGAGGGCGTGCGTCTGCTCGTGCAGGCACACCCACAGGCGGAAGTCCCCGGGGCGCAGCCCGAGCGCCCGCTCGACCTGCAGCACGTTGGGCGCCACGAGGAGCAGCCGGCCGTGACCGGGGGCGTGGCCGGCACCGTACGGGTCGAACTGCCCGAGCACGCGGCCCGACAGCAGCGCGAGCAGGCCTCCGACCTCCGCCGCCCCGGCCAGCCGCGCCGCCGACGACGTGGCCGGCATCTCCCCGGCCAGCACCGCCATCACGGGGTCGGTCATGGCCCGCATCGACTGCGCGTTGGCGCGGGCCCAGCCGGCCCGGTCCACCACGTGCACGTCGCCGAGCACGCCCTCCGCGCGCGGCGTCGCCGGCGTCATGCCCGTGACCTCCAGCACGTGCCCGACGGCGTCCCCGGCCGCGGAGCGCAGCCCGGCGACCAGGGCGTCGAGGTCGTCGCGGGGGGCCGTGGCGCCCGGGCGCGCGAGCCGCCCGGCGATCTGCGCCGCCGCCGTCCAGTCCAGCAGGGGCTCGGCGGCGGGGGCTGGCGTGGTCACGGGACCACGGTAACCATCGCCGGGCGTACCGCCGGCGTCGACGGGGCCTACCGGCAGCCGCAGTCGGCGAGCTTCCCCGCGAAGTCGTCGAAGATCACCCGCGCGCCGGCGGAACCGCCCTCGGGCACCTTGTCCGCGAGCGTCACGAACACCAGGAGCCGGTCGTCGGCCGTGACGACGGTGCCGGCCAGGCCCGTGACCTTCGGCAGGCTCCCCGTCTTGCCGTTGACGTAGCCACGGCCGGGGTTCGACGTCGGGTAGCGGTCGTGCAGGGTGCCGTTCAGGCCCGCGACGGCGAGGCCGTCGGCGACGTCGCGCAGCTCGGGGTGGTCGGGGTCCACGGCGAGCGTCAGCACCGCGGCGAGCTGGCTGGGCGTCGCCCGCGACCCGCGACCCAGGCCGGACAGGTCCACGAGCCTGGCGCCGTCCATGTCGACGCCGAGCTCCTCGACCTGCGCGGTCACGGCCTGGATCGCGGCCGTGCCGGTGCCGGGCTCGCCGGCGTCGAGCGCCACGATGCGGCCCACGACCTCCGTGATGGTGTTGTCCGAGCGGCGCAGCATGTCGCCGACGACGTCGCGCAGCGGCGCGGACTCCACCCGGCCGACCTCGCGCGCCGACGACGGCGCCTCCTCGCGGGAGACCTCGCCGCGCACGGCGACGCCCCGCTTCTCCAACGCCTTCGCGAACGTGCGTGCGGCCGCCATCGCCGGATCCTTCTCGCGCGGCGCGTACTCCTCGTCCGTGGTGCGTGCGACGTCGACGGCGAGGGCGGCGACCGGGGCGGTGTAGCCGTCCCTGACGTCCGCGGCGGGCACGTCGGCGGGCACGGCCGGGCCCGAGAACAGCGTGTCGTCCAGGCCGAGGGTCACCGTGTCCTGCCCGGCGTCCAGCACCTGCGCGGCCACCTGGTCCGCGAGGTCGCCCAGGCCGGCACGGCCGTTCACCGCGTCGGGGTCGCCGGAGCCGGCCGCGAGCATCATGTCGCCGCCGCCCACCAGCACGAGGCGCGTCTCGTCGTCGAGCACCGCCGTCGTCGGGAGCGTCGTGTCGCCGCCCGGGCCGGCGAGCGCGGCCACGGCCGTGAAGAGCTTCTGCGTGGAGGCGGGGATCATCGGCCGGTCCGGGGCGGCCGCGCCGAGCGTCTCGCCGGACGCGGCGTCGACGACGACGGCGCCGACCCGCTTGCCCAGGCGGTCGTCCTTCGTCAGCCCGGTGACGAGCTTGCCGACGGCGGACGCCGCGGGCTCCGGCGCGTCGGAGGGCAGGTCGGGCAGCGAGCGCTCGGGGGTCGGGCCGGTGGTGGCGCCGGGTGCCGTCGGGAAGGGGGCCGCCGGTGCGGGCGGGGGCGCCGTGGTGAGCATGCCCGGGACGACGTCGAGGGCGTCCGCCACGAGATAGCCGCTGAAGAGCACGACCACTGTCGTGACGGTGGCGCCGACGCTGGCCCGCCACCCCATGTCGTCCTCCCGCGCCCCGTGAGTCGTCCGTGAGTCGTCCGTGAGTCGTCCGTGAGTCGTCCGTGAGCATCGTCACAGCCCGGACCCCGTGGCGCGCTCCGTGCGTATCTTCCCACGTCCGTCCGCGGTTCGACGCCGCCGCACCGGACCGGGCGGGCGTGCCCGCGCATGGCACACTTTGACAGGGCGTCCGCACCGAGCATGCCCGCAGCGAGCATGTCCGAAGCATCTCCCCGAGCACGTCCCGAGCATGGAGGAACAGTGGAGTTCGACGTCACGATCGAGATCCCGAAGGGCCAGCGGAACAAGTACGAGGTCGACCACGAGACCGGTCGCATCCGCCTCGACCGCATGCTCTTCACCTCGACCCGCTACCCGGACGACTACGGGTTCATCGAGGGCACCCTCGGCGAGGACGGCGACCCGCTGGACGCGCTCGTGCTGCTGGAGGAGCCCACGTTCCCCGGCTGCCTGATCCGCTGCCGCGCCCTCGGCATGTTCCGCATGCGCGACGAGGCCGGCGGCGACGACAAGGTGCTCTGCGTGCCGCTCGGTGACCAGCGCGCCGCGTGGCGGCAGGACATCGACGACGTCTCCGACTTCCACCGCCTGGAGATCCAGCACTTCTTCGAGGTCTACAAGGACCTCGAGCCCGGCAAGTCCGTCGAGGGCGCCCACTGGGTGGGCCGCGCCGACGCCGAGGCCGAGATCGAGCGCTCCTTCCAGCGCGCCAAGGACACCGGCTACTACGACGGTCACTGACCGCCCGGCCCCGCGACGGCGCCGCACCCCACCGGGGGTGCGGCGCCGTCGTCGTCCCCGGACCGTGCGGAGGCGTCTACCGTGAACCCATGCGTGCAGCCGTCATCCACGGGCCCCGCGACGTCCGCGTCGAGGACCGCCCGGACCCGAAGATCCTCACCCCGGGCGACGCGGTGGTCCGCGTCGTCGCCGCCTGCGTGTGCGGCTCCGACCTGTGGCCGTACCGCGGCGTCACGACCGTGAAGCGGCCGCGCCCCATCGGCCACGAGCTGGTGGGCGTGGTCGAGGAGCTCGGCGCCGACGTGACGTCGGCGCGGGTCGGCGACTTCGTGATCCTGCCGTTCACCATGAGCTGCGGCGAGTGCCAGGCCTGCCGGGCGGGCTACCCCGCGGCCTGCGACCTCGTCACCGGCTTCGGCTCCACCGACCGCTGGGGGAACCCGGTCGACGGCGCCCAGGGCGAGCGCGTGCGCATCCCGCTCGCGCAGCACTCCCTCTTCCCCGTGGGCCGGCCGGAGGCCGAGCTCGAGGCCGCGGGGCTGGTGCCGCACCTGCTCACCCTCGCCGACGTCATGTCCACCGGGTACCACGCGGCGTTCTCCGCGGGCGTCTCCGCGGGCGACACCGTCGTCGTGGTCGGCGACGGCGCCGTCGGGCTGTCCGGCGTGATCGGCGCGCGCCTCCTGGGCGCGGAGCGGATCGTCGCCATGAGCCGCCACGACGACCGGGCCGCCCTGGCCCGCGAGTTCGGCGCCACCGACGTCGTCGCCGAGCGCGGCGAGGAGGGCCTCGCGGCCGTCCGCGACCTGCTCGGCGGCGACCTGGCGGACGCGGCGCTCGAGTGCGTCGGCACCAAGCAGTCGATGGACACCGCGCTCGACGTCGTGCGCGGCGGCGGCCGCGTCGGCTTCGTCGGGGTCCCGAACGGCGGCCCCGAGCTGAGCGTGCGGCGCCTGTTCGACCGCAACGTCACCATCGGCGGCGGTATGGCGTCCGCCCGCCGTTACATGGAGACGCTGCTGCCCGAGGTCCTGTCCGGGGCGATCGTGCCCGGCAAGGTCTTCGACCTGGAGCTGCCGCTCGCCGACGTCGCCGAGGCCTACGCCGCGATGGACGAGCGCCGCGCCACCAAGGTGCTGCTGCGCCCCTGACCCCCACCGTTGTGGGGGGGGGTTTTGTCCCGAGCCTCGAAAAAGCGGGGGCAGAAGCACGCTCCCAACAACCCCAGGAGGACAGGATACGGCATGACCTCGTCCCAGCGGACCGGGGTCTCGCGGACGTCGATGCCGGGGCGCGGGGCCTCGACCATCATCCCGCCGCCGGCGTAGATCGCCACGTGCCGGATGGTCGACGGGTCGGACGTGTCGTTGGCGTAGAAGATCAGGTCGCCGGGGCGCATCCGGTCGTAGGAGACCTTGCCGACCGTGAGGTACTGCGACCGCGACGTGCGGGTGATCCACACGCCCGCCGCGTTCCACGCGCCCGACGTCAGGCCGGAGCAGTCGTAGCCCGGGTTGCCGTCGCCGCCCCACTGGTAGGCCGTGCCGATCTTCGAGCGTGCCCACGCCAGCGCTTCGCGGCCCTGCGCGGCGCTGCCCTGGCCGACGCCGCTGACCGGCGGGGGCTCGGGCCTCGGGTCCGGCTTCGGGTCGGGCCGCGGCGCCGGGTCCGGGGCGGGCTCGCGGGTGCGCGTCGGCTGCGGGTCGGGCTCGGGCGCCCGCTCGGCGTCGGCCCGCGCGCCGTCCGTGCCCCCGGACCGCGGGCGCTCGGGTTCCGGTCCGGCCTGCCCGGCGGCGTCCGCCCGGTCGGCGGTCCCGTCGGACGCGCCCGACGAACCGCCCGACGACGAGGCGTCCTCGGCACGGTCCCGCGCGGCGGCCTCGCGCGCGGCGACGACCTTCTCCTGACGGTCGGCCTCGCGCTGCCGCTCGAGCTCCACGCTGGTGCTGCGCAGGTCGGCCAGCCGCGTGAACAGGCGGTCGCGCTCGCCCTCGGCCGCGGCGGTGCGGGCGGTGAGGTCGTCGGCCGCGCGCCGCGCGGTGGCGAAGGCGGCCTCGGCCGCCGCGCTGGCCTCCTGCTGCGCGTCGCGGGCGGCCTGCCAGCGGGCGTCGGCGTTGCGCGCCGCGGAACGCACGTCCGCCTGCCGGGCGAGCGCGCCCGCGACCTTCCGGTCCACCGCGCGCTGCGCGGCCTCGGTCGACACGACGTCGCCGACCTCGCGCGCCCCGGTGACGACGTCGAGCGGCCCGAGACCGTTCTCGTTCGCGCGCGCCGTGGTGCGGTACGCCTCCGCGAGCGTCCCCCGGGCATCGTCCTCGGCCTGCTGGGCGCGGTCGGCCCGCTCGCGCGCCTCCGCCGTCCCGCGCTTCGCGGCGGCGAGCGCCTCGCGGGCCTCCGCGTAGTCCTCGGCGGCGGTCTGGACCGCCGCCTCGGCCCGCCCGAGCTCGGCGCGGATCGCGTCCAGCCGCGCCTGGGCGCCGGTGACGTCGAGGGCGGCGGCGTCCGCCGCGGCGTGCGCGGCCGCGACGTCGTCGTCGGACGGGGGCTCCGCCCACGCGACCCCGCCGGCGACGACGGGCGTGCAGGCGAGCAGCACGACGACGGTCCACGACGTGACCCTGGCGGCACGGCGGGTGCGAGGCATGGTCTGCTCCTCCGTGGGCTGACGCGCCGGCGGGCGCGCTCCGGGCAACCTCGCCCAGACTCACCCCGGCCGGCCAGGAGCGCCACCGGAGAGTGCGCGCAGGACACGCCAGGCAAGCCGACACGCCGTCCATATTCTGGTCCCGAATGGCGAGACACGGGTGCCGCGCGCTACGCCGCCGGGCTACGGTCGTCCGCATGACCCGTCGAATGTGCCGCTGACCACCGCGCACGTTCGCCTGCCTGCGGCCGCTCGTCGACCCAGCCATCCGCTCCGCGTGCGCAGCCGACCGCCGCGGCCCGCCCCAGACGCGCAGGCCTCCTGGTTCCCGCCGCGGCCCGATCACCGCCGACCGAGCCCGAACCGCGCCCGACACCGCCCAGGAGCACGTCATGACCTCCAGCTGGACCTTCGAGACCCGCCAGATCCACGCCGGCCAGACCCCGGACCCCGTCACCGGGGCCCGCGCGCTGCCGATCTACCAGACCACCTCGTTCGAGTTCCCCAGCGCCGACGTCGCCGCCGACCGCTTCGCGCTCGCCGACCTCGGCCCCATCTACACCCGCATCGGCAACCCCACGCAGGAGGCCGTCGAGGCACGCATCGCCGACCTCGAGGGCGGCGTCGGCGCGCTGCTCGTCGCGTCCGGGCAGGCCGCCGAGACGCTCGCGATCCTCAACGTCGCGCAGGCCGGCGACCACGTCGTCGCCAGCCCCAGCCTGTACGGCGGCACCTACAACCTGCTGCGCCACACGCTGCCGAGGCTCGGCATCGAGACGACGTTCGTCGACGACCCGCACGACCCCGAGTCCTGGCGCGCGGCGGCCCGGCCGACCACCAAGGCCTTCTTCGCCGAGACCATCCCCAACCCGCGCGCGGACGTGCTGGACATCGCCGCCGTCTCGACCGTCGCCCACGAGGTGGGCGTGCCGCTCATCGTGGACAACACGATCGCCACCCCGTACCTGGTGCGCCCGATCGAGCACGGCGCGGACGTCGTCGTGCACTCGGCCACGAAGTACCTCGGCGGGCACGGCGCGGCCATCGGCGGCGTCATCGTCGACGGAGGCACCTTCGACTACGCCGCGCAGCCCGAGCGCTTCCCCGGCTTCAACCAGCCGGACGAGAGCTACCACGGCCTCGTCTACGCCCGCGACCTCGGCGTGGGCTCCGCGCTCGGCGCCAACCTCGCGTTCGTGCTCAAGGCGCGCGTCCAGCTGCTGCGCGACCTCGGCCCCGCCGTCGCCCCGTTCAACGCCTTCCTGCTCGCGCAGGGCCTCGAGACCCTGTCGCTGCGCGTGGAGCGGCACGTCGCCAACGCGCAGACCGTGGCCGAGTGGCTCGAGGGGCGCGCCGACGTGCGCCTCGTGCACTACGCCGGCCTCCCCTCGTCGCCGTGGCACGAGAACGCCCGGAAGTACGCGCCGAAGGGCGCCGGCGCGGTGATCGCGTTCGAGCTCGACGTCGCCGACCCGGAGCTCGCGAACGCCGCGGGCCGCGCGTTCGTCTCGGCGCTGCAGCTGCACTCGCACGTCGCGAACATCGGCGACGTGCGGTCGCTGGTCATCCACCCGGCGTCGACCACCCACGCGCAGCTCACCCCGGAGGCGCAGGCGCAGTCCGGCGTGACGCCGGCCCTGGTGCGGCTCGCGGTCGGCCTCGAGGGGATCCAGGACATCCTCGCCGACCTCGAGCTCGGCTTCGCCGCGGCGGCGGACGTGGTCGCGGGCGGCACGACGTCGGACGACGAGGCCGCCGCGTGACCGCGGTGCCCGGCCCGTCCGCGCGGTGCGGCGGCGGCGTCGCCGCCACCGTGCCGTCGGTGGGCGGCCGCCACCAGGCCGCCCCCACCGTCCGCCCCACGCCGGTCTCGCGGGACCGCGTCAAGCCGCCGGTGCCGGCCACCGGCGCGTGGCGCGAGGGCGACCCGGCCGCCGACCGGGCGTTCGTCGACGTCGGCGCGGTCGAGCTCGAGGCGGGCGGCGTGCTGCCCGACGTGCGGGTGGCCTACGAGACGTGGGGCGAGCTGGCCCCCGACGGCACCAACGCCGTCCTCGTGCTGCACGCGCTGACCGGCGACGCGCACGTCACCGGCCCCGCCGGGCCGGGGCAGCCGACCGCCGGCTGGTGGGCCGACATGATCGGCCCCGGCGCGCCCATCGACACCGACCGGTACTTCGTCGTCGCGCCCAACGTGCTGGGCGGCTGCCAGGGCACCACGGGGCCGGCGTCCACCGCCCCCGACGGGCGGCCGTGGGGCGGGCGCTTCCCCCGCATCACCACGCGCGACCAGGTGGCCGCGGAGATCGAGCTCGCCCGGCAGCTCGGCGTCGAGCGCTGGTCGCTGGTCGTCGGGGCGTCGATGGGCGGGCTCCGCGTGCTGGAGTGGGCGCTGCTCGGCCCCGAGGCCGGGATCGCGGTGGACGGCATCGCCGCCATCGCGACGACGGCGCAGACGTCGGGCGACCAGATCGCGTGGGCGCACCCGCAGCTCGGCGCGATCCGGGCGGACCCGCGCTGGCGCGGCGGCGACTACTACGACGCCGCCGACGGCGACGGCCCGGACACCGGGCTCGCCATCGCCCGTCAGATCGCGCACACGACGTACCGGACGGCGGCCGAGCTCGACGTCCGGTTCGGGCGGCTGCCCCAGGGCGGCGAGGACCCGCTCGAGGACGGCCGGTACGCCGTGCAGTCGTACCTCGACCACCACGGGGACAAGCTCGCCCGGCGCTTCGACGCCAACTCCTACCTCGTGCTCACCGAGTCGATGCTGAGCCACGACCTGGGCCGCGACCGCGGCGGCGTCGAGTCGGCGCTGTCGCAGATCACGGCCCGCGCGCTGGTCGTGGCGGTGGACTCCGACCGGCTGTTCCCGCCGGAGCAGGCGGGCCGCATCGCCGCCTGGGTGCCGGGGGCGGAACCGCTGCGCATCGTCACGTCCGACTTCGGCCACGACGGCTTCCTCATCGAGTTCGACCAGCTCGGGCCCATCGTCGCCGACTTCCTCGCCGGCGCGAGCGTCGAGGAGGACGAGGCCGGGGCATGATCGGCGTATGACCACCACCGTCACGCTGCCCGACGGTCGCGCGGTCCCCGCGCTGGGCCAGGGCACCTGGTTCCTCGGCGAGACGCCGTCCCGCCGCGCCGACGAGCTGGCCGCGCTGCGCACCGGCCTCGATCTGGGCCTCACCCTGATCGACACGGCCGAGATGTACGGCGAGGGCGCGGCCGAGGAGCTGGTGGGCGAGGCCGTCGCCGGACGACGCGACGACGTCGTCCTGGTCAGCAAGGTGTACCCGTGGAACGCCGACGCCCGCGGCACGGTCGCGGCGTGCCGGGCCAGCCTGCGCCGCCTCGGCACCGACCGGCTCGACCTCTACCTGCTGCACTGGCGCGGCGGGGTGCCGCTGGCGGAGACGGCGGCCGCCCTCGACGCGCTGGTGCAGGCGGGCGACGTGCTCGGCTGGGGCGTCAGCAACCTCGACGTCGACGACCTGCGCGAGCTCGACGGCGTCGCCGGCGGGCTGGGCAGCGCGTGCCAGACCGACCAGGTGCTCTACAACCTGTCCCGGCGTGGGCCGGAGCACGACCTGCTCCCCATCCTCCGGGAGCGCGGCCTCGCGGCCATGGCCTACTCGCCGGTGGAGCAGGGGCGCATCCTCGGCGACCCCGCGCTGCGGAAGGTCGCCCGGCGGCACGGCGCCACCCCGGCGCAGGTCGCGCTCGCGTGGGTGCTGGCGGGAGAGGGCGTCGTCGCGATCCCGCGGTCCGGGTCCGCCGCGCACGTGCGCGAGAACGCCGCGGCTCGCGACCTTCGCCTCGGGGCCGAGGACCTCGCCGAGCTCGACGCCGCCTTCCCGCCGCCCAGCGGCCCCGTGCCGCTCGACATGCTCTGAGGGGACCCGCCGCCGGCCCGCGGTGCCCGCCGCCCGCGCGTGTGTCAGGGGCCGTGCCTAGCGTGGTGACCGGCCGCCGACCCGCGCGGCCAGCCACCCCGCAGCGCTGCTGGAGGCCCCCATGGTCCGGCTCAACCCGTATCTCAGCTTCAAGAACCAGGCCCGCGAGGCCCTCGAGTTCTACCGGTCGGTGCTCGGCGGCGAGCTCGACGTCAGCACGTTCGGCGGGATGCCGGCCGACTCGGGCATGCCGATCGCGGACTCCGACAAGGACCTCGTCATGCACGGCCAGCTCGAGACGCCGTCCGGCCTCACGCTCATGGCCGCCGACACCGGCTCGATGATGCCGTACGTCGCACCCACCAGCGGCGTCACCGTCGCGCTGACCGGCGGGCCGGAGGACTACGACTACGTCGCGGGCGCGTACGCGAAGCTGGCCGAGGGCGGCAGCGACGCGATGCCGTTCGACAAGGCGCCGTGGGGCGACTTCTACGGCCAGGTGACCGACCGGTACGGCATCACCTGGATGTTCGACGTCGGCGCCCCCTGACGGCGACCGTCACGCGACGAGCAGGCTCTCCCGCCGGGCGGCGAGCGCCGCGATCTCCGCCTCGGCTGCCGCGGACCGCTCGGCGAGGCGCTGCCGGACCCCGTGGACGGCGCGGCTCGCCGCCGCGACGCGGTCGCGCGCCTCGGCGATCCGGTTCCGCACCGACCAGTCGGTGAAGATGTTGTCGAACCAGACGTCGAGCGTGCGGGTGAGCCCGTCGACGCCGACCCCGCCGACCCCCTGCTCGCCGAGGTCGCCCAGCTCGACGGTGAGGTGCCGCAGCGCCCCGTCCGCCTCACGCAGCAGGCCCGCGGCGCGGTCCATCTTGTCGTGCTTGACCATGCTCGCGAGCATGCCGCCGTCGAAGAACGTGTCGTAGGTGGACCAGCCGTCGGCGCCGCGGAGCTCGACCTCCGCCGCGGCCAGCGCCCGCGCGGCCCGCTCGGCGGCCGCCTGGGCCTGATCGATCTCGACCTGCTGGGCACGCCACCCGCCCACCTGCTCGGCCACCGCGGCCAGCTCGGCCGCCCCGGGGCCGCCCGCGCCGTGCACCCACTCCTCCTTCGCCGCGAGCGCGGTGCGCCACCGGGCCCGCACGTCGCCGAGCGCCGCCAGACCGGCGTCGACGGCGCGCACCTCGCGCTCCGCGGCGTCCCGCCGCGCCTCCGCCGTCGCGGCGACGTACTCCGCGGCCTGCTGCTCGGCGCGCTCGGCGTCGAGGCGCTGCGCGCGGTCGCCGCGCAGCCCCGCCCACACGCGCGCGAGGCTCAGGGACTCCAGCCGCGCGACGTCGGCCGCCTCGTCGGCGAGCGAGGCCCGCGCGTCCGCCAGAGCCTCCTCCGCCGCGGCGAGCTCCCGGCCCGCGACCTGACGCCGCGCCGACTGCTGCGCGTGCTCGACGACGGCCGCGCGCGCCGCGGCCAGCTCTTCCTCGACCCCACCGGTAGGCATGGCGGACAACCTAGGGCATCTCCGGCCCCGACCTCCAGGTCGGTCCGCGCGGGCCGACCACCAGGAGGGCGGGACAGTAGGTTGGGACGCATGCTCGCCGCCACCGTCGCCCGGTTCTCGCCCGACTCCCCCCTCGACGGCCTCGAGGTGGGTGAACGCCCCGAGCCCGAGCCGCGGGAGAACTGGACCACCGTGCGGGTGCGCGCCGCGACGCTCAATCACCACGACCTGTGGTCGCTGCGCGGCGTGGGCCTGCGGCCCGAGCAGCTCCCGATGATCCTCGGCACCGACGCCGCGGGCACGGCCGCGGACGGCACGCCGGTGCTCCTGCACGGCGTGATCGGGGCCGACGGGCACGGCGTCGGGCCCACCGAGCGACGCACGCTGCTGTCGGAGCACTACCCGGGCACGCTGGCGGAGTACGTCGCGGTGCCGACCCACAACCTGGTGCCCCTCCCCGACGACCTGTCGTCGGAGGAGGCCGCGTGCCTCCCGACCGCCTGGCTCACCGCCTACCGGATGCTGTTCGGCGCCGCCGGCCTCGCCCCCGGCGACCGGGTGCTGGTGCAGGGGGCGGGCGGCGGCGTCGCCTCCGCGGCGATCGTGCTCGGCGCCGCGGCCGGCCTGGAGGTGACGGTGACCTCGCGCTCCGCGGAGCGCCGGGAGCGCGCGCTGGAGCTGGGCGCGGCGCACGCCGTCGAGACGGGCGCCCGCGTGCCGGCCCGTGTGGACGCGGTGATCGAGTCCGTCGGTCAGGCCACCTGGGCGCACTCGGTGCGCTCCGTGCGGCCGGGCGGCACGATCGTCGTCTGCGGCGCGACGTCGGGCGACGCCCCGCCCGCCGAGCTGACCCGCGTCTTCTTCAACGAGATCCGGGTGCAGGGCGTGACGATGGGTTCGCGCGACGACCTGGCCGCGCTGACCCGGTTCGTCGCCCGCACCGGCGTGCGGCCCGTCATCGACTCCGTGGTGCCGCTCGCGCGGGTCGGCGAGGGGCTGGCGCGTCTCGCGGCCGGCGAGCAGACCGGCAAGATCGTCGTCCTGCCCTGACCCCGCCCTGTTGTGAGCGTGATCTTGGCCCTGTTTCGCAACCGAAACAGGGCCAACGTCACGCTCACAACAGCCCCCAGGCTCAGGCGAAGCGGTGCCGGAAGGCGTCCATCAGGGTCGGGCCCTCGGCGCCGAGGCGCCAGACGCTCCACCCGTCGGCGGTGGGCGAGCCCGAGGCGGCGGACGCCGCGTGGTCCGGGTGCCAGTAGCGTGAGCCGTCGGCGAGCTGGATGGCGCCGTCCTGGTGCAGCACGGCCTCGAAGTACTGGCGGCGTCGCGGGCGCGACCAGACGATCGTCGTCGGGTGCACCAGCGTGCCGGCCAGGGCGACGAGGTCCGGGTCCACCTCGTCGTCGCCCGCGGCGGGCGGCGCCCACGACCCGGACGCCGCGAGCGGCTCCGGCGGCGGCGGGACGGGCGACGTGAGCGGGTCGTAGCCGTGGTCGTGCGGCGCGGGCGTCCAGCCGAGCTCCAACGGGTCCGACGGCGGCGTGCGCAGACGCGGCGGCTCGAGCGGCGGCACCTGCAGGCGGGGGAGGTCGTCCTCGACGCCGGACCAGCGCGGCTCCGGCACCGGCAGGTCGAACGCGGGAGCGGCGACCTCCGCGAACGCCTGACCGAAGTCCTGCCGACCGACGTCCTGCCGACCGAAGTCCTGCCGACCGAGGTCCGGCGACGGCACGTCGAGCTCCGGTCGCGACGTGAAGCGGTCCGAGCGCGAGCGGCGGCGCGGGGCCCCGTCGGGGAGCGGCGGCCGCTCGCGGGTGATGTCGCGGTCGTCGTCGAGACCCGTTGCGCGGCTCGGGGCGGGCGCCGGGATCGGCGACGAGGACGGCGGAGGCACGGGAGCGTGCGGGGCCGGCACGGGCGGCAGGGGCTCGGCGGCCGGGACGGGTAGCGGGCCTCCGGGGAGCGCGGCATCCGACGGGCCGGCCTCGGCCGACCGCGGGCGCGCGGCCCGGCGGCGGGTCCGCGACGGCGGGGCCGCCGACTCCGCCCTGTCGCGAGGCGCCTGCACCGTGGCGGGCATCTTCCCGCCCAGCGCGAGCCCGACGGCCACGCCCTCGGCGAAGGTCTCGGGGTCGACGCGGTCGGGCGCGTCGGACGCCCGCGCGGCGTCGTCGTCGGACGCGGCGACGGTGTCCGTCGGCGCCGCCGGGGCGGCGGGCGCGGACAGGCTCGGGGCCGACGGCGCGGACGCGGGGTGGATCACCAGCGGCGAGACGTCCACGAAGCGGCGCCCGTCCGCGCTGTGCACCACGCCCATCTTCAGCACCTCGACGGGCATGGTGGGCTGACGCAGGAAGTCGACGGCGTTGAGGATCTCCTCGCTCGCCTCCTGGCAGATGACGATGAGCCGCGCGCTGCTGCGGCCCGGCTGCGACCGGGTGATGGGCACGCTGTCGTAGAACGCCGCGACGTCGCGGTGGAACGCCGACGGCCCGCCGTGGTACCGCTCGGCGAGGGCGCCGCGCGTCAGTCGGCCGGCGGCTCCGGCGTGGTCCAGCGCGCGGGTGAGGGCGGCGCGGTCGAGGTCGGCGACGAGCTCGACGACGACGGGCGAGCCGGTCGCGTCGAGGGCGAGCAGGTGCGGCTCGTCCGGGCCGACGCCGGGACTCACCGGGAAGATCTGCTCGCCGAGCAGGCCGTCGATATGGCTGTCCACCACCCGGTGGGCGGTGGTCCCGACCCCCTGCGCGCTTGCTGCGGGCGACCGGTCGGACTGGACGAGGAGGGGCCTCTGGGCATCGACCTCGAACAGGGGCATTGCACACCACTCCTGGATCGGACCCGACCCCGGCGGCCGGATCCCGGGGCAAGCCTAAGGCCCTTGCGGCGTGGCGTGTACCACAGCGGGCTCCCAGGCGCGCGTCGGCGCAACAGGCCGCCCGCGGAGAGGTCCGGCGACGTGCCGCGGGGCTACGCGTGCCCGGTGCCGCCGTCGTCGGCGAGCCGCTCCTCGACGCGCGCGACCTTCGCGTCCAGCTGCCCGGTGTACCCGGGCCGGATGTCCGCCTTGAGCACCAGCGACACCCGGTGCCCGCCCGCGCCCACCGCCTCCGTGGCGCGCTGGATCACCGGCATCACCTCGTCCCAGTCCCCCTCGATCTCGGTGAACATCGCGGTGGTGCGGGTGGGGAGCCCGGACTCGCGGACGATGCGGACGGCGGCGGCGACGGAGTCCGCGACGGACTCGCCCGCGCCGAGCGGGGCGACGGAGAAAGCGAAGACGGCCATGCCCCCATCCTGCACGTCCACCTCCGCCCACGTCGGTCCACGAGGACCGTAGGCTCGTCGGGTGAGCACACGCGTCACCCTTCTCGCCGGCGGGGTCGGCGGCGCCCGCCTGGCGCACGGCCTCGCCCTCGCCCTGCCCGACGACGGCGCCCCGGCGCCCGACGGCGGCCTCACCGTCGTCGTGAACGTCGGCGACGACACCGAGCGGCACGGCCTGCTCGTCTCCCCCGACCTCGACACGGTCATGTACACGCTCGCCGGCCTGAACGACGAGACCCGCGGCTGGGGGCTGACCGACGAGACGTACACGACGCTCGACCAGCTCGCCCGGCTCGGCGAGGACACGTGGTTCACGCTGGGCGACCGGGACCTCGCCACGCACGTGGTGCGCACGGCCGCGCTGCGCGAGGGGCAGCCGCTGCACGCCGTCACGGCCCGGCTCGCGGCGTCGCTGGGCGTGCACGCCCGCCTGCTGCCGGTGACCGACGACCGGCTGCGCACGCTCGTCGACACGCCGTCCGGCCGGGTCGCGTTCCAGGAGTACTTCGTGCGGCGGCAGCACGCCGACGCGGTGCTGGGGATCGAGCTCGACGGCGTCGCCACAGCCAGGCCCGCGCCCGGGGTGCTCGACGCGATCGCGCGCGCCGACCTGCTCGTGGTCGCGCCGTCCAACCCGTTCCTGTCGGTGGAGCCGGTGCTGGCCGTGCCCGGGGTGCGCGACGCCGTCCTGGCCTCGCCCGCACGGCGCGTGGCCGTGAGCCCGATCGTCGGCGGGCAGGCGATCAAGGGCCCGGCGGCGCAGATCCTCGAGACGCTGGGGCACGAGGTGTCCGCGCTGGGGGTGGCCCGGCTGTACGCGGACCTGGTCGACGTCATGGTCGTGGACGACGCCGACGCCGACCTGGCCGGCCCGATCCGCGAGCTGGGGGTCGAGGTGCTCGTCACCGACACGATCATGGGCGGGGCCGCCGGCCGCGAGCGCCTCGCCCACGACCTGCTCACCCTCGGATGAGCGCACCGGACGGCCCCGCCCCCGTCCGCACGATCGCTCTGGTGCCGCTGCGCGACGGCGTCTCGGGCAAGTCGCGGCTGGCGTCCTCGCTCGACCCGGCCGCGCGACGCCGGCTCGTCGCGGCGCTGGCCCGGCACGTCGTCGCCGTCCTGCTGGCGGCGGACGGCGTCGACCGCGTGCTCGTCGTCACCGCCGACGTGCCGTTCGTCGACCAGACCCTCGCCCCGCTCCGTCGCGGCGGCACGTCGATCTCGACGCGGCAGCTCGAGCTGCCGCGCCGAGCGGAGACTGCCGCGCCGAGCATCGAGGTGGTGCCGCAACCGCCGGGGCGGCCGGGGCTGAACGCGGCGCTCGACGTCGGGCGAGCCGCGGCGCTCGAGCGCGGCGCGGACCGGCTGCTCGTCGCGCACGCCGACCTGCCGCTGCTCACGACCGACGACGTCGCGGCCCTGCTCGCCGCGGGCGCGCCGGCTCCGGACGACGCACGGCGTCGTGCCGCCGCCGTCGTCGCCACCGACCGGCACCTGGCGGGGACCAACCTGCTGGTGCTGCCCGCGGCGCCACCGTTCCGGTTCCGCTTCGGCGAGGCGTCGCGGGCGGCGCACGTCGCCGAGGCCGAGCGCGCGGGGCTACGGCCGGTGGTCGTGCGCCGCCCGGGCACCGCCGTCGACCTCGACACGATCGACGACTGGGGCGAGCTGCCCCGCGCCGTCCGTGACCGGCTGCGGCACGGGCTCGACCTGCCGCTCCCCTGACACCGCTCAGTCCTGCCGGGGACGGCAGTCGACCCGGCATGAGCACCGAGTCGAGCATCGAGCTGATCGAGCAGGCCACGCTGCCGGGCGCGGACTTCGAGGGTTACCTGCACGGGTCCACCGTGTCGGTGATGTTCGAGCGGTTCGACCGGGACGGCGTCGGCCCCCGCCTGCACCGCCACCCCTACACGGAGACGTTCGTCCTCCGCTCGGGGCGGGCTCTGTTCCGGGTGGGCGACGACGAGGTGGTCGCCGTGGGCGGCCAGATCCTCGTCGCCCCCGCCGGGACGCCGCACAAGTTCACGGTGATCGGCCCCGAGGTGTACGAGGCCCTGCACGTGCACGCCAACGACCGGTTCGTCACCGAGTGGCTGGAGTGACCGCGCAGGGCCCCGCCGGTCACCCCTGACGGTCAGACGGCGTCGAGACGCGCACGCACGTCGTCGTCGAGGTCGAGGTCCGCCGCACCCAGCAGCTCGTCGAGCTGCGCGACGCTGCTCGCCCCGACGACCGGGACCACGGGCACGTCGCCGCCGAGGAGCCAGGCGAGCACCACCTGGTGGGGCGTGGCGCCGATCTCGGCCGCGACCTCGCGCAGCACGCGCAGCCGCTCGTGCGTCGTCGGGTGGTCGAAGCCGTCCCACAGCGGCTTGTCGTCGCGCACCAGCGCGCCCTGCATGAGCGGCGAGTAGGCGACGACGGCGAGCGGGTGCTCGGTCGCGGCCGACGCGCCGGCGTAGTCGAGCAGCTCGTACGACGCCCAGTTGTGCCGGCCGACGTCGGGCCGCGGGTACGGGTAGGTGAGCTGCTGCTGCACGAGGCCGTACGGCGCGACGCCCTGGCGACGGGCCTCCTCGCGCGCCTCGACGACGCGGTGCAGCGCGACGTTGGAGATGCCGCCGATCCCGATCAGCCCCTCCGCCTGGAGCTTGCCGAACGCGCCGACGGTCTCGGCGAGCGGGGTGTCGTAGTCGTCGACGTGGCCGTAGTAGGCGTCGATGTGGTCGACACCGAGGTGGCGCAGGCTCTCGCGCGCCTCCCACGCGATGGTCTCCGCGCCGAGCCCCTGGTAGTTCGTCGGCGGCACGTGCTGCAGCGGCAGGTTCGGGTCCTTCTTGGCGGCGCCCACCTTGGTGGCGATGCGCAGCTCGTCACGGTTCCCCCGGGCGGCGAGCCAGCGGCCGATGACGTCCTCGCTGTCGCGGCCCTGGCCGCCGTCCCAGATGGCGTAGTTGTTCGCGGTGTCGAGGAACGTGCCGCCGGCCTCGACGAAGCGGTCGAGGATCGCGAACGACGTCTCCTCGTCGGTCCGGGTGCCGAACCACATGGTGCCGAGGCAGAGCGTGCTGACGTCGAAGGACGTCGTGCCGTCGCCGATGGTGCGGTAGCGCATGGTGTCTCCCTGTCGCGTGACGCCGGGACGGTCCCCCGGCTGACACCCACGACGCTAGATGCCGATCGGTCCGGGTGTACCGTCCAATTTCATGGCAACTACCCAGACCAATCCCGTGCTGGCGTGGGACACCGTCCTCGACCTCGGGGACGACGACGCCCCGCTGGTCGCGCGTGTCGAGCGCGCCGTGCGGGACGCCGTGCACGCGGGCCGGGTCCCCGGCGGGGCGGCGCTGCCGCCGTCGCGCGCCCTCGCGGAGACGCTGGGGGTGTCCCGGTGGGTCGTGACGGAGGTGTACGGCCAGCTCGTCGCGGAGGGGTTCTGCGAGGCCCGCGTCGGGTCGGGCACCCGGATCGCGGCCGGCGCGGCTGCGCACGCCACGCCGAAGCACCCGACGGCGCGCCCGACGTCGTCCGGCGCCGCCCCCGCGCGCCGCGCCCGCCTGGACCTCGCGCCCGGCGTCCCCGACCTGCGGCACGTGCCCCGGGCGGCCTGGCTGCGGGCGCTGCGCGACGCCCTGGCCGACACCCCCGACGCCGATCTGGGCGCCCCGCACCCGGCCGGCCACCCGGCGGCCCGCGGCGCCGTCGTCGCGTACCTGGCGCGTGCCCGCTCCACGTGCGCCGGGCCCGACGACGTCCTCGTGACGCACGGCGCCACCGACGGCATGACCCGCCTCGCCCGCGCGCTGCGCTCCGCCGGCCACCGGGCGATCCTGGTCGAGGACCCGAGCTGGGGGCGGCTGCGCGACGTCGCGCGCGACGCCGGCCTGGTCCCGGTGCCGGTGCCCGTCGACGACCGTGGGGTGGACGTGGCCGCGCTCGCCGCGTCCGCCGTGCGGACCGGCGCCCGCGCCGCGCTGGTCGCGCCGGCGCACCAGTTCCCCACCGGCGTGGCCCTCGCGCCCGAGCGGCGCGACGCGCTCGTGTCGTGGGCGCGCGCCGTCGACGGCCTGGTGGTCGAGGACGACTACGACGCCGAGTTCCGCTACGACCGGCGCCCGGTCGCGGCGCTACAGGGTCACGACCCGGGTCGGGTCGCCCTGCTCGGGTCGCTCAGCAAGACCGTCTCCCCCGCGTTCGGGCTCGGCTGGCTGGTGCTGCCGCCGCGCTGGCGGGAGCGCCTGGGGACGGACGCGGGCGGCCCCGCGCCGTCCACCCTCGACCAGCTCGCGCTCGCCCGGTTCCTCATGGGGGGCGGCTACGAGCGGCACCTGCGGGCCGCCCGCGGCAGGTTCCGCCGCCGTCGTGCCGCCCTGCTCGCCGCGCTCGACGACGCGCTGCCCGGCCTGCCGGTGACGGGCCTGGCGGCCGGGCTGCACGTGGTGCTCGGTCTGCCCGACGGCGTCGCCGCCGCCGACGTCGTCCGCGCGGCCGCGGCGCGCGACGTCGCCGTCGCCGACCTGCGCCGCTACCGCGTCACGGCCGCGGCCCCGGGGTCGGAGGCCCTCGTCGTCGGGTACGGCAACCTCGCCGACGCGCGGGTCGACGAGGCAGTCACGGCGCTCGCCGGGGCGGTGCGGGCCGCGACGACGCCTCGAGACATCGCGGGAGTGCTACCTCATTGAACGTCAGAGTGATACTCGAGAGATCGCAGAAGTGATACTCAGATCATCGCAGAAGTGATATCTATCCACGATGAGCGGCTATACCAGGCGCATGGTCGACAGTCTCCTGCTCGACTCGCTCGACACTTTCGGGGCGGTGATCATCGAGGGGCCCCGCGCCGTGGGCAAGACGACCACCGGGCTTCAGCTCGCCAAGAGCTCCGTCCGCCTCGACTCGTCTCCGGAACTCTCCGGACTGGCTGAGGCGTCCCCTCGAAGCGTCCTCACAGGCGACACGCCACGGCTGATCGACGAATGGCAGCTCGCGCCCACTCTGTGGAACGCCGTCCGGCACGAGGTGGACCAGCGCGGAGCGCCCGGTCAGTTCATCCTCACCGGGTCCGCGACTCCTGCCGACGATGTCACCCGGCACAGCGGCGCAGGACGCTTCCGGCGCGTCACGCTCCGACCGATGTCCCTGGCGGAGAGCGGTGAGGGCACCAATGATGTCGCGCTGTCGGCGATGCCTTGAGCCGTGTCTTCGTCGTCGAGGAGCAGCCCGCCTGGGCACCCCACCTCCGCTCGCGCGTCCGGCTGCGCACCCAGCCGAAGTGGCATTTCGTCGATCCTTCCCTCACCGCCGCCGCTCTCGGCGCCACACGCGCACGTTGCTCGGCGACCTCAACACCCTCGGCCTGCTGTTCGAGTCCCTGTGCATCCGTGACCTACGCGTGTACTCCCAGGCGCTCGGTGAAACCGTCTACCACTACCGCGACGAGGTCGGTCTCGAGGTCGACGCCGTCGTCGAGATCGCAGACGGTCGATGGGCCGCGTTCGAGGTCAAGCTCGGCGGCACAGCGCACATCGACACCGCGGCGGCCCATCTCACCGCGCTCGCGAAGAAGGTCTCGGCCCAGCGCGCCGACCAGCTCACCTCACTGAACGTCCTCACAGCAGGAACCACCAGCTACACACGGCCCGACGGCGTGAACGTGGTTGCCCTCGGCCACCTGGGCGGCGCGTAGGCGTCCCACCGATCCGTCGTGGCGTGACAGTACGGGCGTCACCACCGCCCGCGGTGCACGACGTCCTCCAACGGCTTGCGACGGCGGCGCGTCGGGGAGCCCTTGGCCCCGCCGTCGGCGGGGTGCCCGACGGCGACCACCCCGGTCTGGACCCACGCGTCGGGGATGCCGAACGCCTCGCGGAACGCCGGCATCTCGCCCGCGCCGACGCCGAAGAAGCACGCGCCCAGGCCCTCGTCGACCGCCGTCTGGAGCATGAGCAGCGACGCCATGCCCGCGTCGACGTGCCAGTACGGCACGGGCCAGCGCGCCTCGTCGCGGTCGGTCCACCCCTTGTCGGCCTCGGCGTACCGGCCGAGGTAGGCGTCCTTGGAGCACAGCGCCACGACGAGCACCGGGGCGGTGCGCATGCCGGCGAGCCAGGCGGACATGTCACGCTCGGAGTCCGCCGGGGTCGCGGCGGACCAGAACCGTTCGCGGTCCTCCGCCTCCGTGAGGACGAGGAACGACCAGCCCTGCGAGAACCCCGCGCTGGGGGCGCGCACGGCGTTGCGCACCAGCCGGTCCACCGTCTCGGGCGGCACGGGCTCGTCCGTGAACCGCCGCACCATCCGCCGTCTGCGCACCACGTCCTGGAACTCCACGCGCCCATCCTGCCCCCTTGCCGGACAGGCGGTGCGCGGGGAGGTCAGAGGACGAGCTCGGGCTGCAGCTTCGTCACGGTCCACACACGCTGCCTGCGGGCGGCGAGGGTCGTGAGGCCCAGCGCGACGACGAGGACGCCGAGCAGCACGGTGACGTCGCGCGTGACGGTGGCGAGGTTGCCGCCGTACAGGAGCTGGCGCAGGCCCTCGACGGCGTAGGTCATCGGCATGAACTGGTGCATCGCCTTGAGCGGCTGCGGGATCGTCTGCCAGGGGAACGTGCCGCCCGCGGTGACGAGCTGCACCAGCATCAGCACCAGCCCCAGGAACTGGCCGGCCGCGCCCAGCCAGACGTTGAGCGCCTGGAGGACCGCGACGAACGTGCCCGACACCAGCACGAGGAACAGCGCCGTGAACAGCCCGTAGGACGGCTGGATGTCCAGCGCGAACTTCGTCACGGCGAACATCGCCGCCACCTGCACGACGCCGATCGCGGCCGGGGTGGCCCAGCCGCCCAGCGCCGTCGCGAGCCCCGACCGGCCCGCCGCGAGCGCCCGGGTGGACAGCGGCCGCACCAGCAGGAACAGCACGTACGCGCCGATCCACGTGGCCAGCGACAGGAAGAACGGCGCGAGGCCGGCGCCGTACGTACCCGCCGACGACAGGGCGTCGTTGCGCACCTCCAACGGGTTGCCGATGGTCGACGCCGTGTCCTCGCGCGTCTGGTCGTCGAGGTCGGGGATCTGGCCGAGGCCCTCGGCGAGCCCGTCGCGCAGCTCGGCGATCCCGCTCTTCAGCTCCCCGGAGCCGTCCGCGAGCTTCGTCGTGCCCGAGGCCAGCTCCGCGGCCCCGTCGGACACCTGGCCGGTGCCGTCCGCGAGCCGGTGCACGCCGTCGACGAGCGCGGGCGTGGCGGCGGCGAGCTGGCCCGTGCCGTCGGCGAGCCGGTCGGCGCCGTCCGCCGCCGACGCGATGCCGGCGGTGAGCTGCGGCGTCGCGCCCGCCAGGGTGGCGGCGCCGTCAGCCACCTGCCGGGAGCCGTCCGCGAGCTGGTCGAGCTTCTCGGACGCGCCCTCGACCGTCGTCACGGCCGACTCCACGTCCTTCCGCTGCGCGTCGAGGGCGCCGTCGACGTCGGCGCGCGTGGCGTCGAGGCGGTCGAGCGCCTGCGTGCGGAGGTCGGCGCACTGCGCGGCGAGGTCGGCGGCGTCGTCCGGCACCTGCGCGCACAGGTCGGCGAGCTGCTGGTCGAGGTCCGTGCGCCCCTGGTCGAGGGCGGACGCCGCGTCGGAGCGCGCGCCGTCGAGGGTCGGCAGCACCTGCCCGGCCGCCTCGGCGGCCTCCTGACCGTACTGCGCCACCTGGGCGTTGCCGTCGGCCACCTGGGCGGCGCCGTCGGCGAGCTTCTGGGTCTGCGCGGGCAGGTCGGCCGTCCTGTCCTGCAGCGTCCCGAGGCCGGTCGCGAGCTGCCCCGCGCCGTCGTCGAGCTGTCCGACGGCGGACGCCAGCGTGCCGACCTTGCCGTCCAGGGTCGCGGCGCCGTCCGCCGCCTGCGCCGCGCCGTCGGCGAGCGTGTGCGCGCCGTCGTCCGCGTCCGCGAGGCCGTCGTCGAGCGACGTCGCGCCCGTGAGCAGCTGCTTCGCGCCGTCCACCGCGTCCGCGAGGTTGGTGTGGATGGACGCGAACCCGCGCAGGAACGTGTCGGCCGCCTCGGTGCCGACCTCCTCCGCGATCGAGTCGCGCACCTTCCCCACGATCGTGTCCGAGATGGTGCCCGCGAGGTAGTTGTTCGCGTCGTTCGTGATGAGCGTGAGGCTGGCCTGCTGCGGCTCGAACTCCCCCGCCGACGCGAGGTCGGCGGAGAACGTCGGCCCGATGATCAGGGCCGCGTCGTAGCGGCCGGAGCGCACCCCCGCCTCGGCGTCCGCCTGGGACGTCTCGACCCAGCCGAACCCGCCGTCGTCGAGCAGCTGGTCCGCGACGTCGCGGCCGAAGTCGCGCTCGGTCGTCTCGCCGGTGTCGGCGTCCTTCGTCGTGGTGCCCTCGTCCTGCACGACGACGGCGGCCGGGACCTGCTCGAGCTGCCCGTACGGGTCGTGGTTGGCGAACAGGTACAGCCCCGCGTACAGCGTGGGGATGAGCGCCATCGCGAGGATGGCGAGCTTCGGCAGGCGCCCGGCGGCGAGACGCTTGAGCTCCGAGAGAGCGAGCCGGACCGCGGTCATCGGGCCTCCTCCTGCGGGTCGTCGGCCGGCGTCGCGGCCATGCTGTCGTGGATCGGGGTGTCGTCGATCGGGGTGTCGTCGGGGGCCGCGGCGTCGGGCGGGTCGTCGAGCTCCTCCTCCGCGCGGGCGTCGGGGTCGGGGGACGGCTCCAGCTCGTCCTCGACCTCGGGCTCGACGGCGGGGCCGGTCTCGGCGGCGGGGAGGACGGCGGTCGCGCCGGGCTCCTCAGCGGGCGCGCCGGGGGTCTCGCGCCGCACGACCTGCGGCGGCTCGTGCAGGGTGGCGCCGCGCGCGGGCGGCAGGTCGACGCCCAGGTCGCGGGCGGACGACCGCGTGCACTGCACGAGCACGCCGAGCCCGGACGCGGCGAGCGTGCGCGCCGTCTCCCACCAGCCGGACGGCTCGCCGCCGTGCCGGTCGGGCAGCGTCAGCACGACGAACCGGACGTCCGGGTTCTCGGTCGCCAGCGCCGCGAGGACGGCGGTGCGCACGACGCCGGGCAGCTGGTCCACCCGCCGCCCGCGGTCCTCGGTGAGGGCGCGCTCCTCGAGCCACCGCGTCACGTCGCGCGGCAGCGACCGGCGGCCGGCGAGGGCCAGGCCCTCGGCGACGACGTCGGCGAGGGACAGGGCGTCGTCGGGCTCGCTGATGCCGGGCACGTCGACGACGGCGGTGCGGGCGCGCAGCGCGGGCGGCGGCACGACGGCGCCGTCGAGGCGCACGGTGCCGGACGACGGGACGAACCGCCCGGTCGCGACGAGGGCGAGGGCGGTGTGTCCGTGCCCCGGCTCGCCCGCGACGAGCAGGCACTCCCCCGTCGACCAGGCGAGGTCCGTGGCCTCCAGCATCGGGTCGCGACGCCCGTCGACCCGCACCCCGCTCAGCGTGATCTGCACCCTGCTCCCCGTCCCCCGACACACTGTTGACTTGCGATCAACAACTCTACGACCGCTGTTGACTGATGGTCAATAACGCCGTACAACTGTGCCCATGACCTCCGCCACCCCGCGCCCCCGCACGCGCCACGAGCCGTCGGACCGGCGCCGCCAGCTCCTCGAGGCGGCCGTCGCCGAGGCGGAGGCCGCGGGGCTGGACGCGCTGACGCCGGCGACGGCGGCCGCCCGCGCGGGGGCGTCGAAGGCGCTCGTCTTCCACTACTTCGGGTCCACGACGGCGCTGCGCCGCACGGTCGCGCTCGAGGCGGTGTCCGACCTGGAGCAGACGCTGCTGGCACCCGACGATCGTCCCCTCGCCGACCGCCCGGCGCACGCGATGTCGCTGTTCCTGGGCTCGGTCACGTCGCACCGGCGCGTCTGGGAGGACATCTGGCGCGGCGCGCTCGCCGGCGACGACGCCACCGAGGACGCCCTGCAGCGCGTGCGGACCGCGCTCGTCGCGCGCATGACGACGACGGCCGGCGTCATCGGCTTCACGCCCAGCGACCGGCTGCAGCTCCTGGCCGGCGGGTGGGTGGCGCTGGTCGAGAACGTCACCGCCGCCTGGCTGGGCGGCAGCGGCATCCCGCGCGACGAGCTCGAGCGGCTGCTGCTCGAGTCCCTCGTCGTCCTCGTCCCGGAGCTCCCTGAGCCCGCGCGCTCCGGCGTCCTCGCCCTCGTCCGCCGTCCCTGACGCTTGTGGGCGCGCGGGTCAGAGGCGCTCGGCGATGACCTCCACGAGCGCCTTGCCCTGCGTGCCCTCGAGCTGCACGGCCTGGGTGCGGCAGGAGAAGCCGTCTGCCACGTACTCGGTGCCCGGCGCGGCCTCGCGCAGCGCGGGCAGCAGCGCGTTCTCCGCCACGGCGACGGACACGTCGTAGTGGCCCTTCTGCATGCCGAAGTTGCCGGCGAGGCCGCAGCAGCCGGCCAGGACCTTGATCTCGGCGCCCGCGGTGCGCAGCAGCGCCTCGTCGGCGTCGAAGCCCATCACGGAGTGCTGGTGGCAGTGCGGCTGCACCACGGCGGTGAGGTCGGACAGGTCGGGCATCTCCCAGCCCGACCCGGCCGCCGGCGCGGTCTCCGGCGAGGTGAACAGCTCCGCCAGGGTGCGGGTCGCGTCCGCGACGGCCTGGGCGCGCGGGTCGTCGGGGAAGAGGTCCAGCAGGTCCGAGCGCAGCACCGCCGTGCACGACGGCTCCAGCCCGAGGATCGGGATGCCGTTGACCGCGTACGGCCCGAGCACGGACAGCAGCTGCGACAGCCTGCGGCGTGCGCCGTCGAGCTGGCCGGTCGAGATCCAGGTGAGCCCGCAGCACGCCTGCTGGTCGGGGACGACGACGTCGTACCCCGCCGCGGTGAGCACCTTCACCGCGGCCTGCGGGACGGAGGGCGCGAGGGCGTCGCTGAACGAGTCCGCCCAGAGCACGACCTTCGGGCGCGATCCCGTGGGGCGGTCGTGCGGCGTCTGGCCGGCGCCCAGGCCGGGCACGCCGTGCGACGCCCAGCCGCGCTTCCACCAGGTGCGGAACGGGATCTCCGCGAACTGCGGCACCTGCCGCCGCGTGTCCATGCCTCCCGCCCACAGCACCGCCTTCGCGATCCACGGCACGCCGAGCACCTTGTTGACGAACCGCGGCATCCCGCCCGCGAGCCGCGCCCAGCGGGGCAGCCAGCCGAGGGCGTAGTGGTCCACGGGGCGCAGCTTCCCCTTGTAGGAACGGTGCAGCACCTCGGACTTGTACTGCGCCATGTCGACGCCTGCCGGGCAGTCGGACGAGCACGCCTTGCAGCTCAGGCACAGGTCGAGCGACTCCCGCACCTCTGGCGCCGTGAGGCCGCCCACGAGGGTGCCGTTGACGGCCTCCTGCAGCACACGCGCCCGCCCGCGGGTCACGTCCTTCTCGTCCTTCGTCGCCTGATAGCTGGGGCACATGAACCCGCCGGAGGCGTGGTTGTCGGCGCGGCACTTGCCCACGCCGACGCAGCGGTGCACGGCGGTCGTGAGGTCGTGGTGGTCGTGCGCGAACGAGAACCCGGTGTGGCCCGCCTTCTTCGCGATGCCGTGCAGCGGGCCCGAGCCCGCCATCCCCCGGTCCCCCACCGGCAGCGTCGAGAGCACGGCCTTCGCCGCGGGGCGGCGCAGGTCGGCGTCGACGGCCGCCGGACGCACGACGACGCCCGGGTTGAGCAGGTCGTCCGGGTCGAACAGCGCCTTGAACCGCTCCATGAGCCGGATCGCCTCGGGCGTGTACATCAGCGGCAGCAGCTCGGAGCGGGCGCGGCCGTCGCCGTGCTCCCCCGACAGCGAGCCGCCGTGGTACGCCACCAGCCGCGCGGCATCGGTCATGAACGTGCGCAGCACGGAGCCCGACGTCTCCATCGGGATGTCGATGCGCAGGTGCACGCAGCCGTCACCGAAGTGCCCGTAGGGCAGCCCGTCGACGCCGTAGCGCTCCATGAGGTCCTCGAGGTCGCGCAGGTACGCGCCCAGGCGCTCGGGCGGGACCGCGGAGTCCTCCCAGCCCGGCCACGCCTGCTCCCCCGCGGGTGTGCGGCCCGCGAGCCCCGCGCCGTCGGCGCGGATCTGCCACATCTTGGTGGCGTCCGGCCCGGCGGGCAGCACCAGCGAGGACAGGGCGGACGACGACGTCACGATGGCCTCGGCCCGCGCGCTCGCCTCGTCCTGGCTCGCGCCGCCGACCTCGATCATCAGCCAGCCCGCGCCCTCGGGCAGCGCCGGCACGGACGCCTCGCCCTTGGCCCTGCGCACGACGTCGACCAGGCGGGCGTCGAGGCCCTCGATCGCGAGCGGCTTGTGGCCGAGCAGGTGCGGGACGTCGTCGGCCGCCGCGGGCATGTCCGGGTAGCCGAGCACGACGAGCGTCGGCGCGGTCGGCACGGGCACCATCCGCAGCGTGGCGCCGAGCACCGTGACCAGCGTGCCCTCGGTGCCCACCAGCGCCTTGGCGAGGTCGGAGCCGTTCTCCGGCAGCAGGTGCTCCAGCGAGTACCCGGACACCTGGCGCCCGAACCGGCCGAACTGGGTGCGGATCAGCGCGAGGTTCTCCCGCACGAGCTCCGCCAGGCCCGGCACGGCGGCGAACGTCGCGTCGCCGCGGCCCGCGGTGAAGCGCCGGCCGCGTCCGTCGACGACGTCGAGCTCCACCACGTTGTCGGCGGTGCGGCCGTAGGCCACGGCGTGCGGGCCGCACGCGTTGTTGCCGATCATCCCGCCGAGCGTCGCGCGGTTCTGCGTGGACGGGTCCGGGCCGAAGCGCAGGCCGTGGGCGGCGCCCGCGCGCTGCAGGGTCGACATCACGGTGCCGGGCTCGACGACGGCCGTCCCCGCCTCCGGGTCGACGGAGACCACCTCGTTCAGGTGCCGGGAGAAGTCGAGCACCGCGCCCGTGCCGACCGCGTTGCCGGCCACCGACGTGCCGGCGCCGCGCGCCGTCACCGGGATCTTCAGCTCGCGCAGCACCTCCAGGCCGCGGACCACGTCGCGCGAGCTGCGCGGGAAGGCGACGACGTCGGGCACGACGCGGTAGTTCGAGGCGTCGGTGGAGTACTCCGCGCGCCGCCGGGAGGAGGAGTCGACGTCGCCCGCGATCACCGTCCGCAGCGCGGAGACGACGGCCGCGCGGGCCTCGTCGGCCGCGCGCCTGGCCGCGCTCTCCGCCTCGTCACGGGTGGGCGCGACGTCCGCGCCGCCGTCCGGGGTGGGGGCGTTCCGGGTCTGGGCTGGCACGCGCCGATTCTGCCATCGGAGCCCCCGGGGTGCCGACGCGTCCACGCCGCCGACGCCCCGCCCGCCCCCGTCGAGCAGTCGGTCCGTCGCGGGAAGGGGTCGTTCCCCGCGACGGACCGCCTGCGCGGAGGTCAGCCGCGGTCGGCCTTCTCCTGCGCCGCCCGCACGGCCTCGGCCTCCGCCTTCAGGGCGTCACGCTCGGCCTTCTGGAGGTCGCGCAGGCGCTTCTGCGCCTCGCGCACCCGCTTCTCGGCCTCCTTGCGCTTCGCGGCGGCCTTCTTGACCTTGGCGTCGGCGGCGTACGCGCCCGCGGTCGCGACGGCGGCGGCCACCAACGGGTCGTCACCGGGCGACGCCGCCGGGGCGCGGCCGTCGGGGTGGACGACCGCGGCGTCCCGCGACGCGACGTAGGCGCCCACGCCGTCGAGCGTCCGCTCCAGGCCCCATGCGACGTCGTCGAGCTCGTCCAGGCCGCCGCCGCTGGGGGGCACGTACGTGCCGCGCTCGACCAGCGGGCGCAGGTAGGGGAAGCGCACCTCGTCGACGAGGTGGCGCAGGACGTCGTGGTAGGCGGAGCCCAGGGCGTCGCCGTCGCCGCCCGCCGCGACGACTGCCCGGTCCAGGTCGCGACCCAGGATCGCCGCGTTCCGGACGTAGCCGCTGGTGAGCAGGATCGTCGCGATCTTCTCGTCGTCGTCCAGCGGCGTGGAGCGCAGCGCGCGCAGCCCGGCGTCGAGGACGCGCAGGTTGGCCGGGGTCATCGGGGCGCCGGTGACGGGGATGTCGAGCACCCAGGTGTGCTTGCGGAAGACCGCGAGGGTGAACAGCGCCCACTCCCGCAGCTCGGCGCGCCAGTCCGCCGGCTCGTGCGCGGGCGGGAACTCGACGTCGATGGCGACCTCCTGCATGAGCAGCAGCAGGTCGTCCTTGCTGGTGACGTACCGGTACAGCGACATCGTGGTGAAGCCGAGGCTCTTGGCGACGCGCGCCATGGAGACGCCGGCGAGGCCCTCGGCGTCCGCGATCTCGACGGCGGCCTCGACGATGCGCTCGATGCTCAGCTCCCGGCGGGGCACGCGCTCCGGCCGTTCCGCCACGCCCCAGGCCAGCGCGAGGCGCGGCGGCAGCTCCGGCACGTCGGGCCCGGGCGGGTCGGTCTCCGGCAGGTCCGTCTCCGGCGTGTCCGTCATGGGTTCATCATCCCCGAATCTCCCGTCGGTCGAGCCTGTCGAGACCCGGGACGCGGTCCCGACAGGCTCGTCCGCCATCAGGATCAGCGGGCGGTCCGACGGCGGTACAGGCGGCCGCCGGCGACGACGCTCGCCGCGAGGAAGCCCACCAGCCACACGCACGCGGTGACGATCGTGCCGGCGTCGGGGCTGCCCATGAGCAGGCCGCGCACCGACTCGATGATCGGCGTGAACGGCTGGTGCTCGGCGAAGCCGTGCAGCCAATCCGGCATGGTGTCGACGGGCACGAACCCCGAGCTGAGGTACGGCACGAACAGGAAGATCATGTTCACCGACATCGACGCCTCGACGCTGAGCACGAGGCCGAGGGTGACGCTGAGCCACGTGAAGGTCAGCACCGACAGGACCGCGAACCCGGCGAAGCCCAGCCAGCCGGCGAGGCCCGCGGCCGGGTCGAACCCGTAGGCGAGCGCCACCAGCAGCACGACCGCGGCCGAGGCGAGGTTGCGCACGACGCTCGCGACCACGTGCCCCCACAGCGCGGACGGCCCGAAGATCGGCAAGGTCTTGAAGCGGTCGATCGTGCCCGTGGCCATGTCCTGAGCCACGCCGGTGGCCGCGGTGGCGGAGTTCATGCCCAGGCACATGATGAGCACGCCGGGCACGACGTAGTCGATGTACTCGCCCCCGGTGCCGCCCGCGATCGCCCCGCCGAAGATGACGACGAACACGGTCATGATCAGCACGGGCAGCGCGAACGCGGTGATGAGGCCGTCGATCGAGCGCAGGGAGCGGCGCGCCTCGCGCCGGGTCATGGTGGCGACGTCGCGCAGCGGCGCGCGCGTGGCGCGGACGGGGGCGGGTGCCGTCGGCCTCGCCGGGGCCAGGGTGGTGGTCATCGCAGCGCCTCCTCGGGGGCGGTCTGGTCCGTGGTGCCGGTCGTGCGGTCGGTGGCGGCGCTGCCGGTGAGCGCCAGGAAGACGTCGTCGAGGGTGGGCTTGACCACGCTCACGCCCGCGACGGCGAGGCCGCGGGACTCGGCCCGGTCGAGGACGTCACGGATGGCGCGGACGGGCTCGGCGCTCGGGAAGGTCAGCGCGAGCGCCCGGAGGTCCTCCTCGGCGGCGTCGAGGCCGACGACGCCGAGCTCGCGCGCGGTGGCGAGGCTCGCGGCGTCGTCGAACGTCACGCGCACGTGGTCCCCGGCGACGAGGGTCTTGAGCTCCTCGGCCGTGCCGCGCGCCGCGATGGTGCCCTGGGCGAGGACGGCGATCGTGTCGGCGAGCCGGTCGGCCTCCTCGAGGTACTGGGTGGTGAGCAGGATCGTGGTGCCGTCGGCCGCGAGGCCCCGCACCACCTCCCAGAGCTGGGAGCGCGACGCCGGGTCGAGCCCCGTGGTGGGCTCGTCGAGCACCAGCACGGCCGGGTCGGCGACGAGGCTGATGGCCAGGTCGAGGCGGCGGCGCATGCCGCCGGAATAGGTGCCGACCCGGCGGCGGGCGGCGTCGGTCAGGTCGAAGCGCTCCAGGAGCTCGTGGGCACGACGGCGCACGACGCGCTTCGGCAGGTGGGCGAGGTCGGCCATCATGACGAGGTTCTCCTCCCCCGTCTGGAACTCGTCGACGCTCGCGTACTGGCCGGTCAGCGCGATGCTGCGCCGCACCGCGGCGGGCTGCTTCACGACGTCGGCGCCGGCGATGGTCGCCGTGCCGCCGTCCGGCTGCACCAGCGTGGTGAGGATGTTGACGGTGGTGGTCTTGCCCGCGCCGTTCGGCCCGAGCAGCGCGAAGATCTCGCCGCGTCGGACGGCGAGGTCGACGCCGCGCAGGACGGCGGTGCGTCCGTAGGACTTGCGCAGCCCCCGCACCGCGATCATCGGGTCGTTCATGGCCGTTCCCCTCGGTCGGTCTGTGTATGACATACACGAGCGTACGGCATACACAACGTGTTGGCCATACACATCGTGTCTCCGATACACGCGGGCCCTGCACGCGCGCCGCGCCGCCACCGCGGCTACGGTCGGACCGTGCGCGTCGTCGTCGTGGGAGCCAGCGGAAACGTCGGAACGGCCGTGCTGGGCGCACTCGCCCGCGAACCCGCCGTGACCTCGGTCGTCGGCGTCGCCCGGCGCGTGCCGCGCGCCGACGGCAGCAGCACGGTCACCTACCCGCACTCCGCCGCCGAGTGGGTCCGCGTCGACCTCACCGACACCGCGGACGCCGTCGTGCGCGGCCTCGACCAGGCGTTCCTCGGGGCCGACGCCGTCATCCACCTCGCCTGGGCGCCGCCCTCCGCCCGCGACTCCGGGCAGGCCCGACGCCTCAACCTCGACGGCTCGCGGGCCGTCGCCGACGCCGTCATGCGCGGCGGGGTGCCGCACCTCGTGTTCGGCTCGACCTCCGGCGTCTACTCCCCCGGCCCCCCGGACGGCGGCCTCGTCGGCGAGGACTGGCCGCGGCGCGGCGTGCGCACGTCGTCGTACTCCGTGCAGAAGGCCGCCGTCGAGCGGATGCTCGACGACGTCGCCGAGCGGCACCCGGGGCTGGTCGTGACCCGCGTGCGCCCCGCGCTCATGCTGCAGCGCGAGGCCGGCGCCGAGCTCGCGCGCTACTTCCTGGGGCCGCTCGGCACCCGCGCGCTGCGGCTCGCCGCGAAGCGCGCCCCCGAGGGGGCGCTGCTGCCCGCGGTGCCCGCGCTCGCCGGGCTCCGCCTGCAGGTGATGCACGTCGACGACGCCGCCGACGCGTACCGCGCCGTCGTCGTCGGCCGCCATCCCGGGGCGTTCAACCTGGCGCCCGAGGGCTGGCTGACGTCGGCCGACCTCGCCGACACACTCTCCGGCGGCCGCAGCGTCGAGGTCTCGCCCGAGGTCGCGCGGACCGGGCTGACGGTCGCCTCCCGGCTGCGCCTCGCGCCGATCGACGTGGGCTGGTTCGACATGGCCCGCGCCGACGTCGTCCTCGACGCGACGCGCGCCCGCGAGCTGCTGCGCTGGGAGCCCGCCCACGACCCGCGCGACGTGCTGCGCGAGACGGTCGAGGGCGTCATCGCCGGCACGGGCGCCGGCTCACCGCCCCTGCTCGGCTGACTCCGCGGGGAGCGGTCCGCAGCCGGTGCCGCGGGCCCGCTCGCCGCACGCGAGCGCCGGGTCGATCGTGCGCACGACGACGTCGGCGGCCACGCCGAGCGCCGCGAGCTGATCGTCGTCGAGGGCGTCCACCACGAGGCGGCGCACCTCCCGGACGTGCCCCGGGGCGGCCGCCACGAGCTTGTCCCAGCCCACGTCCGTGAGCCGGGCCTCCATCCGCCGCCGCCCGTCGGAGCACGCGCTGCGCTCGACCAGGCCGGACCGCTCGAGGCGACCGACGGCGTGCGACAGCCGGGACAGCGAGCCGCGCGAGAGCGCCGCCAGGTCGGACATACCGAGGGTGCGCCCGGGCGCCTCACCCAGGGCGACGAGCACGTGGTACTCGAACAGGTTGAGCCCGGAGTCCGCGCGCAGCTGCGCGTCGAGCGTGGCGGGCAGGGTCATGAGAAGCGCGGCTACCGACGACCAGCTCCGCTGCTGATCGTCGTCGAGCCACACCGGGGCGTCGGTCGGTGCGGACGGCATACCCCATCCTAGGCCGACTTGAACCGTCAACACCGTCCGGGTACGTTGATATTGAACGTTCAAGACGACGTTCTCCCCAGCGCTGCCCCCGTCCGTCGCCCGTGCGCCGGCGACCCCCACCGGAGGAACCACCCCATGACGCTTCTTCGTCTCGACGCCAGCATCCAGGGCGACCGGTCCGCGAGCTCCGCCCTCGCGGACACCGTGGTCGCGGAAGTCACGGCCGCCCGCCCCGGCACCGCCGTCGTCTCCCGGCACCTGGGCAAGGACCCGCTGCCCGCGGACGCCTGGGCCCACGCCACCTCGGGCGGCTTCGTCGCCGAGTCCGAGCGCACCCCGCAGCAGCGGGCCGCCCTCGACCTCGCCGCGGCCCTGGCCGACGAGGTCCGCGCCGCGGACGCCTTCGTCCTCGCCATGCCGCTGTACAACTACGGCGTCTCGCAGCACGCCAAGACCTGGATCGACCTCGTCACGACCGGCGCGGGCGCGGGAGTGCCCGTGCTCGAGGGCAAGCCCACGGTGCTCGTCACCACCCGTGGCGGCTCCTACGGCGAGGGCAGCCCGCGCGCCGGCTGGGACCACAACACCGACTACCTGCGCCGCATCCTCGCGGACCTCTGGCTGGCGGACCTCACCGTGGTCGAGCGCGAGTTCACGCTGGTGGGCGTCAACCCCGCCCTGGACGAGTTCTCCGACGTCGCCGCCGTCATGGCCAAGCAGGCCGAGCAGGACGCCGTCGCGGCCGGGCGAGCGCTCGCCGCCCGCTGAACGCCGAGATAGAGAAGCTGGACCCGCGAGATAGAGAGGGGGACCGGACCACTGGTGTGGTGGCCCGGTCCCCCTCTCTATCT
>NZ_JBHJVM010000020.1:0-3198 GCF_042264825.1 Isoptericola sp. NPDC056134
GGACCGGGCCGAACGCCCGCTCACAGCGTCTCGTGGTCGCGGCCGGAGCCGGGGGCGAGGTCGGCGACGGCGCGGTCCGCGAGCTCCGCCCCCGCGGCGCCGTAGAGGTGGAAGACGGCGTCCGCACCGTGCCGGCGCAGCTCGGCGGCGTCCTCGTCATAGCGGGCGATCGCCGCCACCCGGCCGGCGAAGCCGACCGCGCGCAGCCGGGCCAGGGCGATGAGGTTCGCCTTGTGGAACGGCATCGCGAGCACGGCGAGGCGCACCTGTCCGGCCCGCTTGACCCGGGCCCAGAACTCGGTGTCCGTGGCGTCGGCGGGGACGACGGCGATCCCCTCGGTCCGCAGCGCCTCGACGCGGGTGCGGTCGTGCTCGACCCCCATGACCGACAGCCCGTGCACGTCGCGCAGGCGCCGGTACGTCGCCGAGCCCACCCGCCCCAGGCCGAGGACGACGGCGTCGACCCGGCCGATGTCGACCGGGCGGTCGTCGAGGTGCAGCTTGTCGACGTCCCGCCGGGGCAGGAGGGCGGTGAGGCGGGCCGCGAGCTCGACGCCGCGCCGGTTGACGATCGCCGAGACGACGAAGCTGCCGGCGACGGCGAGGGAGACGATGACCGTCCACTCCTCGTCGAGCAGGCCCGCCGTCGCGCCGAACGCGACGACGATGATGCCGAACTCGGAGAAGTTGCCGAGCGCCAGACCGGCCAGGAACGACGTCCGCCGCCGCAGCCGCATCAGCCACAGCAGCACCGCGTACCCCGCCACCTGCAGCGGCAGCAGCAGGAGCAGCAGGCCGGCCAGGGCCAGGTCGACCGGGGCCGGCATCCCGTGCAGCCCGATCTGCAGGAAGAACGCGACGAGCGCCAGGTCCTTGACCGTGAGCAGGGAGCGGGAGAGCTCGGTGGCGCGCGGGTGCCCGGCGAGCAGGGCCCCCATCACGAGGGCGCCGAGGTCGCCCGACAGCCCGACGACCTCGAACAGCCAGTACCCGGGCACGAGGGCGACGAACGCGCCGAACAGCGCCTGCAGCTCACCGTGCCCGGCCCGGTCCCAGACGCGGCGCAGCACCCAGGCCCCGGGGACGAGGGCGACGACGGCGAGCGCCCACGGGCTGGGCGGCTCCCCCGTCGAGACGGCCAGGAACGCCACGGCGATGATGTCCTGCACCACGAGCACGCCGACGGCGATGCGCCCGTACAGCGCCGTCGTGTCCGAGCGGTCCTCCAGCACCTTGACCACGAAGACCGTGGAGGAGAACGACAGCGCCAGCCCGACCAGCGCCAGGGAGCCGAGCGACTCGTCGGCGAGGAGCCGGATCCCGACGACCGCGAGCAGGCCGAGGAACCCGACGGCCACCGCGACGCTCAGCACCAGGTGCGCCGCCGTGGTGAGCCAGACCTCCGGGCGCAGCAGCGAGCGGACGTCGAGCTTCAGCCCGATCGCGAACAGCAGGAGCGCCACGCCCAGCTCGGCGACGGTCTCCAGCCCGGGCAGGTCGGGGGCTCCGGCCGCCCCGAGCGCGAACCCGGCGGCGAGGAAGCCGACCAGCGGCGGCAGCCGCAGCAGCGTCGCCGCCAGGCCGCCCACGAGCGCCGCAGCGAGGTACAGCACGGCCGTGGCCATCAGCGCTCCTGACCTTCTCCGGTCCCGACCGACGCGGGCGCGCCCGACGTCGTGGCGCCGATCCTACGAGCGGCGGGCGCCCTGCGCCCCTACGCCGCGCGCACGGCCCCGGCCAGCGCGGGCGCGAGGTCGCCGACCGGCGCGACCGCCGTCGACCCGAGCCCGAGCCAGCCCGCGAGCACGGCGAGCTCGGCGCCCAGCGCCGCCGCCGTGCCGGGGCCGGCGTGGGCGGTGGGGTGCACCGCCTGGACGCGCAGGACGCCCGCCTGCCGGTCGGCCTTGAGGTCGACGAACGCCGTGATCGCGTCGCCCTCGAGGAACGGCAGCACGTAGTACCCGAGCACCCGCTGCGGCGCGGGCACGTAGATCTCGATCCGGTAGTACACGTCGAAGAGCGCCTCGAGGCGCCGCCGCTCCCAGACGACCGGGTCGAACGGGCTGAGCAGCGCGCGCGCCTGCGCCCGGCGGGGCACGCGCGCGTCCCGGTGCCGGTAGGTGGGCTCGTCCCAGCCGCGCACGTCGACCGGCACGAGCACGCCGTCCTCCACCAGCTCGTCCCGGGCCCGGCGCACGGCCGGGCCGCGCAGCCGGAAGTAGTCGGCGAAGCAGCGGACCGTGCCGATCCCGTGCGCCCGGGCGCCGAGCTCCAGCAGCCGGCGCACGGCCTCGTCGCCGGGCACCGGCTCCGCCGCGCGCACGGCCGGCGGCAGGACGCGCTCGGGCAGGTCGTAGCAGCGCTCGAACGCGGTGTTGCGCCGCGCGGCCATCACCTCGCCGGTGAAGAACAGGAACTCGAGGCAGCGCTTGGCCATCGTCCAGTTCCAGCCCCACTCCTCGCGCGAGCGCGGTCCCGACCGCCCGGTGGCGACCAGCTCGTCGTGGATCTCGCGCGCGGTCACCGGCCCGCGCTCGGCGACCAGCTGCCGCACCAGGTCCATCTCGGCCGCGTGCGCCAGCGGTGCCCCGGCGATGGTGCCCCAGGCCTCGTCGAGGTAGTTGCGCCGCCGCCACTCCAGCAGCGGGTACGTCGACGCCGGCACGAACGAGGCCACGTGCGCCCACGTCTCCACGATCCGCCGCGGGGCCCGCCCCGCCGCCCGGTCCAGCAGCCCGACGTCGTACGGCCCGAGCCGCGAGTACAGCGGCATCAGGTGCGCCCGCGCCAGCACGTTCACCGAGTCGATCTGCAGCAGGTTCAGCTGCTCGACCGTCGCCATCGCGCGGCGCATCGTCACTCCGCCGTCAGCAGCACCGGAGGCGTCCGGTCGAGGCCGGGCCAGCCCCTGGGCCCCGAGGGCGACGCGGCGGGCCTGCGCGAGCGAGAGGGAGTCCACCCGGCCATCCTGCCGACCCCCACCGACAGCCCCTCGTGCCGGTCGCACCGGATGTGCCACTGCCTCTGGACCGGGCTCGCCCCGCGACAAGCCGCGAGCGAGCGAGAAAGGGCGGGTAGGGGCTTCTTCGCGGGGACGTGTCCCCCCCCCAAGGGAGGGGGCCCCCGTGCCCATGAAAACAGTCCCCACAAGAAGACCCCCCACCCCATGACCCCAAAACAAGGTTTGGCTGACCATGT
>NZ_JBHJVM010000020.1:3208-20998 GCF_042264825.1 Isoptericola sp. NPDC056134
TTCTCCTCGGGGGAAGGGGGGGGGGGGGGGGGGGGGGGGGGGGGGGGTTTTTTGTGGGGGGTTTGGTCCTTTGGGGGGGGGGGGGTTTCTGTGGCTCCGGGACCCCTTCCCCAAAAAAAAACCCCCTACCCGCGCTGACCGCAACCAAGGTTGCGGTCGCACGTGTCAGATCACGTCAGCTCGGTCACCGGCTCCACGCCGCCGACGGTCGAGTCCAGCTCGATCACGCCGTACGTCCAGCCCCGGCGGCGGTACACCGCGGACGGACGGGCCGTCTCCTTCGAGATGAAGAGGAAGAAGTCGTGACCCACCATCTCCATCTGGTAGACGGCGTCGTCGACGGTCATCGGCTCGGCGTGGTGCAGCTTGCGCCGGATCACCACCGGGGAGTCGCCCAGCTGCTCCTCGACGGCGTCACCGGGCTCGGCGAGCGCGACGGGCGCGGACGGCTGGGCCGCGGCCTCCGTGGCGGCGACCTCGTCGTAGGGGCGGACGTCCACGGACGGGAGGACGTCGCCGCCCGCGCGGCGGCGGTGGTCCTTGCGGCGGTCGCGCGATCGGCGCAGCCGCTCGGTGAGCTTGTCCAACGCGATGTCGAGGGCTCCGAACCGGTCGTCCGCCGCGGCCTCCGCGCGGATCACGGGCCCCTTGTCGTGCACGGTGAGCTCGACCCGCTCCCGGACCTCGGAGAGCCGCGGGTTGTTCTCGCGCGTCACCTCCACGTCCACCCGGCGAGCGGCCGGTGCGAGCTGGGTGACCTTGCTCAGCTTGTCCTCCACGTGCCGGCGGAACCTGTCCGCCACCTCCGTGTGCCTGCCGACGACGACGATCTCCATCGTGTTGCTCCACTTCGTCGTGAGGCCGCCCACTTCACGAGCGGCCCGGGTCTGTCCGTCTGGGCACCCCGTCCGGGGCACCGTGCTCGGCACCACCTCCCGGGTCGCCGGACGCGAGTCCGGACAGCTCGTGGGTCGCACGGGCGAGCGGCCCGGACCGAGGTCTCGGGGGCGTCTCGCCCGCGTGGGACCCCCAGGCTAACCCCCTCTCGCGTGCCAGGGATACCGGTGGCGCGAGGAGGTTCCTCACCTCTTTCGTGACGGCCCCGGGAGGCGGGGTGGCGGCCAGCACGAGGGCGCCGAGGACGTCCGCGCCGACGTCCTCGAGGGCGCGTTCCGCGGCCGCGAGCGTGGAGCCGGTCGTGACCACGTCGTCGACGAGCAGGACCGCGGGGCGGTCCCCGCCGGCGCGGGCCAGCACCCGGTCACGGGTCACCACGGACCCGGTGAGGTTGCGCGCGCGGGCGCGCGCGCCGAGGCCCACCTGGTCGCGCCCGTGGCCGCGCCGGGTCAGCGCAGGGACGACCGTCGCGCCGAGCCCCGCGTCGTGCAGCCCGGCCGCGGCGGCGCGGGCGAGGACGCGCACGTGGTCGCGGCCGCGCGCCCGGCGGGACGCCGCCGTGGAGGGTGCGCCGACCACGAGCAGCGGTCGCCCGTCGACGGCGCGCGCGACCAGCGCCGCGACCGCGCGCGCCGCCGACCGCACGGGCGGGCCGACGAGCCGGTCGAGGTCGGCGCGTCCACGGTCCTTCCACGCGACGACGAGCTCGCGCACCGGACCCGCGTAGGCCGCGAGCGCCCAGACCGGCAGCACGGGGACGCCGTCGAGCCGGTCCAGGCGCCCGGCCGCGGCCTCGACGCGGGCCGGCGGGCCGCCGAGCAGGGCCTCGCAGGCCGGGCACCAGGGCACGTCGTGGGCGCCGCAGCCGGGGCACCACACGGGCACGACGAGGCGGCCGAGCTCGCGGAGCCACCTGACGGGTGGCGCGGTCGTCGTCGTCGAGGGCATGCGGGCAGCGTGCCCCGCCCGCGACGCCGCGCGGTCGCCCGCGCCGGGGCCTGGGGACGACGGCTGCCTGGGGGCAGCCTCGGGCCCCCGTCTCCATTTGCGGCGGCGTCAGCCCGGGTAGGCGACCAGGTCGACGCCGTCGGACACCATCGACCACAGCGCGGAGCTCTGTCGCGAGTACAGGGTGCCGCCGCTGTCGATGGCGAGCATGGCCCCCGTCCCGACGGATGCCGTCACCGACCTCGGTTCCGGGACGCCGGGCTGCGCCCGGGACAAGCCGCCCTGGCCGGCGAGACCGCCCACACCGGAGAGGAAGACCGCGGCGTCACCGTCGGCCTCCTGGCCGATCAGGGCGAGCACGGCCTCGTCCTGCCATGCCGCCTGCGTCACCTGCCGCACGGAGGCGCCGACCTGCACGGGCGCCGAGAGGCCGGTCGGGACGTTCTCGGCGTCGCGGACCACGCCGGCCACGTGCACCAGGCGACCGCTGGGGCCGGAGCTGACGATCGCGACGCGGGCGCCCTCCGGCGACACGTGCACGGACCGCACGGTCCGCGACGACAGCCAGTCGACGTCCAGGGTCCGCACCGCGCCGGACGGCATCGCCACGAGGAGCTCCGAGCCCTGCGCGCTCCACACGGCGCCGAACCGGTCGACGGACGGCGCCACGAGCTTTGCGCCGGACAGGAGCACGTCGGGCGCGCCGTCGCCGGAGACGCGGACGATGCGCCGCGTGCCGTCGCGCACCACGACCGGCTCGTCACCGGGGCCGGCGGCGAGGGCCGTCGGGTCGAGGCCGGCGAGCGAGACGGGCTCGTCCGGCTCGCGGAGCTCCCGCCCGACGACGCGCACGAGCTCGCCGTCGGAGACCGCGAGCGCCTCCCCCGACGTCCGGGGTGCGGAGATCGACGGGACCTCGTCGGACGTGAGCGGCGCGTTCTGGACGGAGAGCACGACGGTGCGGCCCTCCCCCTCGGCGAGCGACGCCTGCAGCTGTGCGGTCGCGAGCGCCCGCTGGTCGGCGCTGGCCTGCGAGATCGTGGACGTGAGGCTCACGTCGATGGTGCCGTCGTCGGTCACCGTCACCGCGTCGATGGCGAGCGACGTCCCCTCCGGGATGACGGTCGTCGTCGAGTCCTGCAGCCACTCCGGCGGGCCGGCCAGGATCTCGCTGGTCGCGTCGGTGCGCCAGGTCTGGCGGGGGAACCACCGCAGGTCGGGCACCCACCAGGCGAGGTCGGGCGTCGGGAAGTAGAGCGTCGTCGGGTGGAACGCCTGGCCGAAGAACGCGGCGGGGAGCATGAGGCCGTCCTCGAGCTGGGAGATCCGCCACTCCCCGCCCGCGCTGCGCGACAGGCCGAAGGACACCGTGAACTCGTTGGTCCGGGCCTCCTCGGTGTACATCCCGCGGTCGTCGAGCGTCGCGACCACGCGCACGGTCGCGTCGACCGTCGTCTCGGTCGCGTCGGCGGGGACGTCGGTGAGGTCCAGCTCGGGGTCCTCCTCCAGCACGAGCACGCGCGCGTACCGGTCCCAGCCCTCCCACGCCGCGTCCGTGACGTACTCCTGCGCGACGGCGAACGACGAGCTCGACGTGGGGCCCAGCTGCGCCACGCTGAGGAACCCCTGCACCACCTGGTCCGGGCTGGCGCCGGCCGCGGGGCCGGAGGCGATGTAGCCGATCTCGCTGATGTTCTCCAGCTCGGTGTCACCGTCGCGCACCGGCCCGTTCGTGGGGATGCGGGCGCACGCGACGGTGAGGGCGAGCACGGCCAGGACGGAGACGAGGGCGGCAGGCAGCGTCGCGAGCCGACGGCGCGGGCCGCGCACGGGCCCAGGGGTGCGGGGCGTCGTCATCGGGTCTCCTCCTCGTCGTCCGGCCGGACGGACGGGACGGGCGCGTGGGCGATGTCCACGCCGTCGGCGTCCACGACCCCGAGCTCCGGGATGGCGGTCGGCGTGGGGCCGGTCGGCGGGTTCACGACCGGGAGCTGGCCGGTGGGCGGCGCCGTGACGCCGGTCGACGGGCCCTCGAGCGGCAGCGGCGAGCCGTGCAGCCGGATCCCGGCCCGGCGCGGCAGCGTGAGCCGGAAGCTCGCGCCCTCCCCGAGGCGCCCCCACGCCTCGAGGCGGCCCGCGTGCAGGCGGGCGTCCTCGAGGGAGATCGCGAGACCCAGGCCGGTGCCGCCGGTGGTGCGGGCGCGGGCGGGGTCCGCGCGCCAGAAGCGGTGGAAGACGCGGTCGATGTCCTCGGGGGCGAGCCCCACGCCGTGGTCGCGCACGACGACGGCGACCGCGTCGGCGTCGACCCCGACCGTGACCTCGACCGGCTTGCCCTCGGCGTGCTCGACGGCGTTCACCACGAGGTTGCGCACGATGCGCTCGACGCGCCGCGGGTCGACGTCCGCCGTCGCAGGCTCGTCGGGGAGCGTCACCGACAGGAAGACGTGCTTGGTCTCGGCGAGCGGCATCGACGTGTCCGCCACGGCCGCGACGACGTCGCGCAGGTCGCGCTGCTCGACGTCGAGCACGGCCGCGCCGGCGTCGAACCGGCTGATCTCCAGCAGGTCGGTGAGGAGGATCTCGAAGCGGTCGAGCTGCGTGTACAGCAGCTCGGCGGAGCGGCGGGCGGCGGGGTCGAGCTCGTCGCGGGAGGCGTGGATGACCTCGCCCGCCATCCGGATCGTGGTCAGCGGCGTGCGGAGCTCGTGCGAGACGTCGGAGACGAAGCGGCGCTGCGCGGCCGACAGCTCCTCCATCCGCGCGATCTGGTCCTCGAGGTTCCCGGCCATCTCGTTGAACGTGCGGGTGAGGGTCGCCATCTCGTCCTGGCCCTTGGCGTCCGGCAGCCGCTCGTCCAGGTGCCCGTCGGCCAGCCGCGACGCGACGGTCGCCGCACGGCGCACCGGCGCGACCGTCTGCCGGGTCACGACCCACGTGAGCGCGCCGAGCAGCGCGAGGATCGCGAGCGCGCCGAGCGCGAGGGTGCGCTGCACGAACGACAGCGTCTCCTGCTCGGCCTGCAGGGAGTAGATCGCGTACAGCTCGTACGTGCCGATGGACGGCACCTCGACCGTCGACCCGACGACGACGCCCGGCTCCGGCGCCTCGGTGTCCGTGTACTCGGCGGGGATCTGCGTGGACTGCAGCACCTGGCCCTCGGTGGCGCGCGTCGCCTCCCGCAGGTCCTCGCCGATGATGCTCTTGAGACCGATCTGCGTGCCCGTCTCGGCGAGCCGGTTCGGCTGGTCGGGGGGCCTGAGCAGCAGGAAGTCCTGCGCGCTCGACGCCCCGGCCGCCAGCGTGCGCACCATCTGCGCCAGCAGGAGCTGCAGGTCGGAGTTCGAGGTCGCGGGCGAGGAGTCGAAGGCGCTGCGCACCTGCTCGGTCATCGAGGCGTTCTCGCGCTCGATGCGGTCGACGCGCTGCTCGTACAGCCCGTCGCGGATCGAGACCGACAGGTAGAGGCCGAGCAGCGCGACCGCGACGACGCCGAGCGCCAGCGCCGACGTCACGACCCTCAGCTGCAGGGACGACCGCCACCGCCGGACGAGGTACCGGGTCCGCGAGACGGTCCAGGCGCGCCACCGCCGCCACGTCCGGCGGACGCGGCGTGCGGCGGGCTCAGCGCGGGGCACCGGCCTTGTAGCCCACGCCCCGCACGGTCAGCACGACCGTCGGGTTCTCGGGGTCGCGCTCCACCTTGGAGCGCAGGCGCTGCACGTGCACGTTGACCAGGCGGGTGTCGGCGCTGTGCCGGTAGCCCCAGACCTTCTCGAGCAGCACCTCGCGGGTGAACACCTGCCAGGGCTTGCGGGCCAGCGCCACGAGCAGGTCGAACTCCAGCGGGGTGAGGCTGATGCGCTCGCCGTCGCGCACCACGTTGTGGCCGGTGACGTCGATCTCGACGTCGCCGATGCGCAGCCGCTCGGGGCCGGGGTCGTCGTTGCGGCGCAGCCGGGTGCGGATGCGGGCGACGAGCTCCTTGGGCTTGAACGGCTTCGTCACGTAGTCGTCGGCGCCGGACTCGAGGCCGAGCACGACGTCGACCGTGTCGGTCTTGGCGGTGAGCATGATGATCGGGACGCCGGACTCGGCGCGGATCTCGCGGGCGACCTCGATGCCGTCCTTGCCGGGCAGCATCAGGTCGAGCAGGACGAGGTCGGGCTGCTCGTCGCGGAAGGCGACGAGGGCACCGTCGCCGTCGGCGCAGAACGTCGGCTCGAACCCCTCGGACTTCAGGACGATACCGATCATCTCGGACAGCGCAGTGTCGTCGTCGACCACCAGGACACGGGACTTCATGCGGCCATTCTGCCAGCCACGGCGCCAGGTCCGGTGGAAGGCCGCGTGAGCGGGCGGGCGCGCCGTACTAGGGTCGGGGCGACCGGCGTCACAGCCGGTCCCTCCAGCACTCCGCCAGCAACGCCACCAGCACAGCCCCGACAGTCCCGTCCGCCGACGTCGCGTCGGCACGACCCGACCGCCCTGCAGCCCGGGAGGCCGCGATGAGCACGCCCGACCAGCCCCAGCCGCCGTCCGGCTGGGGGGACGCCCCCGAGCCGCCCCGCTACGGCCAGCGCGCGCCCGAGGGCGCCCCGCAGCCGCCCGCCCCCGGGCAGTACGGGCAGCAGTACGGACAGGGTCAGTACGGGCAGCAGTACGGGCAGAGCCCCTACGGCCCGCAGCCGCCGGCCGCGCCGCCGGCGACGAAGCCCGGCGTCGTGCCGCTGCGCCCGCTGTCGCTCGGCGAGATCTACGACGGCGCGTTCACGGCGATCCGGCACAACCCGAAGGTGATGCTCGGCGCCGCCACCCTCGTGATCCTCGTGGCGACGGTGCTCGGCGTGCTGGTCGCGCAGCTCATCGTGCCGTCGCTCTCGGCGTCGTTCTCCACGCTGGCCGAGTCCGACCCGGAGATCACCGAGCTCGGGTTCGACAACCTCATCGCCCAGACGCTCGCGTCGTCCCTCGGCATGAGCGTGACCCTGCTGCTCGCCCAGCCCGTGGTGGAGGGCATCCTCACCGTCTCGGTGAGCCAGTCGGTCATCGGCCGCAAGCTGAGCCTCGGCGAGGTCTGGGAGCGGCTCCGCGGGCGCGTCGGCCGGCTCATCGGCTGGGCCCTGCTGCGTTCGCTCGCCGGTGCCGTCGGGACGTTCGTCTGGTTCTTCGTCCTGGTCCTGCTCGTGGCCCTCGTGAGCGAGCAGTCCACCGGGGCCGCCGTCGGCCTCGGGCTCCTGCTCGGTGCGGGATACGTCGTGGTCGTCGTGTGGCTGGGCGTGCGCATCGGGCTCGTCGCGCCCGCGCTGGCGCTCGAGGGGCAGGGCCTGGGCAGCACGGTCGCGCGCGCCTGGCGGCTGACGCGCGGATCCTTCTGGCGCCTGTTCGGCATCTACCTGCTCGCGATGATCATCGTGAGCGCCGCCGCGTACATCATCACGATCCCTCTCGGCCTCATCGCGGGCGTGATCGGCGGGACCGGGGGCAGCACCGAGTCGTTCACCACCGCGACGGTGGTCATGAGCGTGCTGTCGTCGGTCATCTCGGCCGCGATCACGACGATCTTCGTGGCGGCGGTCGTCGCCCTGCTCTACATCGACGTGCGGATGCGCCGCGAAGGCCTGGACGTGCAGCTCGCGGCGGCGGCGCAGGCGTCCGACGGCGGGCGGCCCGGCGGCGAGCCCGGCGCCCGACCCGGACCCCCGCCCGGCATGCTCGCGTGAGCGGTGTGTCGGCGATGGTGCACGGGGTCGTGACGACCCTGCTCGTCGACGTGCCCGCCGCCGTGCCCGTCGACCCCGACCGGGAGACGGCGCACCGCTGGCTCCTGGAGGAGCTGTCGCGACCCGAGTACTCCACGCAGCCGTCGCTGCTGGAGCGCCTGCTCACCTGGCTCGGCGACCTGTTCGACGGCCTGACCCTCGGCGAGGGGCGGTTCCCGCTCGCGTTCGTGGTCGTGGTGGTCGTGGTGCTCGTCGCCGCGCTCGCCTGGTGGGTGGCCGGGCCCGTGCGTCTGGCCCGCCGTCGTCGGCGCTCCGTCGTCGTGCTCGACGGCGACGAGCGCACCGCGGCCGAGCTGCGGGCCTCCGCCGACGACGCGGCCGCCCGCGGCGACTGGTCCGCGGCCGTGCTGGACCGGTTCCGCGCGCTCGTGCGCTCCCTGGAGGAGCGCGTCGTGCTGGACGAGCGCCCGGGGCGGACGGCGCAGGAGGCCGCGCACGACGCCGCCACGCGGCTGCCCGTCGTCACCGCCGAGCTGCACGACGCGGCCCGCCTGTTCGACGACGTCTGCTACGGCACGCTGCCCGCCGGTCCGGAGGACGACCGCCGGCTGCGCGACCTCGACGAGCAGGTGCGCGGGCTGCGGCCCGCGCCGCTCGCGGCCGCCGCGGCACCGGACGGGGTGGGGACGCCGTGACGGCACCGACGCCGACCACGCCCGGCTCGACCCGGGGCACCGTCGAGGGCCAGACCGTGGGTGCCGGCTCGCCGGACGCCGTGGTCTCGCCGGTCGTGACGGGGGACGGCACCACCGGCCGCGGTCGCACCGCCCACCGCTGGCGCCGGACCCGCTGGACGCTGCTGGTGCTCGGGGTGCTCGCGCTCGTGGTGGCCGTGCTGGCCGTGCAGCGCCCGGCCACGTCCACCACCCCGTACGCGCCCGACAACGCACAGCCGACCGGTGCCCGCGCCGTCGCGCAGGTGCTCGGGCGGCAGGGCGTCGAGGTCCGCCACGTCACCCGCGTCGCGGACGCCGTCGCGGCGGCCGGGCCGGGCACGACGCTGCTCGTGACGCCCGGGAGCATGCTGCTGCCCGAGCAGGTCGACGCCCTGGCCGGCGTCGACGCGGACCTGGTGCTGCTCGGCGCCGACGACGAGCTGGTGCGCGCGGCCACCGACGGCGCCGTCAGCCGTACGCCCGGGGCCGCCGCCCCCGCGTTCGCCGTCGAGCCGGCGTGCGACCTCCCGCTCGCCACGCGCGCCGGCACGATGTGGCTCACGCCGGGACTCCAGGCCGAGCCCGGGGCCACCGACGTCACGCTCTGCTGGCCGGTCGACGGGCCGGCGGCGCTGGCGCGCGTCGAGCCGGCCGGAGGCGCCGGCGGGCGGGTCGTGACCGCCGTCGACGACCCGTCCTTCGTCACCAACGGCGCAGTGCTGGACCACGGCGACGCGGCGCTCGCGCTGGGCCTGCTGGGCGCGCAGGAGACGCTGGTGTGGCTCGTGCCCGACCCGCTGGACACGAGCTCGACGGGCGAGGCCGGCGCGCCGTCCGCCGGCGCCGGCGTCCTGCCGCCCTGGGCGGGCGTCGTCGGCCTGTGGGCGCTGCTGGTCGTGCTCGTCGCCGCGGTGTGGCGGGCCCGCCGGCTGGGACCGCTGGCCGCGGAGGAGCTCCCGGTCGTGGTCCGCTCCGCCGAGACCACCCGCGGCCGTGGCCGCCTCTACCGGCGGACCCGGTCCCGCGGGCACGCCGCCGCGGGCCTGCGCGCCGCCACCGCCGAGACCGTCGCGCGCCGCCTGGGCGTGCCCCGGTCCGCCGACGCCACGGCGCTCACCGAGGCCGTCGCCCGCGCCACCGGCCGGCCCGCGCACGACGTGGCCGACCTGCTGTACGGCCCACCACCCCACGACGACGACGCGCTCACCGAGCTCGCGCGTCGGCTCGACACCCTGGAGAGCGAGGTCCACCGATCGTGACGACCCCCGACGAGAACCCGCAGGGCACGCCGCTCGCGGCCCCTGCCGAGCCCACCGCGTCGACCACAGCGTCGACCACCACCCCGGGCGCCCCGGCGACGCCGGCACCCCCCGCGCCGCAGGCCGCTCCCCCGGCGCCGGAGGCCGCGGGTACCCCGTCCCGCGAGCTGCGCGCCGCGCTCGCCGGCGTGCGCAGCGAGGTGGGCAAGGCGGTCGTGGGCCAGGACTCCGCGGTGACGAGCCTGCTCATCGCGCTGCTCTGCTCCGGCCACGTGCTGCTCGAGGGCGTGCCCGGCGTCGCGAAGACCCTGCTGGTGCGGGCGCTCGGCGCGTCGCTCGACCTGTCGACGAAGCGCGTGCAGTTCACGCCCGACCTCATGCCCGGCGACGTCACCGGGTCCCTGGTGTACGACGCGCGCACGGCCGAGTTCTCGTTCCGTGAGGGGCCGGTCTTCACGAACCTGCTGCTCGCGGACGAGATCAACCGCACGCCCCCGAAGACGCAGGCGTCCCTGCTGGAGGCGATGGAGGAGCGTCAGGTGTCCGTCGACGGCACGCCGCGGCCCCTGCCGGACCCGTTCGTCGTCATCGCCACGCAGAACCCGGTGGAGCACGAGGGCACGTACCCGCTGCCCGAGGCGCAGCTCGACCGCTTCCTGCTCAAGGTGGTGCTTCCCGTCCCCGAGCGCGAGCAGGAGATCGAGGTGCTGGCCCGGCACGCCGCCGGCTTCGACCCGCGCGACCTGGGCGCCGCGGGCGTCCGGGCGGTCGCCGGCCGCGAGCAGCTCGCCGCCGCGCGGGCCGAGGTGCGACAGGTCCAGGTGGCACCCGAGGTTCTCGGCTACGCCGTCGACCTGTGCCGCGCCACCCGCCGCTCCCCCTCGCTCTCGCTCGGCGTGTCCCCGCGCGGCGCCACCGCGCTGCTCGCGACATCGCGCGCCTGGGCCTGGCTGTCGGGGCGCTCGTACGTGACGCCCGACGACGTGAAGGCGCTCGCGCACCCCACGCTGCGGCACCGCGTCCAGCTGCGGCCCGAGGCGGAGCTCGAGGGCGTCACCGCCGAGAGCGTCCTCACGACCGTGCTCGCGACCGTCCCCGTCCCCCGCTGAGCGGGACCCGGACATGGCGCTGACGTGGCGCGCCGTCGTGCTGGCGGCGCTCGGGGTGATCCCGGTGGTCCTGTTCCCCGTGCCGGGGACGGTCGTGGTGTGGGCGCTGGTCGTGGCGGCCGTGTGCGCCGTCGACGTCGCCCTCGCCGCGTCCCCGCGCGCCGTCGCGCTCCAGCGCCGCACCCCCCGCTCCGTGCGGCTCGGCACGACGGCCCGCTCGGAGCTGGTGGTCACCAACACCGCGCGACGGCGGCTGCGCGCCGTCGTCCGCGACGCCTGGCCGCCGTCGCTCGTGCCGGACGCGACCCTGCGCACCGACGGCGCGGTGGCCGGCGAGCCGCTGGTGGCCCGCTCGGCCCGGCACGACGTCGACCTGCCGCCCGGGGAGTCCGCCCGCCTGCGCACCCCGCTGCGGCCGACCCGCCGCGGCGACCGCGCCGCCGGGCCGGTGACGGTCCGCTCGTTCGGGCCGCTGCGCGTCGCAGCCCGCCAGGCGTCGATCCCGGTGCCGGCCCGGCTGCGCGTGCTCCCCGAGTTCGCCAGCCGGCGCCACCTGCCCTCCCGGCTGGCGCGGCTGCGCGAGATGGACGGGCGGGCCGCCGTGCAGGTGCGCGGCGAGGGCACCGAGTTCGACTCGCTGCGCGAGTACGTGGTGGGCGACGACGTGCGCTCGATCGACTGGCGCGCCACCGCCCGCCGCGGCGACGTCGTCGTGCGCACCTGGCGGCCCGAGCGCGACCGGCGCGTGGTGATCGTGCTCGACACCGGCCGCACGTCCGCCGCACGGATCGGCACCGCCGCCGCGGCCGACACCGAGCGGGCGCCCGAGGGCGCGGACGACGACGCGCCGTCGTCGCTCGGCGGCACGCGGCTGGAGGCGGGCATCGAGGCCGCGCTGCTGCTCGGGGCGCTCGCCGACCGCGCGGGCGACCGCGTGCAGGTGCTGGCGTACGACCGGGCGCTGCGGGCCCGGGTCGCGGGCGCGTCCGGCCCGCGGCTGCTGCCCGCGCTGGCGGAGTCGCTGTCGACCGTCGAGCCCGCCCTGCTGGAGACGGACTGGCCCGGCCTCGTCGGGCAGGTGCGCCAGCGGGTCGCGCAGCGCTCGCTCGTGGTGCTGCTGACGTCGCTGGACCCTGCGGCCGTCGAGACGGGCCTGCTGCCCGTGATCGACCGGCTCTCCGGCACCCACCAGGTGGTCGTCGCGGCCGTCGCCGACGCGGACGCCGCCCGGCTGCGCGCCGACCGGTCGTCGGCGGCCGCCGTCTACGACGCCGCAGCCGCCGCTCGTGCCGACCTGGAGCGGGCGGCCGTCTCCACCGTGCTGCGCCAGCACGGCGCCGAGGTCGTCGAGGCGCTGCCGGACGACCTCGCTCCCCGGCTCGCGGACACCTACCTCGCGCTCAAGGCCGCAGGCCGCCTCTGACCCCGAGCGTCGTGGGCGCTCAGCCGACGGTCGGGACGACCTCGCCGGCGCGGTCGGCGTCCAGGTCGCCCGTGAGCCCCGCCGCGGTGGCGCGCCGGCCCAGCACGACGACGTAGACCCAGAACCCGGCGAGCGCGATCGCGCCGATGACGATCTTGAGCCACCAGGGCAGCGCCGAACCCGTGACGTACCCCTCGATCAGACCGGACACCGCGAGCGCCCCGGCGAGCCCGATCGCGACGGTCACGAGCGCGCGCCCCTCCTGCGCCAGCGCGACGGTGCGCGGCCGCGGTCCGGGCGACACCGCCGTCCAGAAGAGCTTGAGGCCGGCGGCGCCGGCGACGAACACCGCGGTGAGCTCGAGCAGCCCGTGCGGCGCGATGAGCTGCAGGAACACGTCCAGCTCGTCGTAGGCCGCCATCATCCCACCGGTGGCGCCCACGCCCACCGCGTTCTGGATCAGCACGTAGGCCGGCCAGACGCCGGTGATCCCGAGGCCCACGCACTGCGCGGCGATCCACGCGTTGTTGGTCCACACCATGGCGGCGAAGGACGCGCCCGGGTCGTAGTACGACGCGAACGCCTCGTTCACGTACGCCTCGCGCTCGGCGGGCGTGCCCATCTGCGCGAGGACCTCCGGGTCCGTGGCGACGCGGTAGCCGGCGACGACGGCGAGCGCGAGGCACACCACGACGACGCCGAGCGTCCACCAGCGCACCCGGTACAGCGCCGCGGGCACGGTCACCGCGACGAAGCGGACGACGTCGGCCCAGGCCGGCTCGTGCGTGCCCGTGACGCGCACGCGGGCCCGGCTCAGCAGGTCGGAGAGCCGGGTGACGAGCACCGGGTCGGGCGCGGCCGACCGCACCGTGGACAGGTGCGTCGCGACCGCCTGGTACAGCCGCACCAGCTCGTCGGCCTCGGCGCCGTCGAGGCGCCGCTTGCGGGTGAGCACGCGGAGCCGCTCCCACTGCGGGCTGTGCACGGCGGTGAAGGCGTCGAGGTCCACGGTCGATACCCTTCCACACGGGAGACGTCGGACGAGCGGGAGATGCACATGCAGGACGGGATCGTCATCGGCGAGGGCGTGGTGCTCGACGCACGGCCGGCGTCGTTCGTCAGCCGGGCGCTGGCGGCGCTGCTCGACCTCGCGGCGCTCGCGATCGTCGGGATCACGCTGCTGGTCGTCGTGGCCCTGCAGGACGTCGCGATCGACGAGCAGTGGGCCCGGGTGGCGGGCGTCGTCGCCGCGGCGCTCGTGATGGTCGTGATCCCGACGACGGTGGAGACGCTGAGCCGCGGCCGCTCGCTGGGCAAGCTGATCACGGGCCTCCGGGTCGTGCGCGACGACGGTGGCCCGGTGCGCTTCCGCCACGCCTTCACGCGGGCTCTGGTGGGCATCGGCGAGCTGTGGCTGACGGCCGGCAGCGTCGCGCTGGTCGCGTCGCTGTCCAACGCGCGCGGCAAGCGGCTCGGCGACCTGCTGGCCGGCACGTACGTCATCCGCGTGCGGGGCGGCCGCGCCCGGACGGTCCCGCTGGCCATGCCACCGGAGCTGGCCGCCTGGGCCCGCACGGCCGACATCCGACGGCTGCCCGACGGGCTGGCCCTTGCCGCCCGGCAGTTCCTCGACCGCGCTCCCCGGCTCGCGCCCGCGTCCCGCGCGGGCCTGGCCGACGACCTGGCCGGCCGCGTCGAGCCGTTCGTCGCCCCCGGTCCGCCGCCCGGCACGCCGCCCGAGGCGTTCCTGCACGCCGTCCTGCACGAGCGACGCGACCGAGAGCTCGAGCGCGGGCAGGCCGAGCAGGCGCGGGCCGAGGCGCGCGCCGCCACCCTGCACCGCCTGCCGTACGCCGTCCCCGACCCGCCCCGCTGAGTACGTTCACGAACGGCGACGGTCCTCGAAGCGGCCGAAGACGCGCACGAGGGCGAACAGGACCAGCAGGTAGGCCGCGAACCAGACCGGGCGCGACGCCCACCAGTCCGCGCCCCACGAGGCCGGCAGCTCCTGCCCGAGCCCGAGGAGCGCGACCCCCACCACGGCGAACATCGCGGTGAGGTGCCACAGGTAGACGGTCATCGAGCGGCGGGCCAGGGCACCGACGGCCCGCGCTCCGGCCCCGGTCGCGGCGCGCTGCACGAGCGCCGTCCGGAGCAGCAGCACCAGGCAGACCTGGGCGACGGCGTGCGCGACGACGGGCGCCGTCGGCGGGCCGAGGTTCGAGATCTCGTCGCCCGGCATCCCGACGAGGCTGAGCGGGTACGGGCCCACCGCCACCAGCACGGCCGTCGCGGCGACCGCGGCCACGGCTCCGGCGGCGAGGAGCAGCCGGGCCGTGCGGCCGGCGAGGGGGTCGGCGGCGGCGCCGGTAGTCCGGTCGAGGGCAGGACGGCGTGGGACGCTGCGTTCGGAGGCGTAGGCGATCCCGGCCAGGAACGGCGCGGCCCAGGCGAGGAGCACGTTGGCCCAGGCCAGCGCGCCGGTGAGCTCACCCGGCAGCCCGAACCGCAGCGCGTCGAGCGCCAGCGGCAGCGCCACGGCGACGGCGAGCGCGCCCCACCGCCAGCGCTGCCAGGCCGCGCGCAGCAGCGGCGTGAGCGCCATGAGCACCACCCACACCCCGAGGAACCACAGCAGCTGCGGCGCCATCCGCGCCATCCGCCACACCGCGTCGTCGGGCACCCCGAGCGCGAGCAGCGCGGCCACCGCGAGCGCCCAGGCCCCGACGAACGCCCCGACGGGCCGGGCCGTCGCCCGCAGCCGCGCCAGGACGGTTCCGGCCCAGCCGCGGCCGCCGACGACGGTGGCCCCACGCTGGTACCCGGCGGAGGCGCCGGCCGCGAAGAACAGCAGGGCCAACGGCTGCAGCCAGGTCACGAGCCACCCGGCGCCGTGCCCCAGCGCGTTGCCGACGAGGAGCGTCCGCCCGTCCCACGTGGCCTCCGCCATCAGCCAGTGCAGCAGCACCACCCCGAGGGTGCCGAGCGCCCGGACGACGTCGACGAACGGGTCGCGGGCTCGGCGCGGCCGGGCGACGGGCGCCGCGTGCGGCCGCGCGGCCGGGACGTCGGGCCGACGCCGGACGGACGGCGGCGCGGACGGGACAGGTGGGGCGGGGGCGTCGAGGACGGCCACGATGGCTCCTGAGGCTGGGCGACGAGGACCCCTCCAGCCTCGTGACCTGCGACGTCGTCCGACATGGGCCTGACCCCCGCCCCGCGCGCCACCTCCCCCGCACCGTCCCGGGGGACATCCCCCGCCGACCTGTCAGGACCACGTGCACGAATGCCTGGTCGTGGCCCTGACAGCTCGCGGGCCTCCTGACGTGTCAGGCGTCGACGCCCAGGTAGCGCAGGACGGCGAGCACGCGCCGGTGGTCGGCGGAGTCCTGCGGCAGGTCGAGCTTCGTGAAGATGGCGGCGACGTTCTTCTCCACCGCCCCGTACGACAGGAAGAGCTGCTCCGCGATGGCGCCGTTGGAGCGGCCCTGCGCCATGAGCTCCAGGACCTCCTTCTCGCGCGGCGTCAGGCGGGCCACGTCGTCCTCCGGCGAGCGGTGCGCGCCCATGAGCTGGCGCACCACCTCCGGGTCGAGCACCGTCTCCCCCGCCGCGACGCGGCCGAGCGCGGCGACGAAGTCCCCGACGTCGGCGACGCGGTCCTTGAGCAGGTAGCCGACGCCGCGCGGGTCGCCCTCGAGCAGCCGCGACGCGTAGCGTGTCTCGACCCACTGCGAGAACACGAGCACCGGCAGCCCGGGGTGCGCGGCGCGCAGCGCCTCGGCCGCACGCAGCCCCTCGTCCGTGTGGGACGGCGGCATGCGGATGTCGGCGACGAGGACGTCGGGCAGGGCGCCGGCGGCGGCGAGGGTCGTGACCTCGCGGACGAGGGCGTCACCGTCGGGCACCGCCGCGACGACGTCGTGCCCGCGGCGGGACAGGAGCGCGACGAGGCCGTCGCGCAGGATGGCGGAGTCCTCGGCGACGACGACGCGCAGCGGGCCCGAGCCGGTCGCCGGGCCGGTCGACGCCCCGGGCGTCATCGGCGGGACCCGGGGGCGGGCAGCGGGATGGTCACGGTGATCACCGTAGGCCCTCCCGCGGGGCTGACCACCCGGAGCGTGCCGTCGACGCCCGACAGCCGGTCCGTGAGCCCGGCGAGGCCGCTGCCCCTGCCCGACGGGTCGGGGGCACGCACCGCGGCGCCGCCCACGCCGTCGTCGTGCACGCGCAGCACGAGCGCACGCACGGCGGCCCCGGTCGCGGCGTCCGCGACGGGCTCGACGCCGGCCACGACGTCGACGCCGGTCGCCCGGGCGTGCTTGGTCGCGTTGGCGACCAGCTCGGCGACGGCGAAGTAGGAGATGGCGGTGACGCTGGGCGGGAGGTCCGCCCCGTCGAGCCCGACCGCGTGCACGCGCACCGGCAGGGCGGCGCGCGCGGCGAGCGTCTCGAGGGCGACGGCGAGGCCGGCGTCCAGGGCGGGCGGGCGGATGCCGCGGGCGAGCTCGCGCAGCTCGGCGAGCGTGTCCTTCGTGCTGGAGTGGGCCGTCTCCAGGACGGCGGCGAGCTCCGCGGTGTCGATGCCGTCCGTGCCGTCCGTGCCGTCGCGCAGCAGCTCGCGCGCCTCGCCGATCTGCATGGCGACGGCCACGAGGTGCGCCTGGGTGCCGTCGTGCAGGTCGCGCTCGATGCGGCGCAGGCGCTCGTCGGCGTCCTCGACGGTGACGGCGCGGGCGCGCTCGGCGTACGCCACCCGCAGGCTGGCCCGCGTGGGGCTGAGCAGCCCCTCAGCCAGCATCCGGAAGAGGCCGACGAACAGGGACTGCACCTGCGGCCACAGGTAGAACAGGATCAGGCCGACCGCCGCCAGCAGGAGCTGTCGGGCCGGCGTGTCGACGAACCAGTCCGTGCCGAAGGACGCGCCCCGGTGCCACGTGCCGTCGCCGGCCTGCTGCAGCGGCAGCCAGCGCGACCAGAACCAGTGCGTCATCCCGCCGAGCGCGACGGCGAGGAACACGGTGCTCACCACGAACGCCGCGATCGCCAGGGGGAACGTCACCACCATGTACAGCAGCCCGCGCCAGGCGGTCGCGTCGCCGAGCATCCCGCCGAGGCGCCGCCAGAATCCCTTCCGCGGCTGGCGCGGCGCGGGCTCGGCGATCTCGACGCCGAGGTAACGCACCGCCATCCGCCGGTAGACCGACGCCCAGCCGCGCGCACCGAGCAGCACGCCGCCCGCCACGAACAGGCCCACGACCGTCACCGCGACGCCCGCCATGAACGACACGGTGAACAGGGCGTACGCGAGCGCGAACGGCGCGAGCAGCAGCGCGAGCCACAGGAAGCCGTAGGCGCGCCAGGTCCGGCCGTCGAACGGCGCGAGGAGGAACGGCGGCGCCCCGTCCGACGTCGCCCGCGGGGACACCGCGGGACGCTCGGCGGGCTGCGTGGCCGGCGGCGGGGTCGGCGGGGTCGCGGGCGGCGGCACCTGGCCGTCGGTGGACGTCATGCTGGTCATGCTTCCAGGCTGCCGCCCGCGGCGCCGCGCCGACATCCGGTGTGCCACCCTGGGGCAGGGGGGTGGGGCCCACGTGTAGGGGGAGGGGGCGTTGGGGGGGGGGGGGGTTAGTGGGCGTTGTGGTAGCCAGTGTTCTTTGTGTGCTTGAAAGGGGGCCCGATCTCTGCCCCTACGTCGGTGCGGCCCCCCCAACG
>NZ_JBHJVM010000020.1:21008-29781 GCF_042264825.1 Isoptericola sp. NPDC056134
CACCCTTTTTCTGTGTTGGCCCTCCCTTTTCTCCTCCCCCCCCTCTCCCCCCCCTCCCCCCCCCCCCCCCCTCTTCCCCCCCCCCCCCCCCCTGGCCCCCCCCCCCCCCCCCCAGGGCGACGGGCCGTCAGTAGCGGTAGTGCTCCGGCTTGTACGGGCCCTCCACCGGCACGCCGAGGTACTCGGCCTGCTCCTTGCTCAGCTCGGTGAGCCGCACTCCGAGGGCGTCGAGGTGCAGGCGCGCGACCTTCTCGTCGAGCACCTTGGGCAGGCGGTACACCTGGCGCTCGTACTGCCGCTCCTCGGCGGGGCGGGCCATGTCGGCGAACAGCTCCATCTGGCCGATCACCTGGTTGGCGAACGAGTTCGACATGACGAACGACGGGTGCCCGGTCGCGTTGCCCAGGTTGAGCAGGCGCCCCTCCGACAGCACGATGATCGACCGCTCGGCGCGGCCGTCGCCGGCCGGCAGCGTCCACTCGTGCACCTGCGGCTTGATCTCGGTCTTCACGACGCCCGGGACGGCGGCGAGCCCGGCCATGTCGATCTCGTTGTCGAAGTGCCCGATGTTGCCGACGACGGCCTTGTCCTTCAGCGCGAGCATGTGCTCGACGCGCACGACGTCCTTGTTGCCCGTCGTGGTGATGACGAAGTCGGCCTCGCCGATCGTCTCGTCGAGCCGGGCGACCTGGAAGCCGTCCATCGCCGCCTGCAGCGCGCAGATCGGGTCCACCTCGGACACGATGACGCGCGCGCCCTGGCCGCGGAACGCCTCGGCCGCGCCCTTGCCGACGTCGCCGTAGCCGCACACGAAGGCGACCTTGCCGCCGATGAGGATGTCGGTGGCGCGGTTGATGCCGTCCGGCAGCGAGTGGCGGATGCCGTACTTGTTGTCGAACTTCGACTTGGTGACCGAGTCGTTGACGTTGATCGCCGGGAAGATCAGCTCCCCCGCCTCGGCGAGGTGGTAGAGCCGGTGCACGCCCGTCGTCGTCTCCTCGGTGACGCCGCCGATGCTCTGCGCGATCGTCGTCCAGCGCAGCGGGTCGGAGTCGAGCGCCCGGCGCAGCACGCCGCGCACCACGTTCATCTCGTGGGTGTGGTCCGGCTCGCCCGGCAGCGTGTCGGGCGGCACCACGCCGGCGCGCTCGTACTGCAGGCCGAGGTGCACCAGCATCGTGGCGTCGCCGCCGTCGTCGAGGATGAGGTTGGGGCCGCCCTGGCCGTTCTCCGCGCCGGGCCACACGAGGATCTGCTCCGTGCAGTCCCAGTACTCCTCGAGGCTCTCGCCCTTCCACGCGAAGACGGGGACGCCCTGCGGGTCCTCGGGGGTGCCGTGCGGGCCGACGACGATCGCCGCGGCCGCCTCGTCCTGCGTGCTGAAGATGTTGCAGCTGGCCCAGCGGACCTCGGCGCCGAGCGCGACGAGCGTCTCGATGAGGACGGCGGTCTGGACCGTCATGTGCAGGGAGCCGGCGATGCGGGCGCCCGCCAGCGGCTGCGCCTCGCCGTACTCGGCGCGCAACGCCATGAGGCCGGGCATCTCGTGCTCGGCGAGCCGGATCTGGTGCCGGCCGGCCTCCGCCAGCGCGAGCGAGCGCACCTTGTAGCGGCCGGGAGCCTCGTCGAAGCCGGTCGTGCCGGGTGCCTCAGCGGTCGTGGACATGGTCGCCCTCCTGGGGTCTGCGGTATGAGCCGTGTGCGCTGGGGGCTCCCGTCTGCGCGTGGCCCGCCGTCGGTCGCCGACATGGCGGGCCAGCACCCAGGGTAGACCGCGGCAGGTCCGGGACGCAGCGAGGCCGGCACCCGTCCGGGTGCCGGCCTCGCCTTCGTGTCGAGCTCCGTCAGCGCTTCGACGCGCGGTAACCCGCCTTGCGTGCGGCCGCCTCGGTCGTGAAGCACTCCTCAGGCTTGGTCTTCTTGTAGTACTGACCGCCCGGCACGTGATAGATCCAGTCCGTCGAGTGGGACGTGGTCTGGTTGCCCTTGATCGGCGCCCAGCTGGGGCAGTTGTACTCGCTCACCGGGGTCGTGCGAGACGGCTTCTTGCCCTGCTTGACGACGAGCTTCTGGGTGAGCTTCTTCGTCTTCGTGCCGGACCAGACCTTCTTCTTCGCCGACGTCAGCTTGTAGGTCTTGTAGGTGACCTTCGTCGTCACCGTGTACGTGCCGGCCCTGAGCGCCACGGACGTCTTGTTCTTGGCGACGTACCTGCCCCGCTGGGCCACCGTGAGCGTCTTGGTCTTCACCGAGACCTTCCCCTTGGCGGTGACGCTCGGCTTCACCGTCGCCTTCTTCTTGTAGGGCGCGGTCTTGGTGCCGATCTTCTTGACCGTCACGGACGTGGCGGTCGCCGCCGACGCCGACGGCGCGGACAGCGTCGCGGGGACGACGGCGAGCGGCGCGGCCAGCAGCGTCACGGCGGTGACGAGGGCGACGAGGCGTCCGCGACGACGCGCGGGCAGGGTCGGGTTCACAGGTGTCTCCAGGTGGGAGGCCCCGTTCCCGGGGCAAGGGTCCGCGATGCGATCCGCGGGCACGCCCTCTCGCCGGGCGGTGCGTCGGAATCGCGGGACAAGTATCCCCGAGCAAGCCCGCCGACCCGGCCGTCAGCGGCGGACTTCACCCATCGACGACGAGGCGCCCGCCCCCGACGAGTGTCGGGGGCGGGCGCCCACGGTCCGTGCGGGGCAGGCCCGCTCAGCTCTCCAGCGACGGCACGACGTCCGGGTACTCCTCCAGCCATGCCTCGACGCCGGCGGCCGGGTCGTCCGCGTTCTGGTTGACGACCTGGTCCTCCAGGGCGCCGTACTGCTCGTCGTCCAGCTTGATCTTGCTGATCCAGTCGGCGACCTCGGGGTTCTCCTCCGAGAAGCCCTCGGTGCCCAGGAAGTGCAGCCCCTCGGTCTCGCCGAGCGCGCCCTTCGGGTCCTCCAGGTCCTTCACCGGGAAGGCGGAGTTGGCCCAGAACGGACGCCACAGCGTGACGAGGATGTCCTCCTTCTTGTCCGTGGCCTTCTTGAGCTCCGTCAGCATCGCCTGCGTGGACGACTCCTTCAGGGTGTAGCCGGCCTCGTCGAGCCCGTACTCGGGGATGACCGAGTTCTTCGTGATGTCCGTGAGGCCGGCACCGGGCTCGATGCCGATGATCTCGCCGTTGAACGTGTCGGTGTTGGCCGCGAGCTCGTCGATCGAGTCGATGTCGGTGTACTCCGGCACCGCGAAGGTCAGCTTCGCGTTGTCGTAGTAGGTGTCCAGGTCCTCGATGTCGCCCTCGTACTGCTTCATGTACGAGGCGTGCGTCACCTCGGGCCAGGCGGACGGGTAGATGTCCACGTCGCCGTCGGCCAGGGCGGTGTAGAGGACGCCCGCGTCGCTGATCTCCTTGTGCTCGACGGTGTACCCCGCCTCCTGCAGCTTGGCGTCCAGCAGGTACGCGGTGCTCAGGCCGTCGGTCCACGAGGGGATGTAGCCGAGGGTGATGGTCTTGTCGTCGCCGCCGCTGCCGCCGTCGTCGCTGCCGCAGGCGGCCAGCGTGAGGCCGAGCGCCACGACGGACGTGAGCGCGACGCCCCGGCGGAGATGCTTGCGATGGGTGTTCATCTGAAGAGTTCCTTTCGTCGTCGGGGACGCGAGGCTCCCCGAGATCAGTTCTTCGGTCAGACGCCGGCGCCGACGGCGGACTCCGCCGCCTTCTTGCGGCTCGTGAGCTTCGTCAGGAGGGCCCTGCCGGTGGGCTGACCGATCGCGCCGGTCAGTCGGTCCAGGTAGATGGCCAGGATCACGACGGACAGCCCCGCCTCGAACCCGAGCGCCACGTCGATGCGCGAGATGGAGGTGACGACCTCCTGGCCGAGGCCGCCGGCCCCGACGAGCCCGGCGACGACCGCCATGGACAGCGAGAGCATGATCACCTGGTTGACGCCGGCCATGATCGTCGGCAGCCCCAGCGGCAGCTGGATGCCGCTGAGGATCTGGCGCGACGTGCCGCCGAAGGCCTCGCCGGCCTCGACGGTCTCGCGGTCGACCTGCCGGATACCGAGCTCGGTGAGCCGCACCCCCGGCGGCAGCGCGAAGATGATCGTGGCGCAGACGCCGGGCGCGACGCCGATCCCGAAGAAGATGACCACGGGCACGAGGTAGACGAAGGCCGGCATCGTCTGCATGAAGTCGAGCACCGGTCGCACGACGGCGCTCACGGTGTCGTTCTGGGCCGCCAGGATGCCCACGGGCACGGCGATGATCAGGGCGATCAGCGTGGCGACGAGCACGAGGCTGAGCGTCTCCATCGCGGGTTCCCACATGTCCATGCTGATGATCAGCAGCGTGCCGACCAGCGTGAACAGCGCGAACGTCCAGGAGCGCACGAGCAGGGCCAGCACCGCGAAGATCACGGCCATCACCAGCGGCGGGGGTCCCAGCAGGATGCTCGAGATCAGGTCGACGAGGAACGTCAGCGCCGCGCTGATGCCGTCGAGCAGCCCTTCGAGGTTGTCGGTGATCCAGTCGACGGCGTCCGCGACGGCGTCACCGATGTGCAGGTCCGGCAGCGGGTTGCCGTCGGCGGCGGCGAGAAGCGTGGGGGACATCAGAGAGCTCCTGCCGTGTCGGGGGCGGACTGGCCGTCGGCGGGTCGTTCACCCGTGCCGTCGCCGTCTCGGCCGTCGCTCGGGACGGCGTCGACGCTGTCGGGTACGGAGAGCGCGCTGAGCAGCGTGACCCTCGGGATGACACCCTGCAGCCGGCCCTGCTCGTCGACGACCGCCAGCGGGGCGCGGCTCGAGGCCGCGTCCCCGAACAGCTCGATGAGCGGGGTCTCGGGCGTCACCCGGATGACCGGCTCCCCGCTCAGGGGCAGCCGGTCGGCGCCGGTCTTGACCGCGGCGGCGACGTCCTCCTCCCAGACGAAGCCCTCGAGCCGGCGGTTGCGCCCGGTCACGAGCAGGGCGGGGACCTGGTGCTCGCGCAACAGCTTGTGCGCGGCCTTCGGGCCGGTCTCCGCCCCGACGACGGCCACGGGCCGCTCCATGACGGCAGCGGCGGTGAGCACGCGGCTGCGGTCGACGTCGGCGACGAACTGCGCGACGTAGTCGGTGGCGGGCTCGTTGAGGATCTGCTCGGCCGTGCCGACCTGCACGATGCGACCGTCGCGCATCATGGCGATGCGGTCGCCGAGGCGCATGGCCTCGTTGAGGTCGTGGGTGATGAACAGGATGGTCTTGCCCAGCTCGGACTGGAGCTCCAGCAGCTGGTCCTGCATCTCCTTGCGGATCAGCGGGTCCAGGGCGCTGAACGCCTCGTCCATGAGCAGGACGTCGGTGCCCGAGGCGAGCGCGCGGGCCAGGCCGACGCGCTGGCGCATGCCGCCCGACAGCTCGGACGGCAGCGAGCCGCCCCAGCCGGCCAGGCCGACCATGCCGAGGGCTTCCTCGGCGCGCTGCTCGCGCTCGGCCTTGTTCACGCCCCGCAGCTGCAGCGGGTAGGCGGCGTTCTCGCCGACGGTCCGGTGCGGCAGCAGCGCGAAGTGCTGGAACACCATGCTGACCTTGGTGCGGCGGACCTCGCGGAGGCCGGCCTTGGACAGGTGCGTGACGTCCTGCCCGTCGATGCTGATGGATCCGGCGGTGGGCTCGAGGAGGCCGTTCACGGTGCGGATCAGGGTGGACTTGCCGGAGCCCGACAGTCCCATGACGACGAAGATCTCGCCGGGCGCGACGTCGAACGTGGCGTCGATGACCGCGGCGGTGAGGCCTTCCTTGCGCAGCTTGGCGCGATCGGCGCCTTCTTCCAACATGCGGACGCCACGCTGCGGGCGGCGTCCGAAGATCTTCGTCAAACCATTTGCCTGGATGGCTGACACAACTCTCCCGGGGTCGGGGACATGGCCTGCCCGGTGCGACGGCAACGCTCGTCGGCCGGGCGTGGGCGGCATCGGCACGGGATCGCACCGGCACGACACGGCCACACACTGTTCACGACGTTAGGCCATCTCCGGCACGGCTCTGTACGCGGCCCTGGCAAAACCCTCGTGATCTTTATCATGCTGTGACCAACGGGGCCGATGAGGCACGGATCCACCCCGGTGTCATCTGGAACTGTCCAGCGCCCCGGGCATCCACCCCGGACCGGTCGCTACGGTGACCTGGTGCCCTCGCTCCTCGGACCGCTCCGTCGTGACCGCGACCGCCTCCATCTCGCCCTCATGCTCGCCCTGACGTTCTCCACCGGGATCGCGGACGCCGTCGGCTATCTCGGCCTCGACCGGGTGTTCACCGGCAACATGACGGGCAACGTCGTCATCCTCGGGATGGCGCTCGCCGGAGGGGACGACCTCCCCGTCGCCGGGCCGGTGCTCGCGCTGGGCACGTTCATGGCCGGGGCGGCGCTGGCCGGCGTCGTGCTGCGGCCCGTGCAGGTGGGGTGGACGACCCGCACCACCGGGATGTTCGCGACCGTCGGCGCCCTGCTGGCGGCGATCACGGTGCTGCTCGCCGTCTCGGGCGACGACCTGCCGCACGCCGTGCAGCTCACCGTGACCGGGCTGCTGGCCCTCGCGATGGGCATGCAGGCGGCGACGGCGCGTCATCTGTCGGTCAAGGACGTCACGACGGTCGTCGTCACGTCGACCATCACCGGCCTGGCCGCCGACTCCCGCCTCGCCGGCGGGCACGGCACGAACTCCGGGCGGCGCATCGCCGCGATCGCCCTCATCTGCGCCGGTGCCGCCGCCGGCGCCCTGCTGCTGCAGGCCCACCTGGCGTGGGGCGTGGGCGTGAGCGCCGTGCTCACGCTCCTCGTCGCCGCTCTCGGACACACCACGGAGGACCCTCGATGACGTTCACTCCCCCGACCCCCCACCCCACGCGCCCGGACCTGCGCGGCACGTTCGGGATGGCCGCCTCCACGCACTGGCTGGCGAGCGCGAGCGCCCAGTCGGTGCTGGAGCGGGGCGGCACCGCGTTCGACGCGGCCGTCGCGGGCGCGTTCGTGCTGCACGTCGTCGAGCCGCACCTCAACGGCCCCGGCGGGGACATGACGGCGATCCTCGCGACGGCGGACGAGCCCGCGCGACCTCGGGTGCTGGTGGGCCAGGGCCCGGCGCCGGCCGGGGCGACGATCGCGCACTACCGCGACGCCGAGGGCCTGGACCTCGTGCCCGGCTCGGGCGCGCTGGCGGCCGCCGTGCCTGGCGCCGTCGACGCGTGGCTCCTGCTGCTGCGCGACCACGGCACGTGGACCGTGGCCGACGTCCTCGCCCCCGCGATCGGGTACGCGCGCGACGGCCACCCGGTGCTGGCCGCCGTGTGCCGGACGATCGAGGGCGTCGCCGGGCTCTTCCGCGAGCACTGGCCCACGTCGGCGGAGCGATGGCTGCCGGGCGGGCGCGCCCCGCGGCCCGGCGAGCTCCTCACCAACCCCGAGCTCGCGGCCGTGCTCGCGCGCCTCGTCGCCGCCGAGACCGACGCCGCCGCGGACGGTGCCGACCGGGCCGGCGCGGTGGACGCCGCCCGAGCCGCGTGGAGGGCCGTCGTCGGCGAGGCCGTCGAGGAGTTCGTGCGCACCCCGCACCGGCACGCCGACGGCCGCGACCACGCGGGGGTGCTGTCCGCGGCGGACGTCGCGGGGTTCGAGGCGTCGTTCGAGGACGCCACGACCATCGACTTCCGCGGGTACACCGTGGCCAAGACCGGGGCCTGGGGGCAGGGCCCCGCACTGCTGGAGGCGCTGCGCATCCTCGACGGGTTCGACGACGCGCGGCTCGACCCGTCGACCGAGCTCGGGGCGCACACGGTGCTCGAGGCGCTCAAGCTCGCCCTCGCCGACCGCGACACCTGGTACGGGGACGACGACCGCGGAGGCGGCGTGCCCCTCGACGTCCTGCTCTCCGCCGAGTACGCCGCCGCCCGCCGCGCCCTGATCGGCGAGCGCGCGTCCCACGACGTCCGCCCCGGCGACGTCGCGGGCCGCGACACCCCGGTGATGCCTCCCCTGCGCACGTCGTACGCCACGGACGTCCCGGCCGCGGCCCTGCCCGGCGCCCCGGCCGGGGGCCCCGCGGCCGGCGTCGGCGAGCCGACCGTCGTCGTCGGGGCGACCGCGCCCCTGAACGGCGACGGCCTCGAGACCGACGCCACGGGCGCGACCCGCGGCGACACGTGCCACCTGGACGTCGTCGACCGCTGGGGCAACATGATCAGCGCGACGCCGTCGGGCGGCTGGCTGCAGTCCTCCCCCACGGTGCCCGGACTCGGCTTCGCCCTGGGCACCCGGCTGCAGATGACGTGGCTGGACGAGGCGTCGCCGTCCGCGCTGACGCCCGGCCGCCGGCCGCGCACCACGCTCACCCCGACGCTCGTGCTGCGCGACGGCGAGCCCGTGCTCGCGTGCGGGTCGCCGGGCGGCGACCAGCAGGACCAGTGGCAGCTCGCGTTCCTGCTGCGCGTGCTGGTGGGCGGGTACACGCCGCAGGAGGCGATCGACGCCCCGGCCCTGCACACGACGTCCGCGCCGGGCTCGTTCTGGCCGCGCACCTGGACGCCCGGCGGTGCCGTCGTCGAGGACCGCCTCGGCGCCGACGTCCTCGCCGGGCTGGCCGAGCGCGGCCACGTGCTCACGCTCGCGGGCGACTGGGCGCTCGGGCGCCTCAGCGCCGTGTCGCGCGACCCCGCCACCGGCGTGCTCGGCGCCGCGGCGAACCCCCGCGGCGCGCAGGGGTACGCCGCGGGCCGCTGACGACAGCGGCCGATCCGCCTCTCCCCCCGGGGGTCGTGGC
>NZ_JBHJVM010000020.1:29791-72837 GCF_042264825.1 Isoptericola sp. NPDC056134
TTTATATTCTCTCCACCTATGCTCCTCTCCTGCCCCCGCCCGTTTCCTCCCCCTCCCCACCCGCCACGACCCGTGGTCACGCGCCGGCCGTCAGCCCAGCCCGCGCACCCACTGCGTCGACGACCCGTACATCCACGACCCCGAGTGGTCGACGATCTTCCACACACCGCCCTTGGCGACGGCGCTGCTGACGCCGTCGGCCTCGACGACGATCTGCTCGCAGCCGTCCTCCGTCGCGTAGGGATAGGCGGAGGCACGGTAGGTCTTGCCGTTCGACCCGACGTACGAGATCGCCAGGTCGTCCCAGACGCTCACGGCCGGGTCCCCGAGCGAGCACCCGACGAACCACGCATCGACGAAGGAGACCCCGTCGACCGTCCCCGCCTCGGTGTCCCAGAGAGACTGCATCCAGAAGTTGCCCACGAACCACTTGCCGGGCGCGTAGGGGTCGGACCGGCTGGAGTCGACCCAGAGCGTGGCCGGCTTCGAGTAGGTCGTGCCTGCGACGTTCGACACCCGAACGCGGTAGTCGGCGAGCGTGTGCTTGGAGCGCGCGGTGAACGCGTAGGACGACGAGGTGCGGTCGGACACGTTCTTCCACGTGCCCGACTCCGCCGTCCGCACCTGCCACTGGTACTTCAGCCTGCCGCCGGTCGCGGACGCCGAGAACCGGGCGGACTGGCCGGTGGTGACCCACAGCGCGTCGGGCTGGTTCGTCACCCTGGGCGTGCTGACGCCCACGGGCCAGGCCACCGTGGCGGTGGCCGCGCTGGTCCGGGACGACGTCGCGTACCCCGGGCGGACGCCGGTGACGGTGACGGTGATCTTCTTGCCGTGCTGGGCCGACGTCAGCGTGAACGACGACCTCGTGGCGCCCTTGATGGCGGTGCCGTTCGCCTTCCACTGGTACTTCCACGACGTCGGTGCGGGGCTCCAGGTGCCCTTGCTGCTCACCTTGAGCGTGGAGCCGACGCGGACGGTCCCGGAGACCTGGGGCGCGGAGGTCCTGGGGTAGACGCGCAGCACGGTCGTGCCGGAGCTCGTCACGGTGCGCGTGGTGTAGCCGCTGCGGCTGCCCGTCACGGCGACGGTGAGCGTCCTGCCGGCGTACCTCGACGGGATCGTGTACGTGGAGCGCGTGGCGCCCGGGATCGACCGGCCGCTGATCTTCCACTGGTAGCGGTGGGTCGTCGCCCCGGGGTTCCACGTCCCGCGCGACACGGAGACCGTGCTGCCCGCCTTGACGGTGCCCTTGACGGTCGGCCTCGGCGCCGACAGCACCCCCGGCGCGACCTTCGTGCCGGCGCTCGCCCTCGTGACCGTGGTGTACCCGGTCTTCTTCCCGGTCACCTTGACGGTGAGGGTCCGGCCCTTGGCCGTCGACGGCAGCGTGTAACTCGACCCCGTGGCGCCCGAGACCTTCGTGCCGGACACGTACCACTGGTAGCCCAGCGTGGTCCCGGAGGTCCAGGTGCCCGGCTTGGCGGTGACCTTCGAGCCCACGCGCACGGTGCCGCTGATCGTGGGCGTCCCCGCGGACAGGCCGGCCGCGACGACGACGGCGGTCCGGTCCGACGTGAGCGTCCGGGACGTGTAGCCCTCCGCGGCGCCCGACACCGAGACCGCGATCGTCCTGCCCAGGTCGGCGGCCGTCAGGGTGTACGTCGGCTTCGTGGCCCCGCTGACGGGGTCGTGGCCCCGCCACCACTGGTACGTGAGGGTGGCCGCCGGCTCCCAGGAACCGGCCTTCGCGGTGAGGGTCTGCCCGAACCTCGCCGTCCCGCTGATCGTCGGGGCGTCGGTCACGAGCTCGCCCTCGGCCACCGTGCCGGCGGCGACGACCACGACCGACGCCGAGGTCGCGCCGTCGACGGCGCCCTCGGGAGCCGTGCCGGTGACCTCGACGCTGACCTGCTCGCCGACGGTCGCGGGCCCGAGCGTCAGCGTGGGCTCCGTGCCCTCCGCGACCAGGGAGTCGCCGGCGAACCAGCGGTAGGTGAAGGCGAGCCCGATCCCGGCCGGCGCCCACAGCTCCGGCCGCGGGTCGATCGCGACCTCCTCGCCGACCTGCAGCGTGCCGTCGACGAGGAGCTGCTCCGCCGCCGGGGCGACGACGTCCGTCGGGGCCACCGTCGGTTCGTCCGCGGCCTCCGTCGCGACGACGGACGCCGAGGCCGGTGGTGCGACCAGGAGCGGTGTGACGACCAGAGCCAGGGCCGTGACGAGCGCCGCCGCGCGACCGCGACGTCGTCGCGCCGCCGGGTGGAGAGGTTCCACGGGTCCTCCGAGGATCAGCGGCCGGCGGAGCGACCACGAGACGAAGCACGGCCGTCGTGGCCACGACCGCTCAGGGCCGGTCGCCTCGTCGCGCGGGCGCGGTCCGGCGGTGCTGCACGTCAGTATGGGGAACCGCGAGGGACGTTCTACGACATATCCACCCAGGTCAGCGGTTTTCACCCGGCCGCACCGGGTGAAACTCCGTCGACGACGCAGGGCGGCCCGCAGCACGCTGCGGGCCGCCCTCCCCCTGCGGTCGTCGTGCTCGGTCAGCCCAGCGTCACCGCGTCGAGGGCGTCGACGAGGCCGTCACCGAAGAAGCTGTTCTCCTCCGGCGTCCCGACGCACGCCGGCCCGACGGGCGTCGTCCCGCAGGGCCGGTCGTCCGCCTGGTCGCGCACGGCCTGCTCGAGCTGGGCGGGCGTCCAGTCCGGGTGCGCGGACGTCATGAGCGCGAGCACGCCCGCGACGTGCGGCGACGCCATGGACGTGCCGCTCTTGGTGTCCCACGTGCCGTTCAGCTCGGTCGAGACGATGGCGCTGCCCGGGGCGGCGACGTCGATCTTGCCGAGGCCGCGGTTGGAGAAGGAGCTCAGGGCTCCGGTGCTCGTGACGGACGAGACCGTCACGACCCCGTCCGCCTCGGTGGGGATGTCCTCGCAGCCCGAGTTGATGGTGCGGTCCACGGCCGTCGAGTCGTTGGGGCTCGACGTGTCGCGGGTGTTGTTCGCCAGGTCCGTGGACGCGTTGCCGGCCGCCGCGGCGTGCACGGCGCCCCGGTCGGTGGAGAAGTCGATCGCGCGGCGCACGGCCTCCTTCACCGCGGCCTGGTCGGGCTGGTCCTCGCACCAGTACATGAACGGGTCGATGTAGTACGAGTTGTTGGTGACGTCCACGCCGTGCAGGCCCGCCCAGACGAAGCCGCAGACGGCGTACTCGGGGTAGATGAAGCCGTCGTCGTTGACGACCTTCACGGACGCCATCTTCACGCCCGGCGCGACGCCGACGATGCCCAGCCCGTTGTCGGCCGCCGCGATCGTCCCGGCCACGTGGGTGCCGTGGTCGGACGTCGTGGGCAGCCAGCCGGTGGCCGACGTGTCGGGGCGCCCCGCCGCGGTGCAGTTCACGGACGCCGCCGTGTCGACCTGCGTCGCGAGGTCGGGGTGCGTGGCGTCGATGCCGGAGTCGAGGACGCCGACCAGCACGTCCGGCGAGCCCGGGTTGATCTCGATCGCCCGGTCGGCCTTGATCATCGCCATGTCCCACTGGGTGGCCTCGCCCGGGTCCGGGACGGCCGTCGCGCCGGCGCCGTCCTCGGCGACGGCACCGGGCTTCTTGGTGACCTTCGCCTTCCACGGGCCGCCCTTGGCACCCGGGACGTCGTCGGCGACGGCGGGCGTGCCCTCGCTCACCGGGACGGTCCGGGTGACGCCGACCGACTCGACGGCGTGCCCGCGCGCGAGGCGCACGACGTCGGCGCGGAAGTCCGCGCGTGCCGCGTGCGCGACCACGACGCCGATCTCGGGCCACGACTGGACGACGACGCCTCCCGCCGCCTCGACGGCCCGCTCCGCGAGACGCGTCTGGCCGGGGTTCGCGTGCTTGGCGTTGACGACGTAGGAGAAGGTCTGGCCGTCGGGGGTGGTCACCGGGACCGGCGTGGACGGCGGCTCGGCCGCGGTGCCGCCGGCGACGGCGGCGCTTCCGGCGCCGGCGATCAGGAGGGCCGTGGCGGCGCCGACGGCGACCAGACGCGCGCGATGGGTGGTGCGCAGGCTCATGGTGTCCCCTTCGAAGAGGTGCGGTCGCCTCGTTGCGACCGTCACCAGGTGACGGTAGAGCGCCCGGGCCCCCAGAGCCCGTCGAACGCACCGCCGGGTCGGCGTCGCGGGTTTTCTTGACGTCCGGGTAACGCCCGGGTGAACCCGGATGAACACTGTCCGATCATCAGGAGACGCCGTTCAGTTCGGCACTTTTGCGGCCTGTCGTGCCCCTAATCTCGGATCCCGTGACCAGCCCGGCACGCACCCCGGTGGTCCTGCTTCTGCCGTGCATGGTCACGGCACCGCTTTCGCATTCTTGAGGAGGTCGTCGCATGACGGACGCTGTCGTGGTGGGCTCGGGGTTCTTCGGCCTGACCGTTGCCGAGAGGCTCGCCGAACAGTACGGCGCGAACGTTCTCGTGATCGACCGGCGCCACCACGTCGGCGGCAACGCCTACAGCGCTCTGGAGCCCGAGACCGGCATCGAGGTCCACCAGTACGGCGCCCACCTGTTCCACACGTCGAACGAGCGGGTGTGGGAGTACGTCAACCGGTTCACGGCGTTCACGAGCTACGTGCACCGGGTGTACACGACGCACCGGGGCGAGGTGTTCCCGATGCCGATCAACCTGGGCACGATCAACCAGTTCTTCCGGTCGGCGCACGGCCCCGACGCGGCGCGGGCGCTCATCGCCGAGCTCGCGGGCGAGCTCGCGGGCAAGGACCCCGAGAACCTCGACGAGCAGGGCGTGTCGCTCATCGGGCGGCCGCTGTACGAGGCGTTCATCCGCGACTACACCGCCAAGCAGTGGCAGACCGACCCCACCGAACTCCCCGCGTCGATCATCAAGCGGCTCCCCGTGCGCTACACGTACGACAACCGCTACTTCAACGACACGCACGAGGGCCTGCCGGTGGACGGGTACACCGCCTGGCTCGAGCGGATGGCCGACCACCCGCGCATCGAGGTGCGGCTCGAGACGGACTTCTTCGACGAGGGGCAGCCGGTCAACAAGGCCGCGACCGTCGGCCAGGTGCCCGTCGTCTACACGGGCCCCGTCGACCGCTACTTCGAGTTCACCGAGGGCGAGCTGTCGTGGCGCACCCTGGACTTCGAGCAGGAGGTCCTGCCGGTCGGCGACTTCCAGGGCACCCCGGTCATGAACTACGCCGACCTGGACGTGCCCTATACGCGCACCCTCGAGTTCCGCCATTTCCACCCCGAACGCGAATACCAGCGCGAGAAGACCGTCGTCGTACGGGAGTACTCGCGTTTCGCCGAGCGCGGCGACGAGCCGTACTACCCGGTCAACACCTCGGCGGACCGCGATCGGCTGCAGCTGTACCGCAAGCACATGGAAGGCGAGAAGGACGTGTTCTTCGGCGGCCGACTGGGTACCTACCAGTACCTCGACATGCACATGGCGATCGGGTCCGCCCTCTCCATGGTCGACAACAAGCTCGGCGCGGTCTTCGGGGGTGCGGCGTGACTCTCCTGGCACAGCTCGAGACGGCCTCGGAGGCCGAGGTGTCCCGCCGCGTCGTGCACCAGGTGGTGCTGCCGCCGGACGCCGACCCGGACACGCTCCCGCTGTACGTGGACTTCACGATGGCGCGCGCCGCCGAGGAGGCGCACCCGGACGTCGCGCCCGCCGAAGCAGGAGCCGAGGTGCTGGGCCGCAGGTCGCTGCGCCTCGACCACGGCCGCGAGGCGTCGTTCGGCACCTACTTCGGCGCGTTCCCCGCCGGGTACTGGCGGCGCTGGACCGACGTCGCCGAGGTGCGGCTCAGCCTCCGGCTCTCGGGGCCCGCGACCGTCGCGGTGTACAAGTCGAACGCGCGGGGAAACCCGCAGCGGGTGCGGTTGATCCACAGCGTGGACGGCGTCGTCGACGTCGACCTGACGCTCGCGTCCTTCGGCGACGGCGGCTGGTACTGGTTCGACCTGTACGCCTCCGACGGCGCCGTGACCCTCGAGTCCGCGGAGTGGAGCGTCGACGGGTCGTACGCCCGCAAGCAGGGCACGGCCTCCATCGCGATCACCACGTTCAACCGCCCCGACTACTGCGTCGCGCAGCTGCACGCGCTCGGCGGCGACGAGGGCCTCCAGGACGTGGTGGACCGGATCTACGTGGTCGACCAGGGCAGCAGGCTCGTCCAGGACCAGCCCGACTTCGCCGAGGCCGCCGCCCGGCTCGGCGGCCGCCTGTCGCTCGTGCGCCAGGGAAACCTCGGGGGCTCCGGCGGCTTCTCGCGGGGCATGGCCGAGACGCTGCAGGCCGGCGAGTCCGACTACGTGCTGCTGCTCGACGACGACGTCGTCTCGGAGCCCGAGGGCATCGCCCGCGCGGTCGCCTTCGGCGACTTCGCCCGGACGCCCACGATCGTGGGCGGCCACATGTTCTCGATGTTCGAGAAGTCGTGCCTGCACACCTTCGGCGAGCGGGTCAACCGCTACTCGTTCTGGTGGGGCAAGATCGAGAACACGTTCGACCGGCACGACTTCTCGCTGCACCCCCTGCGCACGACCCCGTGGCTGCACCAGCGCGTGGACGTCGACTACAACGGCTGGTGGATGTCGCTGATCCCGGTCGAGGCGCTGCGCACGGTGGGCCTGTCGCTCCCCGTGTTCATCAAGTGGGACGACGCCGAGTACAGCCTGCGCGCCACCGACCACGGCATCCCGACGGTCTCCCTCCCCGGGGCCGCGGTGTGGCACGTGCCGTGGGTCGACAAGGACGACGCGATCGACTGGCAGGCCTACTACCACCAGCGCAACCGGTGGCTCGCGGCCATGCTGCACTCGCCGTACCGCGGCGGCGGCGAGCTGCCGCGGGCGAGCTTCGTCGGCGACGTCAAGCACCTGCTGCAGCTGCAGTACTCGGCCGTCGAGCTGCGCCTGCGGGCCCTCGAGGACCTGCTCCAGGGCCCCGAGCACCTGCACGCGACGATCGGCTCCACGCTGCCCGAGGTGCGGGCGCTGCGGGCGCGGTTCGCCGACGCCGTGGTGGAGAAGGACCCGGGGGCCTTCCCGCTCACCCGGCGCCACCGCCCCTCCCGCCGAGGCAAGGTGCCGTCGGCTCCCGGAGGGAAGCCGCGCGCGCTCGCGTCGGCGCTGACCGGGATGGCCAAGCAGCTGCGCGCCGTGCGGCCGGAGGCGCTCGAGGTGCCCGAGGAGAGGGTCTCGACCACCGCGGCCCGGTGGTGGCGCCTGTCGCACCTCGACTCCGCGGTCGTCACGTCGGCCGACGGCACGGGCGCCTCGATGTACGTCCGCGACCCGAGGAAGTTCCGCGCCTACCTGGTCCGCAGCCTGCGGCTGCACCGGCAGCTGCGCAGCCAGTGGGCGCCGCTGAGCCGGCGGTACCGGAAGGCCATGCCGTCGTTCACCTCGGTCGACGAGTGGCGCGCGACGTTCGACACCCACGGTGTCGACGAGAACGAGTGAAGACACGATGCGGGCACCGCGCAGGCATCACGAGCAGGCAGGGACACAGCGCATGACGGATCCGGCGAAGAAGTACGACGTCGCCATCCTCGGATGGTGGTACGGCAAGAACTACGGTTCGATCCTCACCTACTACGGGCTCAACCGCGCCGTCGAGAGCCTCGGCCGCTCGGTCCTCATGGTGCACGAGCCGCTCGGCTACAACGGCTACCGGGTGCACTGGCCCACGGACATCGTCTCCATGGACTTCGCCCGTCGCGTCGGCTACGAGCACACCGATCAGGAGCACCACTCCGCGCTGCCGCGCCTGAACGACGTCGCACGCACCTTCGTCGTGGGCAGCGACCAGCTGTGGAACCCGCTGATCGGCCGGGTCAACGACGACCTGTTCCTGGACTTCGTCGCCCCGGAGAACCGCCGGGTGGCCTACGGCACGTCGTTCGGGAACCGCGGTACCGACAAGTTCAAGGTGCCGTTCGTCGCGAAGCACGCCGCGAACCTGCAGCAGTTCACCGCGATCTCGGTGCGCGAGGAGTACGCGATCGACACCGCGCGGGACGTCTTCGGCGCCAAGGCGGCGCTCGTCGTCGACCCTGTCTTCCTGCTGCCCGAGGAGCACTACGCCGGCCTCGCCGACAAGGCGACGGTGGCTCCCGGGGGCGAGTACCTCGCGGTCTTCTACCTCGACCCCAACCCGGAGAAGGTGTCCGTCGCGCGGGCGATCGCCGACAAGCTGGGCTTCGACAAGATCCTGGTGATCCCCAACCCCGACGAGGGGCGCGAGAAGGTGACGTCCCTGTTCGTGGACGAGCCGCGGGTCGAGGTCCTGGCCGAGGACGCCCCGGAGAACTTCCTGCGCGCGTACCGCGACGCCGGCTATGTCGTCACCGACAGCTACCACGGCTCGGCCTTCGCGGCGATCTTCGAGAAGCCCTTCTCGTCGATCTACAACACCAAGCGGGGCGCCGACCGGTTCAAGAACCTCATGGCGGCGATGGGTTTCGACGACCAGCGCCGCGTCCTGGAGTCCGACACCGCCGAGACGATCTCCGAGAACGAGTACGTCACCCGGGAGATCGACTTCACGAAGGCCCGCGAGTACATCGAGTCCGGCCGGGCCTCGTCGCTGGAATGGCTGAGGACGGCGCTGGACCCCGAGGCCGAGGGCTCCGCCGCGATCCGCCGCTTCCAGCGGTTCGCCCTGGACAACCCCGCGTTCAGCGCCAACGGCAAGGCCTGGCGCGTCTCGCGCAAGGCGCGCGGCACCCGGCTGAAGGTGGCCCGGGACGGCGCGGCGGTCGGCAACCACGCCTGGACCGCCCTGCCGGAGCCGCTGACGCCGGGCTCGGCGTACCAGCTGACGATCGACTGGACCCCCCGGACCGACGCGCCGGCCGTCAACCTCCACCTCCGCAACCCCGAGACCGGGCAGTTCCGCGCCGTCGGCAAGGTGAACGTCGCGCAGGGCTCGGGCACGGCGCGCCGGGACGCGGTCACCTTCACCGTCTCCGACCCGGGATTCTCCGAGATCATGCTGGGCGCGCTGCACTTCACCGGCCGCAACGCGGGCGCCGAGGTGCGTGGCATCGAGGTCGTGGAGGTGCCCGCAGCCGTCGCCGCCGCGGCACGGCGGAAGGCCTCGGGCAGGCCCCCTGCCAAGGGCTTCGCGGGCCAGGCCAGGGCGCTGGCGCTGGCGGACTACGAACGCCAGGTGCGTTCGTACGATCGCGCCCGCTCGGCGGACAGGATCTCGGGTGCCCGGGCGCGGATGATCTTCCACGCCCACGCGATCGAGAAGGGTCTGAGCCGGAGCAACTTCCGCGCGGGCTTCGGCAAGATCGCGGTCCCGGGGCTCGCCAAGGAGATGAACTCCTGGCTGGCGTCCGGGTTCAGCATCGACGACCCCTACCTGCAGAGCTCCGCGGCCGTGATGAAGACCTACTTCGAGCGGCACGCGGCGCTGCAGCACGACGTCTCCGCCTTCCGTCAGCTCTTCTCCGGCGCGGCGCAGGACCTCATCGACACCACCCGGCACCACGAGGGCGGTGTGCTGCCCGCCGAGCAGACGCGCGAGATCCGCCTCGAGACCGACGACTCGCGAGGCTTCCTCGACGTGGTCTACGGGCGGCGCAGCGTGCGGGAGTTCACCGACGAGCCCGTCAGCGACGCGGACGTCAGCAGGGCCGTGCAGATCGCGATGCAGTCGCCGTCGGTGTGCAACCGCCAGGCCGCCCGCGTGCACCAGTTCCAGGACCCGCAGGTCATCAGGTCGGTGCTGGACATCCAGGGCGGGTTCAACGGCTACGAGATGCCCCCGCGCCTGCTGCTGGTCACCGCCGACCTCGACGCCTTCCTCTTCGCCCCCGAGCGCAACCAGCCGTTCGTGGACGGCGGGCTGTTCATGATGTCGCTGCTCCTCGGCCTGACCCAGGTGGGCCTGGGGTCGTGCTCGCTCAACACCGCGATGGGGAGCGCGAAGGACGCCGCGATCCGCAAGATCATCGACGTCCCCGACAACGAGGTGTTCATCTCCTTCGTCGCGGTCGGCCACTACGACCAGCAGGTCCTGGTGCCGCGGTCGAAGCGGACCCACGTCCAGGACGTCCTCGTCCGGCACGCCGCCGGTTGAGTCCGCCGCCCCGCCGTCGGTCGAGCGACCCACGGCGGGGCGGCGTCAGCCTCCCGCGGTACGGAGCGCGGCACGCACGCCGTCGGTGACCTCGGGGGTGAGGGTGCGGGCGAACGTCGCGGTGAGGTGACCGTGGTCGAAGTACGCGACGACCCCGCCGACGACGGGGTGGCAGACCTCGTCGTCGCACATGAGGTCGGTGACCTCGCGGACCGTCACCAGCCCGGAGTCGTCCGCGCGCCCGGCCGCGGCGAGGGGGTCCGGCTCGAGCGCCTGCGACGGCGGCGCCCCGCAGGCGTCCCAGGACACGGGCCCGGCGGCGAGGCAGTCGGGGACGTCGTCCGGCATCGCGGGGGTGTCGCGCAGCACGAGCACGGGGATGCCGGCGTCGGTGAACGTGGACAGCGTGTCGGCGTAGGCGTCCTGCGCGGCGCCGGCCTGCTCGGGCTCCGGGACGCCCGCCAGGAGCTGGTTGGTGCGCGCCGACAGGACCACGAGGTCGTACCCGCCGTCGACGACCGAGTCGACCGCCCAGCGCGTGGTGTCGAGGCAGCCCTGCGCGTCACCGGCCGCGTCGTACTCCAGCAGCCGCTCGACGGGGTAGCAGGACGACTGGAGGTACGTGTCGACCTGCCAGTCCCCCGCGCCCTCCCCCGCCTCCAGGGCTGGAGCCCAGTGGCCCGCGTGCGAGTTGCCGAGCAGCGCGACCCGCACGGGGGCCCCGTCGGAGCCGTACGTGCAGCTGTTCCGGGTCGTGAACGGCGGGTCGTTCCAGCAGTCGTCCGCGTAGACGGCCGGCTTGTCCTGCGCGGCCGCCTCCGGCGGCGTGAGCAGGCCCTGGACGTCGCAGGACGGGTCGCGGGCGGCACCGGCCCCCGCGCACGCACCGGCGTCGGCGACCCGCGCGGGGGCGGACGCGACCGCCTCGCGCACCCGCTGGTCGGAGGCGGACGCCGCCGAGACGCCCCAGACCGCGGAGACACCGACGCACACCGCGAGCAGCCCGAACGTCGCGGCGCGCCGGCGCACCAGCACCGGCTGGCGGCGCAGCGGGTCCTCGACCCACCGCTTGGTCAGGGCGGCCAGCACCAGCGACGCCACCACCACGGCCACCAGCTCGACACCCCCCATCGCGCGGCCGAGCGCGTAGGGCACGACGACGATCAGCGGCCAGTGCCACAGGTACACGCTGTAGGAGACATCGCCCAGCCACTGCACCGGGCGCAGAGCGAGCAGCCCGCCGGGCCCGCCGCGGGCGCCGTCGGCGGCCGCCGCGATCACCAGGGCCGTGCCCACCGTCGGCAGGGCGGCCGCGACGCCGGGGAACGGCGTCGTCCCGTCGAAGAGGACCACCGCCGCCACGACCGCTGCCAGCCCCGCCCACGCCGCCGCCGCCCGGACCGGAGCCGGCGGCTGCCACGGCCGCACCGTCACCGCCGCGGCGACGAGCCCGCCCAGCGCGAGCTCCCACAGCCGGGTCGTCGTGACGAAGTACGCCGCGGACGGGTTCGTCGCGGTCAGGTGCACCGACCACGCGAGCGACACGACGACGACCAGCCCGACAACCGCCGTCGGCAGCCACGCCGACAGCGACGCCGGACGGCCTGCGCCGCGCCGGCGCCACCGCACCGCGACCCACACGGTGAGTCCGATCAGCACCGGCCACAGCACGTAGAACTGCTCCTCGACCGACAACGACCAGTAGTGCTGCACGGGGGACGCCAGCTCCTCGGCGGCCAGGTAGTCCGTCGCCGACCGCGCCAGCGCCCAGTTCTCCATGTACAGCGCCGCGGCCGCGACCTCCCGCGCCACGCGGGCGTGCATCGTCGACGGCAGCCACAGCAGCGTCGCCGCCAAGGTGGCCACGAGCACCACCGTCGCCGCGGGGATGAGGCGACGCACCCGCCGTGCCCAGAACTCCAGCAGGTCGCCCACCCCGCGCACCGGCCGGCGCAGCAGGTGCGACGTGATGAGGAAGCCCGAGATGACGAAGAAGACGTCCACGCCCACGTAGCCGCCCGTCACCGTGCCCGGCAGCAGGTGGTAGACCAGCACCGCGCTCACCGCCAGCGCACGCAGGCCCTGCACGTCGGTGCGGACCTCGGTGCGCGTCGGCGTGCCCGCCGACGAGCCGGCGGGGACGGGCGGGGACAGGATGGTCACGCAGCGCTCCAGGATCGGGTCGGTCCCGACGCGACGGCTAGGGGCGTGGCGGCCCGACGGGCCGGCGCACACTCCCGCGGGGACCGCCTCGGAGAATAGCCCGCCGACCGGTGACGGGCGCAGTCGGGTCCGGTCGCGGGCACGGCGGGAACCGGGCCTTCACGACACGTCCCGGACGTCTCCACGCCATGTCCGGTCCACCGTCCCGCCGACCACGAGCGGTTCGTCCGCTTGGCGATGTTTCCCGGCGCACGGGGCCGGACGGGCGGTACCCGACGCCCCCGCGGAGGCGGGTATCCTCTCCAACGACATTCAGCCGTTCAGACGGCGTTCACCGGAGCTCCGCCCCCCGCGGTCCCCCGGCGCACCTCTCACCGCCGTGGCCTGGTCCCGTTCGAGGATGCTTCCTCCCGGGCTCGACCACAGATCGAAAGGACCTGGGCCCCATGCCTCTCGACCTTGCCGTGATCGGCCTTGGTTATGTCGGACTGCCGCTCGCCCGGGAGGCGGTGCGTGCTGGCCTCCAGGTGCGCGGTTTCGACGTCACGACGTCGGTCGTGGACGCGCTCAACGAGGGGCGCTCGCACGTGGACGACATCTCGGACGCGGACGTGGCCTCGATGGTCGAGGCGGGGTTCCGCGCGACCGCCGACGTGGAGGACATCCGTGGTGCGGGCGCCGTGGTGATCTGCGTGCCGACGCCGCTGGGGCAGGACGGCGGGCCGGACCTGGGTGCGGTGATCGCGGCGACCCGCACGGTGGCGGGGGTGCTCGAGCCCGGCATGGTCGTGGTGCTGGAGTCGACGACGTACCCGGGCACCACGGAGGAGGTCCTCAAGCCGATCCTCGAGGAGAGCGGCCTGCGGTGCGGCGAGGACTTCCACCTGGCGTTCTCGCCCGAGCGGATCGACCCGGGCAACCCGACGTACGGCATGAAGAACACGCCGAAGGTCGTGGGCGGGCTGACCCCGGAGGCCACGGAGCGTGCCGCGGCGCTGTACTCGCGGTTCGTGGACACAGTCGTCGTCGCCAAGGGTGCGCGCGAGGCCGAGACGGCGAAGCTGCTGGAGAACACCTACCGGCACATCAACATCGCGCTGGTGAACGAGATGGCGCGGTTCTGCCACGAGCTGGGCATCGACCTGTGGGACGTGATCCGGCTGGCGAAGACCAAGCCGTTCGGGTTCCAGGCGTTCTACCCCGGCCCCGGCGTGGGTGGGCACTGCATCCCGATCGACCCGAACTACCTGAGCCACAACGTGCGCTCGCGTCTGGGCTACCCGTTCCGGTTCGTCGAGCTGGCGCAGGAGATCAACGCGACGATGCCGTCGTACGTGGTGCGGCGCGCCCAGGACATCCTCAACGAGGACGCGAAGGCGATGCGTGGCTCGCGGGTGCTGGTGCTGGGCGTGACGTACAAGCCGAACATCGCCGACCAGCGGGAGTCGCCCGCGGTCGCGGTCGCCCGGGCGTTGGTGGCCCAGGGCGCCGACCTGGTGTTCCACGACCCGCACGTCGCGCAGTGGCACGTCAACGGTGAGGTCCTGGACCGGGTCGCGGACCTCGACACGGCCATCCTCGACGCGGACCTGGTCATCCTGGTGCAGAACCACAGCGCCTACGATGTCGATGTACTGGCGGAGAAGTCGGTGCGCTTCTTCGACACGAAGGGCGCGACGACCCACCCCGACGCCATCCGGCTCTGACCGGCGGGCCGGAACGGACCGGCGCCGAACACCTGACGTCGAAGGAGCCCCATGCGCGCCCGAAGCCTCACGGCCCTCTCAGTGGTCGCCGTGGCAGCAGTCGTGGGCGTCGTCGCCGCCCTCCTGGGCAGCGCCGACGTCGCGCTGGCGGTTCTCGTCGCGCTGGTCGGCGGGGTCGCGGGGGTCGCGGTACTGACCTACCGGCGGGCCGGGACGGCATCCGCTCGCGCGCAGGCTGCCGAGCAACAGCTTCGTGAGCTCCGCAAGGAGCTTGCGCGCGAGCGCAAGGTCACCACGTCGGCGACCGCGCAGCTCCGTCGCCAGGTGGCACGCACCGACACGTCGGTCGCGCGGTGGCGCTCCGACCTCGAGGCGACGGTGCGCGCCGACGTCGTGCCGCCGCTGGGCGAGGTCTCCGCCAGGCTCGACGGTCTGGACGGCGACGTCCGGCACCTCCGGCGACGGGTCGAGAACGTCCGGAGCCTGGTCCATGCGGCGCGGCCGGGGACCCTGCTCACCCAGATGCAGGCGCTCGATCAGCTCCGGTCCAAGTTCGACGTCTCCGGCCCGCTCCCCGACGTCGGGGGCTGGGCCCTCGATCCGACCGCGCTCGTCTGGCTCGTCGACGAGATCGAGCGTCGGCGTCCCGAGCACGTCGTCGAGTGCGGGAGCGGCACCTCCACCTTCTGGATCGCCATGGCCCTGCGCCAGAACGGCCGCGGCCGGGTCACCGCGCTCGACCACCTGGAGGGGTACGCCGCGCGAACCAGGTCGTCCCTCGAGCGGCACGGGCTGTCCGAGGTGGCCGAGGTCCGTCACGCACCTCTGGTGACGACGTCTACCCCGCGTGGCGAGTTCCCCTGGTACGACGTCGACCCCGCGACCCTCGGGGCGATCGACCTGCTCGTCGTCGACGGACCGCCCGAGGCGACCGGCCCGCTCGCCCGCTATCCCGCGCTCCCCGTGCTGCACGGGGCGCTGCTCCCCGACTCTCACGTCCTGGTCGACGACGTGCACCGCGAGGACGAGAGGAAGGCGATCGAGCACTGGCTCGAGGATCTGCCCCGCCTCCGGCGCGCCGAATACAGGAACGATGTCTCCGAGGTGCTGACCTATGAGTAACCTCGGCTGCCCGCCCGCCCCCTGCACGAAAGCCTTCGAATGACCGTCGACTCGCGCGCCGTCCCGGACGTCTCGGCCTCCGCCGAGACCTCCGGCGCTGCTCCGCGCGCCACGCGCTTCCGCCCCGACGTGGAGGGACTCCGCGCGATCGCGATCGGGAGCGTGCTGCTCTATCACGCCGGGATCGTCTTCATCCCCGGCGGCTTCATCGGCGTGGACGTCTTCTTCGTCATCTCCGGATTCCTCATCACGGGCCAGCTCGTGCGCGAGCTGGAGCGGAGCGGCCGGGTGTCCATGATCCGCTTCTACGCCCGCCGAGCACGACGGCTCCTGCCCGCCGCGGCGCTCGTCCTGGCCGTCACCGCCGCCCTGGTGTTCTTCGTGGGCAGCATCGTCGACCGCCGGGTCTTCGGCGGCGACATCGTCGCGGCCGCCGCCTACGTGGAGAACTGGCGTCTCGCAGGTCGCGCCGTCGACTACCTGGCGGAGGGCGTCAGCGTCTCGCCGGTGCAGCACTTCTGGTCGCTGTCCGTCGAGGAGCAGTTCTACATCGTCTGGCCGCTCCTGCTCGTCGTCGTGGCTTTCCTGGCGCGGCGGTTCCACTGGCCCGCGCGGATCGTGATGGCCGCCGGCCTGTGCCTGATCGTGGTCCCGTCGTTCCTCTGGTCCGTCATGATGTCCACCTCGAGCCCGGCCAACGCGTTCTTCGTGACCACGACCCGGCTCTGGGAGCTCGGGATCGGCGGCCTCGTGGCCGTCGGAGTCGCGATCTGGCCCCGCGTGCCGCGAGCCGTCGCTCTGATCCTCGGCTGGGGCGGCATCGCGGCCATCGTCGCCGGCGCGCTGCTCCTCGACGAGACGGCCGTCTGGCCCGGCTCCCTCGCGCTCGTCCCGGTCCTCGGCACCGCGGCAGTGATCATCGCCGGGGCGAGCAGCTCGGCCCCCGGGTTCCTCGGCAACAAGCTCATGGTGTGGCTCGGCGGCCTGTCCTACTCGCTGTACCTCTGGCACTGGCCGCTGCTCATCGCCGCCACCTGGGTGTGGGGCGAGCTCGGCCAGAAGCGCGGGCTGCTCATCGTGGTGCTCGCCGTCATCCCCGCCTGGCTGTCGTACAAGCTCGTCGAGAACCCTGTGCGGCGGATCGCCCAGGAGCGCTGGTCGCCCCGGATGACCCTTTCGGTCGGGCTCAACCTGACCGCCCTCACCGTGATCGCCGGGCTCCTCCTCATGAGCGGCACCCCCACGAGCGCCCCGGCGAACGCCAGCGTCGAGGGCAAGGGCGCGCAGAGCCTCGAGATGAAGGACGGCGAGGCCACCGGGATCCCCAACCCCGACACGGTCGAGAGCTTCACCCCGCTCCCCCAGGACGCCGCCGCCGACAAGCCCGACGCCTACGACCGCGGCTGCCAGGTGGACCAGAAGGTCGCCGTCCCCAAGCCCTGCGCCTACGGCTACCGGGAGGGCAAGACGCACCTGATGCTCCTCGGCGACTCCAAGGCCCTCCAGTGGATCGACGCGCTCGACCCGATCGCGAAGGACCACGGCTGGAAGCTCGACGTCGCCACCAAGAGCGCGTGCGGCTTCTCGAGCGCGCAGATCAACGACGGGCAGGGCGACCCCTACGTGAGCTGCACGCAGTACAACGAGGCCCTGCTGCAGATGGTGCTCGACGAGAAGCCCGACGCCGTCATGGTCTCGCAGACCACGAGCTACTCCTACGACAGCGCGGGCGAGCGGACGCAGGACGCGATGGTCGAGGCCCTCGAGTCCACGTGGAAGACGCTCGAGGACGCCGGGATCGACGTGATCGCGATCGCGGACAACCCCGACCCGGTCGATCTCCCGGCCGGCGACGGCGAGGTCTACAAGTGCGTCGCCGAGTACATGGACTCCCTGTCCAGCTGCGCCTTCTCCAAGGAGGCCGGGCTCGACAAGAGCGGCACCCCGGCGATGCTGGCGACCGCCGACCTCCTGCCGTCGGTCGACGTCGTCAACATGAACGACCTGGTCTGCACCGACGTCTGCCCGCCGGTGATCGGTGACATCCTCGCCTACCGGCAGGGTTCGCACCTCTCCCGCACCTACGTGAAGTCCACGACCCCGATCCTCGAACGACGCCTGACCCCCGTGATCGAGGAGGCCCGCGCGTCGTGAGCCGGCGGACCGAGCACGGCGCACCCGGGGGCGCGGGTTCCACGACGTTCGTCACGCACCCCGACGTCGTGCTCGCCGCGGCACGGCACGCCGAGGGCCTCGGGGCCTCAGGTGGCCGCGTCACCTCCCTGGCGCTCGACATGCAGGCGCCCACCGCCCGGGAGATCGTCGCGCGGATGATCGACCCGCACGCCGACTACGCCGCGGTCGTCGGGGCGGCTCTCGACCCCTCGTCCGACCTCCTCGGCACGGAGGCCGGACGGACCGGTGAGCTGCTCTGCTCGCTCGCCCGGATGGTCGGGCACCAGCAGGCGACCGAGGACGACGTGCCGCACGCGCTGGCCCTCTTCGCCGCCGCTCGACGGCGCCTCCCCGTCCGCCGCTGGTCCGTCCCCGACCGTCGCGCCCTCGCCCAGCTCCTGTGGGCTCACGGCGAGCACGACACCCTGCGTCGCGACGCGGCCCTGCTGTCGTCTCTCGACGCCGGGACGCGGGCGTTCTTCCGGCTCGACCTCCACGGCGAGGAGCACGGCGTCGCGTCGGAGTCGTGGCTCGCCGAGCTCAACGACAACCTCCGGGCCTTCGGGATCGACCCGGTCGGGCTGACGCCGGAGGGCGCCACCCCCTTCGACCGCCTGCAACCCGGAACGACCCGGACGGCAGGGCCGGGCCCGCTGATCACCGTGGTGATGCCGGCCTACCGGCCCGGACCGGAGTCGATCACCGCGGTGCGTTCCGTCGTGCAGCAGACATGGCAGGACTGGGAGCTGCTCGTCGTCGACGACGCCTCCGGCGACGAGTTCGAGGCCGTCTTCGCGCAGCTCCAGGGCCTGGACCCCCGGGTGCGCGTCCTGCGTCAGCCGGTCAACCGGGGCACCTACGCTGCGCGCAACCGCGCGCTGGAGGAGGCCCGCGGAGAGTTCGTCACGTTCCAGGACACCGACGACTGGTCGCATCCCGAGCGGCTCGAGCGACAGGTCCGCCCGCTCCTCGAGGACCCGTCCCTCCTGAGGACGCTCAGCCGCTCCCTGCGGTGCGACGACGACCTCGTCTTCCAGCGCCTGGGGAACGACCCGGTCCACGCCAACGCCTCGTCGCACCTGTTCCGGCGCTCCGTCCTCGACACGGTCGGCCGCTTCGACTGGGTGCGCAAGAGCGCCGACACGGAGTTCGACCTGCGGCTGGAGGCGGTGTTCCCCGGCCGCCGCCTGCAGCTGCAGGAGCCCTTGGCCTTCGTGCGGCTCCAGGTGGACTCGCTCTCCCGCAACGACGTCCGGCCCGGCTGGATGCATCCCACGCGCGTCGAGTACCGGGCTGCGACGATCCACTGGCACCGGCAGATCGAGGCCGGGGCGAGCCCGCGGATCCCCGCGGACGTCACGCAGCGCCCGCTGACGGCGCCGCGCCCGTTCCTGCGGGACGTCGGGCTCCCGGAGCAGGGGGTCGACGTCGCCTTCGTCGCCGACTGGACGATGGACGGCGCCACCCAGCGCACCGCGCTCGCCGAGATGGCGGCCCTCGCGCGCACCGGCCTGCGCGTAGGTCTCGTCCACGTGCGCAGCGCGTTCAGCGAGGCGCCCCGTCGAGCGCCGCTGTCCCTCGCCGCGCGCCGCGCCCTCGCCGACCGGACGCTCACGTTCGTGTCCCTCGAGGAGCAGGACCACGTGCCGACGATCGTCGTCCGGCAGCCCGACGTCCTCGAGTTCCCCACGTCGCGCCCGGTGGCCCTGAGCACGGACCGCGTGGTGGTCGTCGCGGACGCGGGGTCGCGTGCGGCCGGCGGTCCCGGCGTCCGCTGGGTCGCCGAGGACTGCGAGCGGAACGTCGAGACGCTCTTCGGCGTCGCCCCGGAGTGGATCGCCCCCGACGATCCCGCGCATGCGTACCCGCGGGTCCTCGACGTGCCGCGGTGGCCCGGGACGCTGCCGCGCCGGTTCAGGAACGACCGGCCGGTCGTCGGCTGGATCTTCGGCGGCGAGCCGTCCGCGCTGCCCGACGGCGCCGCCCGTCTGCGAGAGGTCTTCCCGGTCGACGGCACGGTCGACGTCCGCCTTCTCGGGAGCCGCCGCGTCCTCGCCGGGGGCCTCCCCGCCGTCCCGGCCGAGTGGCTCGTCTACGAGACGGGCGAGGTCACCGCACGGCAGCTGCTGCACCAGGTCGACGTCGTCGTCGCCTTCCCCCGAGCGGTGACGGCCGAGGCGCTGCGCACGGTGGAGGAGGCGCTCGCCGAGGGCTGTGTGCCGGTCGTCTCGCCAGAGCTCGCCCCGCACTTCGGCGACGCCGTGCTGACGTGCGCACCCGACGAGGTCCCCGGCCTCGTCGGACGGCTGCGGGCCGACGAGGCCGCCTTCCGCGAGCGGTCGCGCCGTGGATGGCGGTGGGCGGACGAGCGGTTCGCGGACTCCGGGCGACGCGTCGTCGACGCACTGGGCCTGGCGGCCCCGTCGTCGAGCCCGACCGGATCGCCGTAGGTCAGCGGGCGGCGCCGGCCTCGCGCTCGGTGGCCTCCAGCCGGACGGCGCCGACGTCGGCGACGACGCGCCGCGCCATCGCGTCGGCGTGCTCCGCGTGCGCGGCGGCGGCCCGGTCGCTCTTCTTCTGACCCGCCAGGACGAGGTCGGCCTTGGCCGCCAGCCGTGCGGTGCCCTCGTCGATCCGCGCGGCCAGGGTGCGGCCGACGCTGTGGACCAGGCCAGCCCCGAGGACGGCGGCCACGCCGAGCGCGGCCCCGCCCAGCTCGGTGCTGGAGGCCGCGAAGCCGACGGCGGCGACCACGCCGGCCAGCGCGGTCAGAGACGTGAGGACGTTGGTCCTCGAGAGCTGGGGCACGATTGCTCCTCGAACTCGGTCGACAGGGATGATGGGGCGCAGACCGCCATGGTCACAGCGGCCGCTCGGGGATCCGTTCCTCGATCGCCGCGACGGTCCGTGCACAATTCTGCCGGTCCCGCCGCGGGAACGCCGCGTCGATGCGTGCCGTGTAGACGGGATCGGGCCGGCAGTCCCGCTCGAGCAGGCTCTCGACGGCGTCGAGCGTGTCGTCGAGGGTCCGCACGACCGGGCCGAAACCGTCCCGGTCGTAGTCGAACCACGTGGGCGACGAGTGCTTGCTCTCGAACTCCTCCTCGTCGAAGCGCGCGTACACGATCGGCGTTCCCAGGTACGCCACGTCGAAGTGCACCGACGAGTAGTCCGTGACGAAGGCGTCGCACCCCCGAATCAGGTCCTGGAACGACACGGCGTCCGTGTCGGCGATCTCGATGCGCTCTCCCGCCACGGGGGCACCCACGAACCTGGACGCCATGTTGTAGTGGGGCACGAACGTCAGCCGGTAGTCGTACCGTTCCAGCATGTCGTGCAGTCGCCGACTCTCCAGGAGGCCCGACATGAACCGCTGGTAGGTCGACCCCTCGTAGGGGACGTCGCCCTCCTGCGACGCATGGAGCGACGTCATCGCGAGGTAGTTCCGCCAGGTCGGCATGAAGAGGACGGTCCGGCTGGGCGCGGTCGGCGTCAGCGCGTCGTACCGCGGCATCCCCGCCTCGACGAGCTGGCGGTCGTACCCCGACGCGGCGCGCAACGCCTCGGTCTCCCGCGGCATGACCGTCAGGCAGACGTCGTAGCCCGTCGTGCCGCGCTTCACCGCGTTCGGGCTGAGGTGGACGCCGTGCTTGAGATACACGCGCAGGGCCCCGACCCGCCAGACGATGTGGCGCGTGTAGTCCTTCACGTCCCACCCGTCCGGCACCAGGTAGCCGATCATGTAGGCATTGGCCAGCACGGTGGCGTGCAGCAGGAGCAGCTGGTGCTTCCACGACGAGTGGGCGACGACGTGCCCGTACGGGGCCACGCGGTCGTACTGGGGGCTCGACCGGTCGATGACGTAGTAGGCCCGGCGCCGGAGGCCCGACTTACGGAGGTGCCGGAACAGGTGCACGCCGTTGTCCTGCGCGGTGTCCTTCCGCTCCCCGACCAGCCAGATCTCGCGCCCCGCGAAGAACGGCCGGGTCACGAGCCGGAGGAAGCGGAGCCACCGCATCCGCCGGCCGGCGGACCCCCGGGCGATGAACCCGGCGTCCTTCTTGAGCAGCATGCCGGCCCACCGCAGGCGCGCCGCGAGCCCCGATCCCTCCTGCGTGGTGAGGAATGCTGCGGCTCCATCGCCGATGGTGTGCAGCAGATACCTGACGGTGGTCGCCCCTGCACGCCCGGAGGCCTCGGCCGCAGCTGCGCGCATCCCGACCGTCCGCGCGCTGATCAGCGCGCCGCCGCGGGGCCGGAGGTTGCGACGCAGCCGGAGCTCCGGCACCACGGTGTCGAGCTCGATGGCGAAGTGTCGGTGGCCGCTCCCCGTGCCGACGAGCGGGAGCCGGGTCCGCAGGCCCGCCCACTGCGCGTCGCCGCGGTTGCCGACCCGCGGGGTCAGCCCGACCGGCCCCGACCGGGCGACGTCGCCCGACGGGCCGGTCAGGGCGAGGCGGTACCGCCAGGGCGGCTCGGGCATCTCCGAGCCGAACGCCACGGAGAGGAACCCCGTGATCTCGACGTCTCCGTCGGCGGGGTCCAGCGCCTCGAGCCACGGTGTCGCCGCGGACAGCGCGAGGCGCCCCAGGAAGTCGGCGAGCTGCGATCCCCGCGTCACCTCATGCTCCGCGAGCATCCGCTGGACGTAGCGGGCCACGCTCAGCTTCGTCCCCCGGTCCGTCCAGAGCAGGAGGGGCATCGGGCTGGTGAGGGACAGCTCCTCCAGCCGCTTGACCTCCTGCCACAGATGCCGGGACCACTCGTCGAGCTTGTCGGGTCGCGGGAGGGTCGCGACGGTGCCGTAGACGGCACCCGAGGACACCAACCAGTCGCACGCCGCGTCGTTGTGGTCCCGGCTCAGGTTCGACGCCGACTCCACGGCGGCGGCCTCGTGGCGAAAGGCCGCCTCGCTGACGTCCGTGCCGGGGTCGTGCACGACCGCGATCGGGGCGCGGCGGAACCGGGGCATCTTGCGAAGCGCGGCCAGAGCAGGCGCGAGGATCCCCGCCCGGCTCTCACTGACGATGAAGACGAGCGCCATCGTCGGTCTCGGCGCATCCACGTCGCTCACCTGCACGTCGTCCACGGGCCGCTCCGGCTCCCTTCCTCCATGGGTCACGACGCCCCACCGCCTCCCGAAGTCTGCCGGACGCCCCTCCGCCGGTCCACCCATCGCCACCACAGGACACGGACGCCACCGGCCGTGCGGACCGAGCGAGCCACCCGCTCGCAGTTGTGGCGGTCGTGGTAGCGGACCGACCGCTGCGCGCGGGCCCAGTGCTCCTCCGACATCGCGAAGCCGGCGGCAGCCGTCGCCTCGACCTCCTCGACCAGCCGGTCGACGTCGGTGACGATCATCCCCGGGAGGTCCGCGTCCAGGTCGAGGAACGACCCCTGGTCCCCGAAGAACCGCTCCTGGTCGAACTGGAAGTAGAGGACCGGTCTCCGCTGCAGCGCGAAGTCGAAGGCCACGGACGAGTAGTCGGTGACGAGGCAGGCGTGCTCCCGCAGGAGCGTCTGCACGTCGACCGCCCCCTGCTGCAGCACGCGGACGCCGTCCACGTCGAACAGGTCGACGTAGTGCCGCATGTTCGGGTGGAGGATGAACGTCACGCGGAGGCCGTCGCGCATCGCCTGCGCCAGGCGCGGGTGGCCGAGGAACTCCTGCCACCGCGCGCGGTACTCGCTGTCCAGGAACCGGTCGCGGTTCCCCAGCCACTCGCGCCAGGTCGGGATGACGAGCAGGCCCCCCGGGTCCCGGTCCAGGGGGGCGAGCAGCTGGTCGAACCGCGGCAGCCCCGTCACCCGCACCTGCGCGGGCCGGTACCCGAACGCGTCGACGGCGACCCGGTACTCGCGGTCCGAGCTGACATGGAAGCGATCCGTGGCGAAGCCCGGGGCGAAGCGCCCGTAGTTGGCCGTCATGTTCTTGGTGCCGGAGATCCCGTGGCGCAGGAAGACCCGCACGGCCCGCACCCGGGCGACGACGGCCGGGTGCCGCGACGGCAGGAGGTACTCGGCGTGGTGCGTCCCGGCGAGCCGCGACGCCAGGAACGCCACCCGGACGTGCTCGCGAGAGCCGTGGATGACGACGTTGCCGAGGCCGTCGAGCCTGGCGCGGTCGGGTGCGTCCTCGGCGACGACGTAGTAGGCGCGTCGCCGCGGCTCGTGCTCGCGGAGCCACCGGAACAGGTGGTAGCCGTTGTCCTGCGCCTTGTACGGCAGCTCCCCGACGAGCCAGATCCCGAGGAACGGCCGGACCAGCGGAAGGAGCCAGGCGAGACGGGTCCACCGCCGCAGGGAGGCGAAGACCTCCGGCGACATCCGCTCGACGCGCACCGACACGTTGGCGCCGCGGAAGGTCTCGTAGGGAAGCAGCTGCGTGACGACGCCCCCGACGACGGCCCGGCCGGGCCGCAGCACGACCTGGTGCGCCCTCGTGCCGACGCGGCGGGTCTGGACCCGGCCCTCCTGGTCCTCGACCTCGATGCTGAGGTCCAGCGTCTCGTCCCGCGGGTCGAGGCGCGCCACGAGCGCGGACACCGGCAGGGCGACGGACCCGCGGTGGACGAACCGCCCTCGGTCCCGACGGGACTCGTCGGGCATCGCCGCGAGGGGCACGTCGACGTCGTATCGCCGCCCGGTCTCGCGGGAGACCGCCACGAGACGGGCCCTGCGTGCGCCTCGGTCGGGCCCGCGGACCCGCAGCCGCAGCGCCACGCCGTCGGCGCCCAGGCGCAGCTCGTCCACGTCGATCAGGAACTTGCGTGCGGGGGCGCCCCCCAGGAGCACGCTGAGGTTGCCGTTCTGCGTCACGGCGAGGCGGTCGTCGGCCGCGGCGGCCCCGGACGACCGCGCGAGGTCGACCCGCGTCGTCGACCGGAAGTTGCCGAGGCGGACGGGCGCGGGTGCCTGGGCGGCGCCCCGGTCCGGGGCCGCGCCACCCTGGGCCGGCACCAGGTGCATCCACAGGTCGGCGACGTCGTCCCCGGGCACGGAGCGCCGACGCAGCTCGTCCAGCGACAGCCGCGCCGAGAACGTCTCGCGCCCGCTCGCAGGCACCCGGACCTCGGCCCCGCTGTCGCGAAGGACCGCGGACACCTCGCCGACCGTCCAGCCGGGGCGCGCCGAGGTCCCCTCGACGACGACCTCACCGTCGCGGATGCCCACCTCGAGAGACGTCTTGTCCGGCCCGACCACCCCCGCCGGGCGCAGCGCACGTGCCGTTCGACGGGCCCATCGGCGGAGCAGCCCTCCTCGCCTCACCGCCGTCGCGCCGCGGGGACGACGAGCGCAGGCCTGCACGTGCGGGGGGACGACGGTGCGTCGCACCTGCGCTCCAGTCGAACCATCGAAACTCCCCACGAATACCCGCGGACACACCGCGGCGGCCACGACATTCTAGGTCGTCCACGGGCCCCGTCGAGCGCCCCGCACGGCTAGTCGCCGGAGCGCGTCATCATCCGCCTCGCCTTGGAGGCGGCGCGCCTCAGCGGCGTCCTCGTCGCCTGCGCGAGGTTCTGCTCCAGGTCCCTGTTGGCGCGGACCAGCCCGGCCTTCTCCTGCTTCAGGTCCTTGATCGCTGCGCGCTCGTCCTTGGCGATGCCGTACAGCGTGGTGATCCGCTCGCCGAGGCTTCGTCGGGCGGCGATGTCGCGGAAGTCCGACGCCGACCACTGCGCGGGCTGCTGCATCACGGGGTCGAAGTCCCACCGGTCGCCGAACCGGGCGAGGTCGGCGCCGTAGATCTCCTCGAGCGCCTCGCGCACGCCGCCCCCGAACACCTCGGACGCCGCCCGGAGCGGGGTGTCGTTCTCCCTGCCGAGGGACACCTCGTGCGGGCGCCCGACGTCGTCGAGGTGGGCGCTCAGGTCGCCCAGCAGCGTGGAGATCTCGCTGATGTCGTAGATGCGCGAGTACGGGATCGTGTCCTCGTGCAGCCGCGTCGTCTGGGGCGCGAAGTGCGTGTCGCGGACCGGGCCGCGGGGGTCGCGCAGCACCTCGACGAACCGCGCGAAGTCGCGGACCACGTCCTCGACGGAGCCCGGCGCGCCCGGCAGCCACTCGGCCCCGGCGAACTTCCGACCCGTGTAGACGGGGTCGCCCACGAGGAACTTGGACTGCCACGCCGAGAACGCCCGCAGGCGCGGGTCGCGCACGACCGCGAAGACGAACCAGCCGTTCGCCGGGGAGATCTCCGCCCGCTCGGCCGGCTCGAGCTGCTTGAGCGAGCGCACGTCGTGCCAGAGCCGCCGGTGGTGGATCATCATGCGCGGGGTCGCCTCGCAGCTCAGCACGCTGGTGAACTGCTCCGGGTCCTGCCCGCTGAGCTCCGCGACGAGCCACTTCAGGCTCGTGCACGCGTTCTTCGCCAGGTGCGTGAACAGGACCTTGTGCTCCGGCAGCACCCAGGTGTTGGGAGCGGTCGCGTGCTCCGCCGTCAGCGGGGCGGTCCCGGTCACGGCCATGTCGATCACCTCGTCCTCAGGCGGTGTGCGGAAGGGTCCCGACCATCCCCGCCGCCACGGTCTTGTTGGTGGCCTCGTCGACCAGGATGAACGCGCCCGTCCGCCGGTTCTGGCGGTAGGGGTCGACGAACAGCGGCTGCGTGACCCGCAGCTGGATGCGGCCGATCTCGTTGAGCCGGATCTCGGTCGCGTCCTCGTCGCGGTGCAGCGTGTTGACGTCGACGCGGTACTTGACGTCCTTCACCATGGCGCGCGCCCACCGGGTGGTGTGCTTGATCGCGTACTTCTTGCCCTGCACCAGCGGCGCCGTCTCGTCCATCCAGCAGATCTGGGCGTCGATGTCCTGCAGCGCGGCGGGCGAGTTGTTCGGGCGGCAGATCATGTCACCGCGCGAGATGTCGATATCGTCCGCGAGGCGCACCGTGACGGACATGGGCGGGAAGGCCTCGTCGACCGGGCCGTCGGCGGTGTCGATCCCCTCGATCGTGGTCTCGAGCCCGGACGGCAGGACCCGGACCTTGTCGCCCTTCTTGAGCACCCCGCCGGCCACGGTGCCCGCGTACCCGCGGTAGTCGCGCGCGTCGTGCGACTGGGGCCGGATCACGTACTGCACGGGGAACCGCACGTCCTGCAGGTTGCGGTCGCTCGCCACGTGCAGGGACTCGAGGTGGCTGAGCAGCGGGCGCCCGTCGAACCAGGGGGTGTTCTCGCTGCGGTTCACCACGTTGTCGCCGACGAGCGCCGAGATCGGGATGAACGTGAGGTCCGGCACCCGCAGGCGCGAGGCGAAGTCCGTGAAGTCGCGCCGGATGCCCTCGAAGACCTCCTCGGAGTAGTCGACGAGGTCCATCTTGTTCACGCACACCACGATGTGCGGGACACCCAGCAGGGTGGCGAGGAACGTGTGCCGGCGGCTCTGCTCGATGACGCCCTTGCGCGCGTCCACGAGGATGATCGCGACGTCGGCGGTCGACGCGCCCGTGACCATGTTCCGCGTGTACTGGATGTGGCCCGGGGTGTCCGCGATGATGAACTTGCGCTTCGGCGTCGCGAAGTAGCGGTACGCCACGTCGATCGTGATGCCCTGCTCGCGCTCGGCCCGCAGGCCGTCGGTGAGCAGCGCCAGGTCGGTGTAGTCGTTGCCGCGGTCCTTGCTCACCTGCTCCACCGACTCGAGCTGGTCCTCGAAGATCGTCTTGGAGTCGAACAGCAGGCGCCCGATGAGGGTGCTCTTGCCGTCGTCCACGGAGCCCGCGGTCGCGAAGCGCAGCAGGTCGGCCGACGTGTCGATCGCCTGGGAGGCGGTCTCGGTCAAGGTCTCGGTGGTCATGGCTTAGAAGTAGCCCTCTCGCTTGCGGTCCTCCATCGCGGCCTCGCTCACCTTGTCGTCGCCACGGGTGGCGCCACGCTCGGTGAGGCGCACGGCGGCGACCTCCTCGACGATCTCGGCACGGGTCGCCGCCGTCGACGCGACGGCGGCGGTGAGGTTCGCGTCCCCCACCGTGCGGTAGCGGACGGACCGCACCTCGGCGGTCTCGCCGTCCTTGAGCGGCGTGAACTCGTTGACCGCGAACAGCATGCCGCCCCGTTCCACGACCTCGCGCTCGGCCGCGAAGTACAGGTCGGGCAGATCGATGTCCTCGGCCTCGATGTAGGCCCAGATGTCCAGCTCGGTCCAGTTGGACAGCGGGAACACGCGGATCGACTCGCCCTGGTGGACGCGGCCGTTGTACAGGTCCCAGATCTCGGGCCGCTGGTTCTTGGGGTCCCACTGGCCGAAGTCGTCGCGGAAGGAGAACACGCGCTCCTTGGCGCGCGCCTTCTCCTCGTCGCGGCGCCCGCCGCCGAACAGCGCGTCGAAGCCGTTCTTCTCCGCCGCCTCGAGCAGCACCGGGGTCTGGATGCGGTTGCGGGAGCCGTTGGGCTCCTCCTGCACCAGCCCGCGCTCGATGGCCTCCGGCACGGAGGCGACGACGAGTTGGATGCCGAGCCGCTCGACCCAGCGGTCGCGCGTGGCGAGCACGGACGGGAAGTTCAGGCCGGTGTCCACGTGCATGATCGGGAACGGGATCCGCGCCGGGGCGAACGCCTTGGCGGCCAGGTGGAGCATGACGATCGAGTCCTTGCCGCCCGAGAAGAGCAGACAGGGGCGCTGCATCTCCGCGACCACCTCGCGAAAGATGTGGATGCTCTCCGCTTCGAGGCTGCGGAGCTGGCTCAGGACGTGGGACGTCACGGCTGGGCACCTTCCTTGATGTCGACTCCGACCTCCGTCAGCGCCGCACGCAGGTGCGCCGCCACGGCCGGGTGGCTGACGAAGAGATCGGGGAGCCAGGGGTCCTGGCGGTTGTACTCGAGGGGGGTGCCGTCCAGTCGGGTGCACACGAGGCCCGCGGCGAGCGCGACCGCGACGGGCGCCGCCGAGTCCCACTCGTACTGGCCGCCGGCGTGCACGTACGCGTCGACGGTGCCGTCCACGACGGACACGACCTTGACGCCGGCCGACCCCATGGGCACGAGCTCGACGTCGTCGCGGGCGGCGAGGTCCTGCACGAACTGCGGTGGACGGCTGCGGCTCGCGGCGAGGCGCAGCGGCCGGCGGCCGGCGAGGACCGCGTCGGTGTCGTCGGCCGGGCTCGGCCCGGCGTCGGTCGTGGCGGTGCTGAGGACGGCGCCGCGGGCCGGCAGACCGACCGCCCCGGCGGCGAGCCCGTCGGAGCGGGCGACGCCGCGGTCCCAGAGGGCCACGTGCACCGCGAAGTCGTCGCGCCAGCCCGCGCCGTCGCCGGCGCGCTCGGCGAACTCGCGGGTGCCGTCGAGCGGGTCGACGATCCACACGCGGTCCGCCGTCAGGCGGGCGGCGGAGTCGGCGGCCTCCTCGGAGAGGACGGCGTCGCCCGGGCGGGCGTGCGCGAGCGCGGCGGCGAGCCACGCCTGGCTGGCCGCGTCACCCGCGTCCTTGAGCTCCCCCGCCACGAACGACCCGCCGGCGGCGTCGACCTCCGCCCGCAGGCCACGGAGCACCTCGCCGGCCCTCTGCGCGAGCACGACGGCGAGCTCGCCGTCGGGCAGGCCCGGGTCCGGGAAGGACGGGGCGGACGCGGACATACGACTCCTCGGCTTGCAGCTCTGGACGGAGGCCCCGGGCGGGCCGCGGCCGACGCTACCATTCCGAATTGGACGATTCCCTGAGAGTTCACATTGTTGAATTCTGTTTTTCCGATAGGAATGGTGCGCTTTTGAGCCTCGACCTCCCGCTGATCGTCGGCGGACTCGTCGTGGGCTTCGTCGTCGGCCTGACGGGGATGGGCGGCGGCGCCCTGATGACGCCGATGCTCATCTTCGTGTTCCGCGTCGACCCGCTCACCGCGGTCTCCTCCGACGTCGTGGCCAGCCTGTTCATGAAGCCCGCGGGCGCGATCGTTCACCTGCGCCGCCGCACCGTGAACCTGCAGCTCGTGCTGTGGCTGTGCATCGGCTCCGTGCCGGCGGCGTTCTCCGGCGCGCTCCTCATCCGTTACCTCCCGTTCGACGACGGGTTCGACGAGGCGCTCAAGCAGATCCTCGGCGTCGCCCTGCTCATCGCGTCGGCCGGGCTGGTCGTGCGCGCGGTGCTCGGCATGCTGCAGCGCCGCACCGCCCTCGGCGAGGGGCCCGCCGCGCCCAGCAGCCCCGACGTCGTCGTCCGCAAGGTGCCCACGCTGATCCTCGGCGCCGTGGCCGGGCTCATGGTCGGCCTCACCTCCGTCGGCGCCGGCTCGATCATCATCGTGGTGCTGCTCCTGCTCTACCCGGCCCTCAAGGCCTCCCAGCTCGTCGGGACCGACCTGGTGCAGGCGGTCCCGCTGGTCGCGGCCGCGTCGCTGGGGCACATCCTCTACGGGGACTTCGAGCTGGGCCTGACGACGTCCCTGCTCGTCGGAGCCATCCCCGGTGCGTGGTTCGGCGCCCACGTCTCGAGCCGCGCCCCCGGCGGCATCATCCGCCGCGCCCTGGCGATCCTCCTGCTGGCCTCCGGCCTCAAGCTGCTGGGCGCCTCCCTCGGCGTGGTGGTCGCCGCCGCCGTCGGCGCGCTCGTCGTCGGCAACCTGCTGTGGATCGTGGTCCGGGAGCGCATCAAGCGGCTCCCGCCCCGGCCGGCCGTGCTCGGCACCGTCCCCGCACCCGACCCCGACCCCGTACCCGAACCGGACCCCGACCAGAAGGACACGACGACGCGATCATGACGGAGCCCACGCCCGGCACGGTGCCCTCGGACCTGCCCTCCGACCTGCCCGCCGCGACCCACGTCCTGTCCCCCGACGAGCTGGACCTCCTCGAGCTCGCCCTCGCCGGCGGCCCCTGGGTCCCGCCCGCCGGGCTGCCCGCCGGCCCCGTGACCCTCACGGACGCCGAGAACACACCGCTCGCCGTCGCCGGCGTCCACGGCGACGAGGCCCCGCGCGCCGTGCGCCCGTTCGCCCGTGCCGCCGGGCCGCACTGGGACCCCGCGGTGCGTCGCACCGCCCGCGAGGTGCGCGACGGCGCGCAGGCAGGCGTCGAGGCCCTCGCCCTGGTCGTGGCCGAACCGCCCACGCGCTCGGAGGTGGACGCCCTGCCCGGGCTCGTCGGCGACGCGGGCTCGGTGCTGCTGCTCGTCCCCGCCGCGCGCCGGTCCCCCGCCGCAGGGCACGTGGGGGCCCCGGGGCTCGTGCGCATCGCCCACGACCTCGCCGACCGGCTCGAGGACCGCGCCCGCCGCGCGAGCGTCGTCGTCGTGCCGTGGCCGGCCGACGCCCCGGACGGGCTGCGCTGGACGGACGTCGGCGCGCGCTACGGCGCCGCGCGGACCGAGACGCTCGTCGCGCACCGCTCCCCCGAGGACCGCGGCGCCGTCGAGGGGCTCGGCACCGTGTGGTCCGGCGCCGTCGCCGCGCTCTACCCGGAGGTGGCGGCCGCCGAGGTCGTGCGGGCCGCCGGCACGGCCCGGCCGCGAGGCGCCGTGGTCTTCTTCACGGGCCTGTCCGGCTCCGGGAAGTCGACCGTGGCCCGGGCGCTGGCCGCCGAGCTCGACGACGAGGGCCAGCACACCACCCTGCTCGACGGCGACGAGGTACGCCACCACCTGTCCAAGGGCCTCGGCTTCGACAAGGCCTCCCGCGAGCTCAACGTGGAGCGCATCGGCTACGTCGCGTCGCTCGTGTCCTCGCACGGCGGCGTCGCGGTGGCGGCGCCGATCGCGCCGTTCGCGTCGGGCCGCGCGCGGGTGCGCGAGCTCGCCGAGGCCGCGGGCACCTTCCTGCTCGTGCACGTCAGCACGCCGCTGGAGGTGTGCGAGGCCCGCGACCGCAAGGGCCTGTACGCCAAGGCCCGGCGCGGCGAGATCCCCGAGTTCACCGGGATCTCCTCGCCGTACGAGGCGCCGACCGACGCCGACCTGGTCGTCGACACCTCCCGCGTGACCGTCGAGGACGCCGTGGCGCGCGTCCGCGCGGCGCTCGACGCCGCGGGCGGCGAGCCCTCCGGCCCGCTCCGCTGAGCCCGGGCGTCGTGGCGTCCGCGCGGGACGCCGGGCCTCAGCCGCGCAACGCCTCGAGGATCCGCTCGCGCGCCTTGCCGTCCCGGTAGGCGAACGCGCGGTCGATCCGCTCCGCGTACCGGTCGGGCAGGCGCTCGAGGGTGCTGACGACCGCGTTCCAGGCGTCCTCGGGGCTCGTGACGACCGGGCCGAACCCGGACGACTCGAACCCCGCCGCCCGGGATCGCGCGCTGTCGGCGGCGCCGAGCACGGCCTCCCGGTCGACCTGGAGATAGACCGTCGGCCGGCCGAGATAGGCCAGGTCGAGCGCACGCGCGGAGGAGTAGTCGGTGACGAGGATCGCGGCGGAGGCCAGCGCCTCCAGCTCGTCGTCCTGGGGGACGAGCTCCACCCCGGGCGGGGGCGAGAAGACCTCGGGGCCCACCCCCGACGGGAGGATCAGCCGGACGCGGCGCCCCTCCCGGGCGGCGAGAGCGGCGAGCTCGGCGGACCCGAGGAGCTCCCGCCAGGCGGCCACGAATGGCAGGTCGTGGAACTCCTCGATCGCCCTCCCGGCCGCTTCCGGGTCGGTCGGCCGCAGCGTGCCGGACCGCCAGCCGGGCGCGACGACGACGTGCTCGGCCGGCGCCCGCAGCTCCTCGAGCCGGTCGTGAGAGGGCAGCCCCGTGAGCGCGACCTCGCTCGGGAGGAAGGCCTGGGTCCCGTAGGGGCCGCCGGCGCGGACGAGCTCGATCGCCGAGGAGACGGTGACGAGGTCGGCCTGCGACGCCCAGGAGTCGCGATGGAGCAGCCTGCCGACCCCGGCGGCGGGCAGCAGCGCCACGCGCCACTCCCGCGGGATCCCGTGCCCCGGGAGCGGGACGTGCGCACGCCGTGTCATGCGGGACGTGACCAGGAGGTCCGCCCGGCGCAGGAGGGAGGCGTGCTCGGCCGACCCTGCGGTCACGCACCGGACACCCGCCCGGCGCAGCCGTGCCTCCGCCTCGGAGCCCGCCTCGGTCACGAAGCGCACCTCGACGTCGGACGCCCGCTCCTGCGCGTACTCGTAGAGCAGCTCGCTCTGCGACGGCACGGCGTCGGCGTCGTCGCCGGTGACGAACACCCAGGTCTCGCCGCGCGCGGCCTGCGGCACGGCGTGCACCGCGGCGCGTGGCGGCGCCGCGGAGCCGGTCACGGCCCGCGCGAGGCGCCGCCAACGGGAGACGACGGACCCGGGTTCGACACCCGGCGACGGCGCGGGGGCCGGCGTGGTGGCGGTGGCCGGTTCGGGCTTCCGCGCCGCGGGCTTGACGTCGATGGGCGGCCGTCTCCCGGCACGCTCGTCGACGTCGCCGGCCTTCAGGATCGTGCCGTCGAGCTCGAGCGTGAAGCGCGGCTCCGTCGAGGCCAGGCCGACGGCGTCCCCCCGCTGCATCCGCACGAGGAGCACCAGCTGGTACAACCAGGTCTTCCCGAGGTACTCGACCCCGCGGCTCCTGTGCTCGAGGACCTCGGCCTCGCCCGCGACGACCTGGAGCTCCGGGAAGTCGTGGTCGCTCCCGTAGACGGCCGCGCGCCACGCGCCCCGCTCCGGGTGCCAGCGCAGCCGTTCCACGGGCGAGGACGAGACGTCCTCGACGGCGGAGAGCCACGCATACCGCATCTCCAGCGGCACCGCGAAGATGTCGAAGCCCCTGATGTTCTCGGCGCCGATCTGCCGCAGGTTCTCGACCAGGCGCTCGCGGATGAGCGCCAGCTGATCCTCGGAGGCGAGGTCGACGGGCGTGTTGGCGCGGCGGTTCCGGCGGAACAGCATGAACACGAAGTACAGCAGGAGGTTCGCCAGCCAGGGCGGGCACTCGTCGCCGGCGCGGTCGAGCATGCCGCGGTGCGAGATCCCGAACAGCGACGCGTAGCGGGACATGTTGCCGCTGTGCTTCGACACGATCGAGGACGCGTCGGCACGGCGGAGGTAGAAGTACTCCGCCCCCGGGACGAGCACGTATCGCGCCCGGTTGCAGAGCAGGAAGTGCCCGATCATGTCCGTGTCGGAGGACTGCAGGATCTGCTCGTCGAACCGGAGGCCGTGGCGAGAGATCACGTCGTGGCGGAAGAACGCGACACCACCGAGAGTGTGGATCTTGCGCGGCTGCCGACGCAGGTCGATGACCGAGCTGACGGCGTCGACGTACCGGGCGTCCAGCGTGTGCCCGATCGTCGAACCGTCGGGCGACGTGAGGATCGCCCGGCCCACGAACATCGTCTCGTCCGGGAACCGCTCCCGTGCCTGCTCGATCTCGAGCAGGTAGCGGGGGTCCAGCCGGTCGTCGGGGTCCGGGTGCGACACCCAGGTGCCGCGAGCCCAGGCGAGGCCCGTGTTCCGGGCCGAGGCCACGCCCCCGTTCGGCTTCGTGACGACGCGGACCGCGTAGTCGGTGGTGGGCATCCAGGCCCGCACGACGTCCTCGGAGTCCTCGGGGCAGCCGTCGATGACGAAGATCAGCTCGTACCCCGCGTGCGCCGCGACCTGCTCGTCGAGCGACCGGAGGAACGCGGGAAGGTACGGGCCGACGCGGTAGCAGGCGATGACGAGGCTCGTGTGGGGCGAAAGCCCGTCCCACTCGCCCTCGGGGCGATTGACGTCGGTCACCTCGATGTCGGTCACCTCGGTGTCAGTCATCACGGCCCTTCCGCTCCTTCAGGCCTTCGAGCTCCAGCCCGACCTCGTAGATGCGCTTCGAGTTGTCGTGGTCGAAGTAGGCGAAGAACGTCTCGACCCGCTCCTCGAACTCCGGTTCCGGTGCGCAGCCCCGCTCCAGGTAGCGCTCCAGCAGGTCGAGCAGGTCCTGCTCCGACTTCGCGACCTCGCCGAACGCGTCGGTCGCGTAGTCGAACGACGCCGCGGGGTAGTGGGGCGGGATCGAGTCGGGCTGGTAGTACAGCACCGGCTTGTGCATCTGCGCGAAGTCGAACTGCACCCCGGAGAAGTCGGTGATCATGAGGTCCGACCCCGTGAGGAGCTCCTCGTAGCTGACGTCCTCCGTGGCGGCACGCACCTCGACGTGCTCGCTCTGCGAGACGAAGTCGGTCAGCTGGGTCCCGGTGTTGGGGTGGAGGAGGAAGAGGAAGCGGTACCCGTGCTTCTCGAGGGCGGTGTGCAGCCTCGGGCTGTTGATGAGCGAGTCGAAGACCCGGAAGTAGTCGGTCTCCCGGAAGGCGCGGTGGCTGAGGGTCTGCTCCACGCCCCGTTGCGGGCTGTGCAGGTACGTCCGCCAGGTCGGCGCGAGGAGGATCGTGCGCTCCGCCCGGGAGCGGAGCCCGTCGTAGCGGGCGAACCCCGTGACCTCGACCTGGTCGGCCTCGTACCCGTAGTTCGCCTGGAGGAGGTTCCGACGCTCGAGCTCGGAGACCACGCAGACCCGTTCGAAGTTCGAGAACCCGATGTTCAGCAGGTTGTCGAGCTTGTCCACGACGAGCCCGTGGTTGATGTAGACGACGCGCGCGTCGAACAGGTCGCGGAAGTACGTCTGGTCGAGCTGGAACCCGAAGGTGTTGCTCGTCCCGATGCGGGTGGCGAAGACGATCGACGCGTGGAGATAGTGCAGCCGCTGCCGGTCCGTCCCGAAGGCGAGGTACTCCACGCCGTCGGCGTCGAGCTGCGCCGCGAGGGCCGTGCCCGGTTGGGCGACGTAGTGCGTCTCGATCCCGTCGCGCTGCGCCTGCGCCTGCGCGTAGCGGTACGCGTACTCGCCGTTGTCCCCACCCTTGACGATGCGGTCCGCGTACATCCAGATCGTGCGGCCGCGGTAGTCGGGCAGGCTCGTGAAGTACTCGCCGCGGAGCCGCGCGGCACCGATCCGTACCGGGTCGCCGGACTCCCGCAACGCACGCTGCAGGGCCTCTTCCGCCGTGTCCCGTGCCTGTTCCGAGTAGGGGGCGATGTCGATCCCGCGGCGACCCACCGTCAGGATCCCGAGCCCCGGGACGGCCCAGTACGCCCCGGGCTGGTCGCTGAGCTTGGCGGTCGCCCGCGTGAAGCGGAGCGGCAGCGGGGCGGAACACGCGTCCGGGGCCGCGTACCGGAGCTCCAGCCGACCGGTGGCCTCGGCGAACGGGATCGTCGCCGTGAAGGTGAAGGCACGGTGGAGCGCGACCCCGTGCAGCGAGGTGTCGGCGTACCGCTGCCGGTCGGCGAGCGGGACGGAGCGTCCGCCCACGTGCACCTCGAGCCGGTGCCCGGCGTGGCTGAAGACCAGCGGGATCCGGCCCCTGACCGTCAGGATGCCGTCGCGGGCGTCCATCGAGTCGATCGAGACGGTCACGGCGTCCGGGCGTTCCAGCTCCAGGCCGCGGAACTCCGCGTACGGGCCCCGCGCGTCCTGGCCCAGGACCGGCTCGAACGCCGCACCGTGCTTGAGCCGCAGCAGGTGCATGCGCACGGTCGGGGACGGGATCCGGGTGGGGCGGCGAGGGGCCCAGATCAGCTCGTCGGCCGTGTGCCGCAGCGCCCGCGAGAGGACCCGCTCGTAGGCGGCGAGGTCCTCCTCGGTGAAGATGCGCTTCGGCGTGCCGCCGGTGTTGAGCCGGATCCGGCCGGCGAGCAGGTGCACGAACAGGCGCTGGAGGTAGGCGTGGCTCGCGCCGAGGTCGGCCGTCCCCTCGAGGAGGTCCGCCCAGTCCCGCGCGAAGTCGAGGTACCAGGACCGGGTCAGCACCTCGGCGGACTGCTCCGCACCGTCGTCGAGCACGCCGTGGGAGCGCACCTCGCCGAGCACGCCGAACCCTCCGCTGATCGACAGCGCGGCGGCGAAGGCGACGCCGCGCGTGCGCGCGGCCGGGTACCGCCGGACGGCGGCCCAGAGGATGTCCGCGCGGACGAGCACCGGGCTGGAGCCGACCCACAGCGGGGCGTTCTCGGTGAGGGGCACGCCGCCGCCGAGGTCGGCCTTCGGGTGGAGCGTGTGGCCCACGGACGCGTCGGTGAACACGTGCAGGTCCTCGACCGCGTCGGGGTCCAGGCGGTCGAACGCGTCCGCCTCGAACTCCACCCCGGCGTCGACGAGGCACAGCCGGTCGCCCGGGGCCAGGCCGGCGAAGACCCCTGCCTCGGCGAGCGCGCCGAAAGAGCGGTCGGGCACGGTGCGGAGATCCGGGTCCCGCTCGATCTGCGCGAGGGAGAGCCGGGTCCGCAGGTGCGCGAGCGTCCCGTCCTCGCCGACGACCACGTAGCGGACCCGCGTCGACCGGTCCGACGCCCGGCTCGTCGCGGAGGCCCCGGTCGGCCCCGTCGTCGGGCCGTCGGCACGCTCGTCCATCGAGCCCGCGCCCGGCAGCAGCCGGGCCAGGTCCGGATCGGCGGCGAGGGCCGAGACCACCTCCCCCGCACCGAACGCGGAGTACCGCAGCACCGGGACCTGCTGCATCGTCTCGAGCCCGTCCGGCAGCAGCGGCACCACGTCGTGCTCGCGCGCGAGCCACAGCCAGGACTCGGCGGCGTGGAGCCGCTGGCCGAACATGTCGGGCACGAGGACGTCGACGCTGTCCAGGAAGCCCGCGCGGTCGAGCTGGTCGCTCGGCACCACGGCGACCCCCGCGGCCTCGGCCCGCTCCCCGGCCAGGCGCCTGCCCTCGTCGTAGAACACCACCTCGGAGGCGCCCGAGCCCACGAACACGGACCGCAGCACGCCGAGGTTCCAGCCTGCGCCGTCGACGTGCCGGGGCAGGACGACGCCGATCCTCGGGTGCGCCGGAAGGGTGCTCCGGTCGGCCGCCCGTCCCTGGACGAGCGCGACGTCGGCCCCCTGGCCCTGGAGGTACCGGAACAGCTCCGGCGAGGAGACCCTCCACCTGACGGGCGCGCCGAAGACGGCCCGGGCCTGCTCCTCGCACCAGGCGACCGGGGGCAGCACGGGCTCGTCCACGCGCCGCACGGTCTCGTCGAGCACGAGGTGCACCCGGTCGACGACGAGCCCGACCTCGGGCTCGGCGGGCAGCGCGAGGAGGTACTCCGGGTCGTCGACGATGAGGTTCTCGACGTGGGTCGTGTCGCGCCAGCTCATCCACCGCAGCTCGCCCTGCTCGACCGCGTCAATGATCCGGCGCCGCGGCTGCACGGTGCGCAGGTTGCGGCTGGACCGGGGACGGGACCCGCTCAGCAGGCCGACGGGGCCGTCCGTCCCGGTCAGGAGGGTCCGGAGCCGGTGCAGACCGTCCCGGGAGCCCTCCAGGGCGGAGTTCCAGTCGGCCAGCACCGCGTGCGAGAGCCGCTCGACCGGCGCCTCGCCGCGAACGGCCGGAGGTGCCCAGCAGATCGACGGACGCGAGTCGCTGAGCCTCCAGTCCTCGGACCCCGCGGCCTTGATGCGGCTGTGGGCGGCACCGAACTGCCTGCTGTAGGCGAGGCGCGCACCCGACATCCAGTTCGGCCGGAAGTCGGAGCGCGAGAGCGAGCCGCGCTTGAGCTGGACCAGGCCGAGCGGCTCGGGGAGGTTCACCACCGCGGACCTCCCGAAGCACCGCTTCAGGCGCTCGGAGAACTCGCTGTCCCCGGCCTTCCGCACGTCGTCGAACTGGCCGAGCCGCTCGAGCACGGCCTCCCGACGGAACAGGAGCGACGACTCGTTGGTCCGGTGCGGCGAGTAGCCCAGGTAGGTGACCTCGCCGGTGCTCAGCACCCGCTGGCTCCTCGACGTGGACGCGGTCTTGCGCGGGTCCGCCAGCAGCGGGAGGAGCTGCCGCTCGATGCGCTGCGTGTGGGAGACGTCGTCCGCGTCCTGGAAGGTCACGTACTCGCCGCGCGCCTCGCGGAGCCCCGAGTTCCGCGCCTGGTAGGTACCACCGTTGTGCTCCCGCGCGATGACCCGCACCCGGGGGTCCGCCGCAGCACTGCCGTCCAGGTGCTCCCTGCCGCTCGTGGAGCAGTCGTCGACGACCAGGATCTCGAGGTTCGACCACGACTGGCGGACCAGCGAGTCGATCGTGTGCCGGAAGCCGGCGTCCGGGTTGTACGTCGGCACGATGACCGTCACCAGGGGCTGCTCGCCGTCCGGCACGCTGCACGAGTCGGCCTCGGGTGCCTCGACGGCCCCGAAGACCCCGCCGGGTTCGTCCACCTCGTGGGCCGCGAGCACGAACGGGGCGAGCCCCCGGTCGGTGAAAGGCTTGTTGAAGAGCGCCCACCAGCGCTCGAGCCCGTCGCCCACGACCGCGGAGGCCTGGTCCGCCGTCGTGCGCTCCGCCGTGCCGGACGGACGCAGCAGGTCGGCGCGGCCCGCCCACGCGATCCCCTCCTCGGCGGTGGGGAACGAGGCGAGCTCCTCGAACAGCGCCTCGGCACGCGTCAACACCGCGACCTGGGTGGCGAGCCGCAGCGCCGCCGACGCGCCCGGGTCCCACAGCTGCGACCGGTCGAGCGCCGTGATCATGACCCTGGTGGCCGCGTCGAGGTTCCGGCGCTCGGGCTCGAGCACGCAGGCGAGCAACGCCGCGCAGAGCACGCGGGGCACGTCCCAGCGCAGCAGCTGCTCCCGGGAGACGCCGGACACGATCGCCTGGCGCAGCGGCTCCCAGCGGTGGGCGGACCCGGTGCCGTCCAGCGCGAGGAGGTCCAGGTAGGCGGCGGAGCGCATGCGGCTGCCGATGGCGAGCGCGCGCCAGGGCGACTGGCGGTTCAGCAGGAGGAACTCGTCGGGCGTGAGCTCCTGGAACGCCGGCGCGGGCTCGTCGGTGTGGGCGTGCGCGAACGACTGCGGCGCTGCGGGGATGGACATGTCGGTGCCGCGTCCTAGAGGTCGGCCGAGCCCGCGGCGGGGGTGCCGGCCGCGTCCCGCTCAGGCCGCGCGAGCTCGAACGCGATCCGTGCCGCCAGCCGCTCCGGGAGGTGCTCCTCGATCCGCTCGAGACGCGCGTTCACCAGGGCGATCTCGCGCTCCGTCGCCCGGCCCGCCGAGCGCGACGTCTCGGACTCCCTCCGTGCGCCGTTCTGCCCGAGCCGGTAGACGGCCGAGAGCACCTTGCGCAGGAAGAGCAGGACGATCGCCGTGCAGACCCCGACCGTGACCAGCACGGCGATGAGGCCCACCTGCACCGGGGCGAACAGGCACACGAGCACGGCGACGACCATGCACACCGCCATCAGGGCGACGGCGGCGAGCTGGCGAGGCGAAAAGGACATAGTGGAAGACACCTAGCATGCGGTGGGCTGTCGACGGTCGCTGGCGCGCCATCCCGGGTCGGGCGGCTCCGAACCGGACCGGCCGGGACCGATCGCGGCGGCAGGGGTCGCTCGCCGGCCCATGGTAACGGGTGGGTCGCAGGCCTCGCGGGAGGCCCGGTCCCTACGAGATCACGACGCGGCCTGCTTCTTGGGGCGCTGCTTCGAGCGCGCCCGCGGACCGACCCCGCCGGCACGCGCGGACGACCGCGCCAGGCGGTGCGCGCGGACGAACTTGCGGTACTCCGCGAGCACCTCCTCCGTGCCGCCGTCCATGACCAGCTGCCCCTGGTGCACCCAGAGCACGCGGGTGCACATCGCCTCGACCGTGCTGATCGAGTGGCTGACCAGGAAGATCGTGCCCGCGTTCTTGCGGACCTCGTCGATGCGGGCCTTGGAGCGCGCCTTGAAGGCCGCGTCGCCGGTGGCCAGCGCCTCGTCGATCATCAGAATGTCGGGCGTCGCGGCCGAGGAGATCGCGAACCGCAGCCGGGCCCCCATGCCGGAGGAGTACGTCTTCATCGGCATGTAGACGAAGTCGCCGATGTCGGCGAACTCCACGACCTCGTCGAAGCGCTCCTCGACCTGCTTGGGGGTGAGGCCGAGGGCCAGGCCGCCGATCCAGATGTTCCGCTCGCCCGTGAGCTGCGGCATCAGGGCGGCGTTGACGCCCAGCAGCGCCGGCTCACCCGCCACGTACACCCCGCCCGACCGCGGCGGGATGAGGCCGGTGATGGCGCGCAGCAGCGTGCTCTTGCCGGAGCCGTTGATGCCGACGATGCCGATGGACTCCCCGTGCCGGGCGACGAAGGAGATGCCGCGCACGGCGTGCACCTCGCTCACCGCGCCCACGTGCTGCGACGTCGAGCTCACGAGGCGGCGCAGGAGGGAACGCTTGGGGGCCTTGGCCTCGCGCACGTTCTCGGCGCCCTTGGCGGCGACCTGCTTCGCCTTGCCGCCGAAGACGCGGTAGACGATGTGCAGGTCGTCGACGACGAGCACCGGGTCGCCGACCGTCGCGACCGGCTTCGGGCCCTCGAGGTCCTCGGGCTCGAACTCCTCGTCGAGGTCGACGTCCAGATGGAGATCCGACTCAGTCACGGCCGTACCGCTCCTCTCCGCGCCAGAAGACGATGAACCCGACCACGAACGTCACGACCGCCCAGCCGGCCGCCCACAGCCACATCCACGGGTCCTGCGGCATGGACGGCTCCTGCGTGAGGATCGAGCGCGCCACGTAGAGGAACACGCCGATCGGCTGGTACTCGAGGATCGCGCCGATGACGGGCTGCACCGCCTCCGGCAGACGGTAGACGTAGTGGGTGACCGGGAAGATCACGCCCGAGCCGTACATCACGAGGCGCAGCACGAAGCCGATGATGTTGTCCAGGTCGGGCGTGATCGCCACGGCCCGGGCGACGATGAACGCGACGCCGGTGTTGAACACCCACATCAGGGCCACGATGGCCGGCAGCAGCAGCCAGCTCCAGGTGATGTGCTCCATCGGGTACTTCGGGAGCAGGCCGCTGAGCAGCACGATCGCGCACATGACCACCAGGGCCGGCACGAGGGTGGTGAGCAGCGAGACGACCTGCGCGATGGGCAGCACGGCGCGCGGGAAGTGCAGCGACCGGATGAGGTTCGTCTTCTGCGCGATCGACCGCGACCCGGCGTGCACCGACTGCTCGAAGAACCGGTACAGGAAGGTTCCGATCACGATGAACGCGATCGCGTTCTCCAGCCCGCGGGTCGTGCCCAGCAGGATGCCGAAGATGAGGATGTAGACGGTCGCGTTGAGGATCGGGTTGAGGACGGCCCACAGCTGACCCAGGTAGTTGTTCTGGTTCTTGGAGTAGGCAGTCGCGGTGCCGAGGACGCGGATGAACGCCCAGCGGGAGGCGACGTCGCGGATGTACTTGCCCAGCGGCGGGCGCACGCCCATCTGCTGCAGCCCGAACTGCTCCGCGATCGCCCGTCGCTCCTGCGAGGTGGTGTCCGGCACGACCGGCTCCGGCGGGCGGAGCGGGTCACGACCGGGCTCCGGCTTCCCGCGGTCACCCGAGGCGGCGTCCGTGGTGGTGTCGGTGGTCACGTAACTTGCATACCCGTCTTCCGAGGTACGGCCAGCGGCTGCCGGGCCCTGTCGATAGTACAGCGATGAGGTGCGCGCCCTTCGCGCCGGCGCCCCCTCGGGGACGCCTCAGGGTCCCGTGGAATACTCGTCGCGCCACGGGAACCCGCCACCAGGAAGGCACGGATGTCGCACGTGACGCCACCGCAGCAGCCCACGATCACGGACCGCGCGCGCAAGCTTGCCGCACAGATCTTGCTGACCGCGGGATCGCGCGTCAAGCGGGTCGTGACCAGCACGATCGCCGGTGAGGAGCCCGAGCACTCCCCCGCGCTGGAGGGCCTGCCCCCGTTCCCCGTGGTGGCGTACTTCGCGGACACCCCGAACCAGGGGTACCAGCTGCGGCAGTGGCTGCCCGTGCTCGAGCGGGTCGCCGCGCAGCACCCCGTGGCGATCGTCACCCGGCACTGGGAGCTCACCGAGCAGCTCCGCGAGACCACCGACCTGCCCGTGCTATTCGTCCGGCGCCTGGACGGTCTGCGCCGGCTCTACGAGCAGATCGACGTCAAGACGGTCGTCTACGTCAACAACGGCTGGCGCAACTTCCAGTCGCTCATCTACCAGCGGGCCCTGCACGTGCACGTCAACCACGGCGAGTCCGACAAGATCTCGATGGTCTCCAACCAGGCCAAGGCCTACGACCACGTGGTCGTCGCCGGCCAGGCCGCGATCGAGCGCCACCGGCGCGCCCTCATCAACTTCGACCTCGACACGCTGGTCGTGTGCGGCCGCCCGCAGCTCGACCTCGACGTGGCGCCGGCGCTCGCGCCGGCCGACGGTCGCCGGACCGTGCTCTACGCCCCCACCTGGTCCGGCGAGGACGACGCCAACAATTACACGTCCGTCGACCTGTACGGCACCGCGATCGTGCGCGCCCTCCTGGACCGCCCGGACGTCCGGCTCGTCTACAAGCCGCACCCCCGCGTGCTCACCGCCGAGGAACCGGCGGTCGCCCAGGCCCACGCCGAGATCGTGCGGCTCGTCACCGCCGCGCGGGAGGCCGGCGCCCCGCACGAGCTGCCGCTCGAGGCCGACATCCTCGGCCTCTTCGAGGACGCCGACCTGCTCGTCACCGACATCTCGTCCGTCGGCCTCGACTTCCTCTACCTGCGCCCCGACGTCCCGATCGTCCTCACCGACCGGCGCACCGACCGCGCCCGGATCGTCGCCGAGGCCCCCGTCGCGAGCGTCGTCGACATCGTGGACCGCGACACCGTGGGCGACGTCGGCACGCTCCTGGCGGCCAACCTCGCCCAGGACCCCCACCACGACGCCCGCGGGCGCGTGCGCGACCACTACTTCGGGTTCGCGCGGGGCGACAGCAGCCGACGCTTCCTGGAGTTCGTGACGGACTGCGTCGCGCGCCGGGACAGGCTGCTGTCCGGGCCGAGATAGAGAGGCTCCTCGCCCGAGATAGAGAGGGGACGGACCGATCCATGATCGGTCCGTCCC
>NZ_JBHJVM010000021.1:0-4116 GCF_042264825.1 Isoptericola sp. NPDC056134
GACGAGGCCGCATCCAGTGCGGCCTCGTCCGGGCCTCTCTATCTCGGCGGGTTCGCTTCTCTATCTCGGCGTGGTGCGCTCCGCGGTGTCCACGACGTTGGCCAGCAGCATGGCGCGCGTCATCGGCCCGACGCCGCCCGGGTTGGGCGAGTACCAGGACGCGACCTCGCGCGCGGCCGGGTCGATGTCGCCCACCACGCGCGACTTGCCCGTCTCCGGGTCGGTCTCCCGGGAGACGCCGACGTCGACGAGCACCGCGCCCGGCTTGACCATGTCCGCCGTGACGATCCCCTTGACGCCGGCCGCCGCCACGACGACGTCGGCCCGCTTCACGAGGGCCGGCAGGTCGGTGGTGCCCGTGTGGGTGAGCGTGACCGTCGCGTTGACGGCGCGCCGCGTGAGCAGCAGGCCGATCGAGCGGCCTACGGTCACGCCGCGGCCCACCACGACGACCTCCTTGCCCTGGAGGTCGACGTCGTGCCGCAGCAGCAGGTCGATGATGCCGCGGGGCGTGCAGGGCAGCGGGGAGGTGACCTCCTCGTTGACGCGCAGCACGAGGCGCCCGAGGTTGGTCGGGTGCAGGCCGTCGGCGTCCTTGTCCGGGTCGATCAGCTCGAGCACGCGGTTGGTGTCGACACCCTTCGGCAGCGGGAGCTGCACGATGAACCCGGTGCACGCCGGGTCCTCGTTGAGCCGCCGCACGGCCGCCTCGATCTCGTCCTGCGTGGCCGTGGCGGGAAGGTCCTCGCGGATCGACTCGATGCCGACCTCCGCGCAGTCCCGGTGCTTGCCGGCGACGTACCACTGCGAGCCCGGGTCCTCGCCCACGAGCAGAGTGCCGAGCCCCGGCACGACGCCGCGCTCGCGCAGAGCGGTCACCCGCTCGCGCAGCTCGGCCTTGATCGTGGCCGCGGTGGCCTTGCCGTCGAGGACCTGCGCGGTCACTGGGACAGCCCGGGGTAGAGCGGGAAGTCGGCCGTGAGCTTCGCGACGCGGGCCGCGAGCGCGTCGACGTCGGCCGAGGCGCCGTCCCGCAGGGCGACGGCGATGATGTCGGCGACCTCGGTGAACTCGGCGTCGCCGAACCCGCGGGTGGCGAGCGCCGGCGTGCCGATCCGCAGTCCGGAGGTGACGCGCGGCGGGCGCGGGTCGAACGGCACGGCGTTGCGGTTCACGGTGATGCCGGCGTCGTGCAGGAGGTCCTCGGCCTGCTGGCCGTCGAGCGAGGAGTTCCGCAGGTCGACGAGCACCAGGTGCACGTCGGTGCCGCCGGTGAGGACGGACACCCCCTGCTCGGCGACGTCCGCCTGCGACAGCCGCTCCGCGATGATCTGCGCGCCGCGCAGCGTGCGCTCCTGGCGGTCCTTGAACTCGTCGGTGCCGGCGACCTTGAACGCCACGGCCTTGGCCGCGATCACGTGCATGAGCGGGCCGCCCTGCTGACCCGGGAACACGGCCGAGTTGATCTTCTTGGCGTGCTCCTCCTTGCTCAGGATGAAGCCGGAGCGGGGCCCGCCGATGGTCTTGTGCACCGTGGAGGACACGACGTCCGCGTGCGGCACGGGGCTCGGGTGCAGGCCCGCGGCCACGAGGCCGGCGAAGTGCGCCATGTCGACCCACAGCTTGGCGCCGACCTCGTCCGCGACGTCGCGGAAGGCGGCGAAGTCGAGGTGGCGGGGGTAGGCGGACCAGCCGGCGATGATGACGTCCGGGCGGTGCTCGAGGGCGCGCTTGCGGACCTCGTCCATCTCGATCCGGTACGACTGCGGGTCCACGCCGTAGGCGCCGACGTCGTAGAGCTTGCCGGAGAAGTTGATCTTCATGCCGTGCGTGAGGTGGCCGCCGTGGGCCAGCTCGAGGCCGAGGATCTTGTCGCCCGCGTTGATGAGGGCGTGCAGCACGGCCGCGTTGGCCTGCGCGCCGGAGTGCGGCTGGACGTTGGCGGCCTCGGCGCCGAACAGGTCCTTGGCACGGGCGATCGCGAGGTTCTCCGCGATGTCGACCTGCTCGCAGCCGCCGTAGTAGCGGCGGCCCGGGTAGCCCTCGGCGTACTTGTTGGTCAGGACGCTGCCCTGCGCCTGCAGGACCGCGCGCGGCACGAAGTTCTCGCTCGCGATCATCTCGAGGGTGTCGCGCTGACGGGTCAGCTCGCCCTCGAGGACGGCGGCGATCTCGGGGTCGAGCTCCGCCAGGGGCGCGTTGAACGTGGGATCGGGAGTGCTCATCAGGCGTTCTCCAGCTGTGTCGGACGGACGTGTCGGACGACGACCGGGCCCAGGCGAACGACCCGTCGTCTGCACAGCGCGTCGCTCCCCGGTGGTGATCCACCTGTACGCCAGTCGCGACCCTCGCGATCCTAGCCGATCGACCCGCCCCGGGTCCTGGGCGACCACGGCGTCGCGCCTCCCTCGCCGGCCCCGCGCTCCCCCGCGACCCCGAGGATTCTCCCGCCGCCCTCTTCATCGTTGCAGAGGCGTGACCTGGGCCACTTGACCACGCCGCCCGAGCCGTGTCAGATTGGGCGCCGTCGATGGTTCTTCATCGATGTAAACCGCATCGGGGCGACGCCGCGCCGGAGCGGCCCGGATCTCCCCGAGAGGACCCCGTGATGAGGAAGTCACGACTGATCGCCGGCATCGCCACCGCCCTGGTGGCCGCCAGCACCCTCGCCGCCTGCGGCTCCGGCGGCGGGAGCGGCACCGACGACGGCACGCTCACGTTCATGTTCCGCGGTGGCGACGACGAGAAGAAGGCCTACCAGGAGGCCATCGACCGCTTCACCGAGGACACCGGTGTGAAGGTCAAGATGATCGTCACCTCGGCGGACCAGTACGCCCAGAAGCTCCAGGCCGCCGTCGCGGGCAACAAGGTGCCCGACGTCTTCTACATCGAGCAGGCCAGCCTCCAGTCCTACGTGAGCTCGGGCGTCCTCATGGACATCACGGACCAGGTCGCCGAGCAGGGGGTCGACCTCGACAACATCTGGCCGTACGGCGTCGACTCCTACCGGTTCGACGGCACCACCCAGGGCACCCCCGGGGGCAAGCTCTACGGGCTGCCCAAGGACATCGGCCCGTTCGCGTTCGGCTACAACGCCGACCTGCTCGAGAAGGCCGGGGTCGAGCGGCCCGACCCGGACGAGCCCCTCACCTGGGACGAGTGGCTGAAGATCTGCAAGAAGCTCACCCAGGACACCGACGGCGACGGCGAGACCGACCAGTGGGGCACCGGCCTCAACGTGCAGTGGAACTCGCAGTCGTTCGTGTGGAGCAACGGCGGCGACTGGACCAACGAGGACCACACGCAGGTCACCGTCGACACCCCGGAGTTCGCCGAGGCGATCCAGTTCATCGCCGACCTCACCGAGCAGGGCGTCACCCCGAACCCCGAGCAGGCGCAGACGCTCGACACCTACCAGCGCTTCATGGCCGGGGAGATCGGCTTCTTCCCCGTCGGCCCCTGGGACATGAGCGTCTACAACGACCTCGACTTCGAGTACGACCTCATGCCCTGGCCCGTCGGCAGGACCGGCGAGCCCGCCACCTGGGTCGGCTCGCTCGGCATCGGCGTCTCGAACACCACGGACCTGCCCGAGGACGCGGTGAAGCTGGCCACCTACCTGTCCACCGACGAGGCCGCGCAGCAGACGCTCGTCGACGCCAACGTCCAGATCCCGAACCGGATCGACACGGCGCAGGAGTGGGCCGCCGAGGTCGAGGAGGACGACTCGCTGAAGCCCAGGAACCGCCAGGAGTTCCTCGACATCGCCGAGGACTACGGGCGCGAGATGCCGGCGTCGTTCACCTACGGCGCCGAGTGGTACGACGAGCTCTGGGTCGGCATCCAGCCGGTGCTGGACGGCAAGCAGAAGGCGGCCGACTACCTCGCCGAGGTGCAGCCGCGCATGCAGGAGCTGCTCGACCAGTCGAACGCCCAGGCGGAGCAGGCCGCGGCGGCGGGCTCCGCGCCCTGATCCGGCCCCTGACCTGATCCCGCGGTGGGGGGGGGGCCCCCCCCCGGGGCGCCCCCCCCCCCCCCCCCCCCCCCCCCCCCCCCCCCCCCCCCCCCACAGACCGCCATTCCCGCCCCCCCCCCCCCCACCCCGCCCCACCCCAC
>NZ_JBHJVM010000021.1:4126-43174 GCF_042264825.1 Isoptericola sp. NPDC056134
TGTGATTAGGGTGCGATGTCCGGAATTCGTCTCTCCTCGGTCTCCCGCGTACGTCTTCCCCCCTCCCGCGCCATACACGCCCCCCGCACCGCCCCCGCGCGCCCCCCTCGCACGTCCCTGGACGAAGGAGTCTGCGATGACGTCCACCGCCACGCCGGCCACGGCCGGCACCCGCCCCCCGGCGCCGGACCCCGCCCCCGCGCCGCCACGACGCGGCGGGACCTCGCGGCTCCACCGCACCGAGAAGAGGTGGGCGCTGCTGTTCGTCGCGGCGCCCGTGCTCGGCTACCTGCTCTTCATCCTCTACCCCACGCTCTTCGCGCTGTACGCGTCGCTGACCCGGTGGAACGGGCTGGGGCCGATGCAGTTCATCGGGCTCGACAACTACGTCGCCCTGCTGGGCGACGAGCGGTTCCGCCAGACCTTGTTCAACACGTTCTTCTACATGATCGGCATCCCGATCGGGCTGGCGATCTCGCTCGCGCTCGCCGTGATGATGAACCGGAAGATCTTCGGTCGCGCGGCGTTCCGGGCCATCTACTACGTCCCCGTGATCTCGTCCATCGCCGCGATCGCGATCCTGTGGCAGTGGGCCTACAACGGCGACTTCGGCCTGGTGAACCAGTTCCTGGGGCTCTTCGGGATCGACGGCCCGAACTGGCTGGCCGACCCGGTCTGGGCCAAGCCCGCGATCATCATGATGGCGGTCTGGAAGGGGCTCGGGTACTCGATGCTGCTGTACCTGGCCGCGATCCAGTCCGTGCCCCGCTCCCTCTACGAGGCCGCCGAGCTCGACGGCGCCGGCGGCTGGCAGAAGTTCCGCTCCATCACGCTGCCGATGGTGCAGCCGGTGACGTTCTTCCTCATCGTCACGCAGGTCATCGGCGGCGCGATGATCTTCATCGAGATCCAGATCATGACGCCCACCGGCGGGCCGGAGTACTCCACGGCCTCCGTCGTCTACCACATCTGGCTCCAGGCGTTCCGGTACCAGCAGATGGGCTACGCCACGGCGATGTCGGTGGTGCTCGGGCTCCTCATCCTCGTCATCACGCTCATCCAGTTCCGGCTGAACCGGCGCAACGCCGGCTTCGTCGTCGACTGAGGCCAGGGAGACACCATGACCACCACGACGCCCGCTCCCACGACCGCCACCACGACCGGCGCCCCGCCGGGCACGCGCCTCGGCCGTTCGGCACGCTCGCGCCTCACCGACACGATCGTGTGGGTCGTCCTCGCGGCGGGTGCGGTCTTCATGATCGCCCCGCTCGTGTGGATGCTCTCCACGTCCCTGAAGACGAAGCTCGAGGTCTTCGCCCTGCCCCCGGTGTGGATCCCGGAGGTCCCCCAGTGGGACACCTACGTCCGCATGTGGACGGACTCCTACGTCCTCGACGGCATCAAGAACAGCCTCGTCGTGTCGCTGAGCGTCACGGTGATCGGGACGTTCACCTGCTCGCTGGCGGCGTTCGCCCTCGCCAAGATGCGGATGCCGTTCAAGAATGCGATCTTCATCGGCCTGCTCACCGGCATCATGATCCCGTTCCCGACGATCATGATCCCGCAGTTCGTGATGTTCTCGAAGATCGGCTGGGTGGACACGCTGTGGCCCCTGATCGTGCCGGCGATCTTCGGCAACATCGTGATGATCTTCTTCCTGCGCCAGTACCTGTCGAGCGTGCCGGACTCCCTCGTCGAGGCGGCCAAGATCGACGGCGCCTCCTACTGGCAGATCTTCTGGCGCATGATCATGCCGATCATCCGGCCCGCCGTCGCCGCCCAGTTCATCCTGTGGTTCATGGCGGTCTGGAACGACTACCTGGCGCCGATCCTGTACCTGAACACCCCCGAGAAGCAGACGCTGCAGGTGGTCATCGCGAACATGAACGTCCAGTACGCGACCCAGCGCGACTACCCGCTGATCATGGCCGCGTCCGTCGTCGCCGTGCTGCCCATCCTCGTGGTCTTCCTGATCTTCCAGCGGCAGATCATCGAGTCCGTCGCCCTCACCGGCACGAAGGGTTGACGATGACGGACACCACGACGGACACCCCGACGGGCACCCCGACGGACACCGCCCTCGACACCGCGGCCTGGCGCGGCCGCCACGTGCACGACCCCACCGCCGTGCGGGACGACGACGGCGTCTACTGGCTCTTCTCCACGGACGCGCGCTCCGACGGCCCCGTGCGCGGGGGCGTGCAGGTGCGCCGCTCGACGGACCTCGTGACCTGGGACTTCCACGGCTGGGCGCTGGCGGGCGTGCCCGCGCCCGCGGCGGCGTGGTCGGGCGCCGAGGGCCTGTGGGCGCCCGAGGTCGTGCAGGTCGGCACCTCGGCGGGCAGCACCTGGCGCATGTACTACTCGGCCTCGACGTTCGGCTCGCGCCGGTCGGCGATCGGCCTGGCGGAGGCGCCGCACCCGGCGGGCCCGTGGACCGACCGCGGTGTCGTCGTGTCGAGCGACCACGCCGACCCGCCCGCGGGGCTCGGCCACCCCAACGCCATCGACGCCAACGTCGTGACCGAGGCGGACGGGACGCAGTGGCTCGTGTACGGGTCGTTCTTCGGCGGGATCCACGCGCTCCCCCTCGACGCCGCGACCGGGTTCGTGGCCGACGGGTTCGCGCCCGCGCCGGGCGAGCTGCACGCCGCGCCGGGCCGCCTCCTGGCGCACCGGGCGCGGGCGGCCGACGGCGCGGTCGAGGGGGCGTACGTGCTCCCCCGGCCCGGGGGCGGCTGGGCGCTGCTCGTCTCCTACGACTCGCTCGGGGGCAGCTATCACCTCCGGGCGGCCGTGGGCGACGCCGTCCCCGGCCCGTACCGCGACCGCGCCGGCCGCCTCATGACCGACGTCGACGCCGACCCGTGGGCCGTCGGCGTGCCCGTGCTGTCCGGGCACCGGCTCGCCGGAGGCCCGGGGATCCTCGCGCCCGGCCACGCGTCCGTGCTCACCGAGCGGGTGCCCGCCGCGGCCTCCGAGGCGGGCTCGCACGTGCGCCAGCTCCTGGTGCACCACGTCCGCGACGCCGACGCCCCCACCGAGCACCGGCTCCAGGTGCGGCGGCTGGTGTGGACGCACGACGGCTGGCCGCTCGTCGCCCCGCAGCCCTGGGCCGGCGCCGCACGGGAGGTGGACGACGTCTCGCGCTGGCCGGCCGACGCGGCCGTCCTCGACGGCACGTGGGAGCGCCTCACACCGGGCACCGACCCGAGGCACGTGCAGGACGGCGTCGTCGGGCCGCTGGAGGCCCGGACCGCGGTGCGCGCCCTGGGCGGAGGACGCTTCGCCTGGACCGCCCCCGACGGCGCGGCCGTCTCCGCCGTCGTGCACCCGGCGTGGGACGGCGTGCGCGGCCGCGCCACCCTGTGCCTCGAGGCGCTCGACGACACGGGTCGCGTCACCCTCGCGACGAGGCTCCCGTGACGGCCCCCGCACCGGCACCCACCGGACCTGCGGAGGGCGCCGTGCGCGCCGCCGTCGCCGAGGCGGAGGTGCCCGGCTGGGCGGGCGGCGTGATGCTCGCGCTGCGCTGGGCGACGCTCCTCGTCGAGGTCTCCGCCATGGTGGCGCTGGGCGCCCTCGCCGGGGGCGTGCTGCTCGGCCTCGGCCCGGCGCTGCGCGCGGGCGGCGTCGTCGTCGCCCGGATGACGGCGGAGCCCACGCCGTGGCGGACGTTCTGGCGCACGTGGCGCGACGGGTTCGGCCGCACCGCCGCGCTCTTCGCGCCCGTCTGGGCGGTCGCCGGGCTGCTGTGGCTCGACGGCGCGGCGCTGGGCCTGCTCGGCGGCTCGGGCCTCCTAGGCGGACCCGGTCGCGCGGTCCTCACCGGGGGCCTGCTGGCCGTCGGGGCGTGGGGCGCCGTCGTCCTCGCCTGCTGGCCGGTGGTGGTGGCGCGGTACGCGAGCGGGCCCGTGGCGACCTGGCGGCTCCTGCTGCTGCTCCCCCTGCTCGGCCCGGCGACGTCGCTCGCGGTCCTCGTGGTGGCCGCGGCCCTGCTCGCCGCCGCCTGGGCGCTGCCGCTCCTGGCCGTGCTGGTCGGCCCCGGCTTCTGGCTGTGGGCCACCGGCCGCCTCGCCGCCGACCGGCTCGACCGGATCGACGCCCAGGCCTCGGGGGGCCCCGCGGCCTGACCGAGTTTCACAAGAACTCTTGTACAACACCTCTTGTGGGTCTACGGTGGCGGGATGACGCACCCACCCATCCCTCCCGAGGGCACCCCGCAGGACGGCGCACCCGACCCGCAGCAGGGCGTGCGCACCGTCACCGAGGCGAAGGCGCTCGCCGCCCTCGCCCACCCCTACCGGGCCCGCCTCATGGACGCGCTCAAGGTCGACGGCCCCTCCACCGCGTCCACGCTCGCGCGCCGCACGGGGCAGGCCGTCGGCAGCGCCAGCCACCACCTCAAGGTGCTGCACGACGCCGGCCTCGTCGCCGAGGCCCCCGAGCTCGCCCGCGACCGACGCGAGCGCTGGTGGCGCCTCGTCGCGCCACGGCTCCGCTGGTCGCGTCAGGAGTTCGCCGCGGACGCCGCCGCCGTGACCGCCGCGCAGGCCGCCGAGGCGCTCCACCTCCAGCGCCAGTTCGACCGGGTCCAGGAGTGGCAGGCCAACGCCGGGTCGGCGCCCGAGTGGGACGGCGCCGCGTTCGCGACCGAGACGTGGGTGCACCTGTCCCCGGAGGAGCTCGCCGCGCTCGGCGAGGAGATCACGGCCGTCCTCGTGCGCTGGGCCGAGCGCCCGCGCCCGGACGACGGCGTCGAGCGCGAGCCCGTGCTCGTCTTCGGCCGCGGGTTCCCCGCCCAGCCATGACCGCCGCCACGGCCGACGCCGCCGTCGTCCCGCTCGCGCGCAACCGCGGCTTCCGGCGGCTCTGGGTGGGCGAGGGCGTCAGCGTGCTGGGCAACGCCACCACGTCGGTGCTGCTCCCCCTCGTCGCGGTGCTCGAGCTCGACGCCGGGGCCGCGGTGGTCGGCCTGCTCACGGCGGCGGCGTGGCTGCCGTGGCTCGTCATCGGCCTGCCCGCCGGCGCGTGGATCGACCGGCTCCCGGCACGGGCCGTGATGATCGTGGCCGACCTGGTGGCCGCCGTCGCCGTCGGCGGCGTCCCCGTCGCCGCCGCGCTCGACGCGCTGACCCTGCCGCACCTCGTCGGCGCCGCGCTCGCCGCGGGCGTCAGCACCGTCTTCTTCCGCACCGCGTACACCGTCTTCCTCCCCCAGGTCGTGCCCGACGAGCAGCTCGAGGCCGCGAACGCGCGCCTGCTCGGCACGGAGTCGGGCATGCAGGTGGCGGGGCCGGGGATAGGCGGCGCGACGGCGCAGGCGCTCGGCGCCGCCGCCGGGCTGGCCCTGGACGCGGCGAGCTTCCTCGTCTCGGCCTTCTGCCTCTGGCGCGTCCAGCCGGAGCGGCAGCCGGAGCGACCGCCCCAGGCGCCGCTGCGGGTGCGTATCCGCGAAGGCGTGGCGTTCGTGGCCTCCGACCGCTACCTGCGCTGGTTCGTCGTCGTGGGCGGGATCTCCAACTTCGGCCTCACCGGGTACACCGCACTGCTCGTGCTGTTCCTCGTGGACACCGTCGGCCTCGGCCCGTCCGCACTGGGTGTCGTGATGACCGTCGGCGCGTGCGGAGGCCTGCTCGGCGCGACCGTGGCCACCTGGCTCAGCCGGCACCTCGGCAGCGCCCGCGCCACGGTGCTGCTCATCGTCGCCGGCGGGCCGCCCGCGCTCCTGGTGGGCCTCGGGGGTGGCGGCGCGCAGGTCGCGTGGACCGTCGCCGGCCTCTTCCTGGTCGGGCTCGCGGTGGTCTCCGGGAACGTGCTGCGCGGGGCGTGGCGGCAGCGCTACGTGCCGCAACCCCTGATGGGTCGCGTCGTCACGACCAGCCAGTTCGTCAACTTCGGCACGATGCCGCTCGCCGGGCTCGCCGCGGGCGCCCTGGGCGAGGTGCTCGGCGTGCGCGAGACCGTGCTGCTCATGGCGGCGGTGCACTGCGCCGCCTGCCTCAGCGCGCTGCGCAGCCCGCTGCGCAGCCTGCGGGAGATGCCGGCACCGCGGGAGATGCCGCCGGTCGTCACGCCGTCGCGCTGACCGGCGACACGATCTCCTCGTTGCCGCCGGGCTGGACGGCCACCACCTTCTCCATCCCCTCCGCGGCGTCACCGGTGGACTCCCGGCCCACGACGCGCGAGTCGGGGATCACCCGGCGGAACGGACGCTCGTCGCCGCCGGCGATCCGCTCGACGAGCAGGTCCACCGCCGTGCGGGCGATCTGCTCGCGCCCCGGGTCCACGGAGCTGAGGGTCGGCACGGAGTACCGCACGTCGTCGACGTCGTCGAAGCCGATCAGCGCGACGTCGCCCGGCACCTCGATCCGGCGGGCGTGCAGCGCGTGCAGCGCGCCCAGGGCCATCGCGTCGTTGAGGGCGAAGACGGCGTCGATCTCGACGCCGGAGTCGAGCAGCCGCGCCATCGACTCCGACCCGGTCGAGCGGTGCCACAGCCCGGCCTCGGAGACCAGCGCGGGGTCGTACGGGAGCCCGGCGGCCGCCAGACCCTGCCGGTAGCCCTCGGTCCGCAGGGCGGCGGAGCCGACCAGCTCGCCCTCGTGCGCGCCGACGACCGCGATCCGCGTCCGGCCCAGCGACGCGAGGTGCAGCGTGGCGGCGCGCGCCGCGGCCACGTTGTTCATCGTCACGTGGTCGGCCGGGGCGTCGAAGACGCGCTCGCCCAGCACCACCAGCGGGAAGTCGACCTCGAACAGCCCCACGTCGTCCTGCCCGAGCGCCAGCGGCGAGAAGATCACGCCGTCCGTGAGGTGGCGTCGGCGGCCGTCGAGCAGCTCGATCTCGCGCTCGCGCACCGACCCGGTCTGCTCGATGAGCACGGTGAGGCCCTGCTCCTCGGCAGAGCGGATCACGGAGTCCGCGAGCTCGGCGAAGTACGGCAGCCGCAGCTCCGGCACGGCGAGCGTGATCATGTCCGTGCGCTGCGTGCGCAGGTTGCGCGCCGTGGTGTTGAGGCGGTACCCGAGGTGCTCGATCGCCTCCTCGACGCGCCGGCGCGTCTCGGGCCGGATGTGCGGGTACCCGTTCACGACGTTCGACACCGTCTTGATCGACACGCCGGCCCGCTGGGCCACGTCGTGCATGGTCACGCGCATGCCGCTCACCTTCCCGACCGCCCTCGGTCGCCGGGCCGCGCCGATGCCGCGGCCGGGACCCAGACGCGCATCGGACCCTCTCCTCGATTGCCCCACACAGCGTAGGGCACGGCCCGGACCTGCAGGTCCACGGGGGCGACGGGCGCGTCGCCCTCCACGGCGCCGTCCACGGCGCGGTAGAGCGGGACCCCCGCGGACGACGTCGCGCGCCCGGAGCCGACCAGCGTCGCCCCGACGCCCAGGACGTCGTCCGCCGGCCCCACCTCGAGGCCGGCGGCGAGGTCGAGCGTCACGTCCTCGAGGGCGACCCCGTGGTCGACCTGCTCCAGGCAGTGCACCAGGGGACCGCGGGCCAGGGCGACGCAGCCCCGCACGGCGTCGACGTGCGGGTGCGCGGCGAGCGCGCGCGGCTCCATCGGCAGGCTCAGCCGCACGCGGCGCGCGCCGGCCCCGACCCGCAGGTAGCCGCGGGCGTCGAGCACCGCGGCGACGTCGACGGCGGCACCGTCCACCTCCAGCCGGGTGCGCGCGGCGTCCGCCCAGCCGGGCAGCCGCAGCGCGAGCGGCACCGGCGACGGGGCGTCCGCGGTGAGGACGACGTCTCCGTCCCACGGGTAGCCGGTCCGGATCCGCACGCGCGACCCGTCCCCGTCCTCGAGGTCGGCGTCGGCGTACAGGTGCACGGCGAGCGCGCCGTCGTCGGCGTCCCGGCTGGCGACCATGGTGTGCAGCGACGCGACCAGCCGCGCCAGGTTGGGCGGGCAGCACGCGCAGGCGAACCAGCCGCGCCGGCCGGACGCCTGGTACTCGTCCGCCCCGTCGTGGCCGGTGCGCACCTGCAGCGGGTTCGAGTAGAAGAAGGCCGTGCCGTCCGTCGACGTGGCCGCCGCGACCACGTTGAGCAGGGCGTGCTCGAGCGAGTCCGCGTACCGCGCCTCGCCCGTGGCGAGCAGCATCCGCCAGTCCCACAGCACGCTCGCCACCCCGGCGCACGACTCGGCGTACGCGCGGTCGGGCGGCAGCTCGAAGGGGTCGCCGAAGGACTCGTCCTTGTGTCGCGAGCCCATCCCGCCGGTGACGTGCGTGCGTCGCCCGTGCGCGTCGTCCCACTGCCGCGCGGCGGCCGCGAGCAGCGCGTCCTCCCCGGTCTCGAGGTAGAGGTCGACGACGCCGGCCAGCAGGTAGAGCTGCCGGACGGCGTGCCCGGCCACCTCGTCCGCGGCGCGCACCGGCGTCGCGTCCTGGTGGTAGGCGGGCTCGAACGGGCCGGAGCCGAGGCGGCCGTACCCGCGCAGGTCGAGCATCCGGCGGGCGGCCTCGCGGTACGCCGGGTCACCCGTCTCGCGGTAGAGCTCCACGAACGCCGACTCGACCTCCGGGTGCCCGCACACGAGCTCCTCGCCCTCGTCCAGGCGGGACACGACGTCGTCCGCCCACGCCGTCGCGACGTCGAGAAGGTCGTCCCGGCCGGTGGCACGCGCCCGCGCGACGCCCGCCTGCACCAGGTGGCCCAGCACGTACAGCTCGTGCCCCCAGCGCAGGTCGGCGTACGGCTCGGCGGACGCCGCCGCCCCGCCGAGCACGTGCGAGTCCAGGTAGCCGGACGGCGCCTGGACCCGGCGCAGCAGGCCGACGACGCGCCGCACCTCGTCCTCGTGCCGCGGGGCACCGGAGCGTGCCGACTCCCACGCGACCGCCTCGAGCGTCTTGTGCACGTCCGAGTCGGCGAAGTTGAAGCCGCGGTACGGGCCGTCGTGGTGCTCGGGGTCGGCAGGGTCGAGCAGGCGGCGCAGGTTGTCGAGGGCCCCCGACGTCTCCAACGCCCCGAGGCAGTGCGGGACCGTCGCGGCGGCGTTGCGCTCCTGCCACCGTCCGAGGAGCCCGGACGGCTCGAGCCGCGCCGCCCCGGCGGGCAGCGGGCGGGTGCGCGCCGCGGGCAGCGCACCGCCCACGGGCCCCGCCCCGGCCGGCGCGGCGACGGGCGTCACTTGATCGACCCGAGGGACAGGCCGCCCTGCCAGTACTTCTGCAGGGCGAGGAACGCCACGATCAGGGGCAGGATCGACACGAGCGCGCCGGTGGTGATGAGGTTCCACACCTGCTCGCCGCCCGCCCCCGCGTTCGACAGCGCCTGCCACTGGTTGATGCCCACCGTGACGGGCAGCAGCTGCGGGTCGCGCAGCACGGCCAGCGGGAGGAAGAAGTTGTTCCACGTCGCGACGGTCGTCAGCAGCAGGACCGTGACGAACGCCGGCCTCAGCAGCGGCAGCGCGACGCGGAAGAACAGGCGCAGCTCCCCCGCGCCGTCGACCCGGCCGGCGTCGAGCATCTCGTCCGGGATGGCGTCGACGGCGTACACGCGCACGAGGTAGACGCCGATCGGGCTGAGCAGCGACGGCAGGATCACGGCCCACATCGTGTTGATCATGCCGAGCTGGCTGAGCAGCACGAACGTGGGGATGGTCAGCGCCGTGAGCGGCACCATCACGGAGCCCAGCAGCATGGAGAAGTAGAGGTTGCGGCCGCGGAACCGGTACTTGGCCAGGGCGTACCCGGCCAGCACGGCGAGCACCGTGGACCCCACGCCGCCGACGATCGCGTACACGAACGAGTTGCGCATCCACGTCCAGTAGATGCCGCCCTGGTACGTGAACAGCTGCTTCACGTTGTCCCAGAGCGCGAACTCGTCGTTGAACCACAGGGCGCCGCCGGAGCCCACGAACAGGCCGCTGTTCGACTTCGTGGACCCGACGACGAGCCACCACAGCGGCACGACGAAGTAGAGCACCGCGAGGAGCAGGAACACGTGGGAGCCGATCCGGCGCTGTCGCGGCCGGCGCGAGAGGGTCTGCTGCGTCGCCGTCGTCGTCATCACTTCAGTCCGCTCTGCTTGCGGGTGGCGTACAGGAACACGTACGACCCGATGAACACGAGGATCCCGAGCGCGAACGCGATCGTGGAGGCGTAGTTGAACTGGCTGTAGGAGAACGCCATCGAGTACGCGTACATGTTCGGGGTGTAGGTGGTGGGGATCGCGCCCTGCGCGACCGACCGCAGCACCGTCGGCTCGGTGAAGAACTGCAGGGTGCCGATGAGCGCGAACACCACGATCATCACCATCGACGACGCGATCATCGGGATCTTGATCCGGAACGCGATCGCCCGGTTCCCGGCGCCGTCGAGCCTGGCCGCCTCGTACACCGACGGGTCGATCGCCCGCAGCGCGGCGTAGACGATGATCATGTAGTAGCCCACCCACTGCCAGGTCACGATGTTGACCAGCGAGCCGAAGACGAGGTCGCGGCTGAGGAAGTCGGGCGCGGCCAGGCCGAAGAGCCCGAAGACGTCGTTCGCGGGGCCGAACCGCGGGCTGTACAGGAATCCCCACATCAGCGCACCGATGACGGCGGGGATGGCGTACGGCACGAAGACGAGCAGCCGCGACGCCTTCGACAGGCGGGTGGCCAGCGTGTCGAGCACGAGCGCGATCGCCACGGCGAGGCCGATCTGGATCGGCACCATGACGAGCACGAACCGGCCCACCCGCGCCATGCCGGACAGGAAGTCCGCGTCGGTGAACACGCGCACGTAGTTGGCCACGCCGGTGAAGACGCTCTCGCCCCCGGTCGCGATGCCCTTGGTGTGCAGGCTGAGCCAGAAGGCGTACCCGAGTGGCACCAGCAGGAACAGCACGAACACGACCGTGAACGGGGCGAGGAACAGCCAGCCCCACCACTGCCGCTTCGTGTCGAGCAGGCTCTGCCCGCGTCGTCCGCCCGCGGGGCGGGCGCGCTGCGCCGTCGCCGGCGCGGCGGAAGTCGTCGAGGTCATCACGGAGCCCCCTCCTGTCGGTGCGGTGCTTGTCGACCATGTGCTTGTCGACCCTGTGCGCGTCATCGGACCGTGAACCCCTGCTGCTCGGCGTAGCGCACCAGGCTGTCCTGGATGGTCGCCAGCGCGTCGGCGGCGGTCGAGTCGCCCTCGACCATGTCGTAGAGGGCCATGGTCTGGCGGTCGTACGCGTACACCTGGAACGGGCTGAACGTGAAGCCCGGGTACTGGGCCGCCGCGTCGAGGAAGACATCGCGGTTGACCTGCTGGCCGCCGAAGAACGGGTAGCGGCGGTCGGTGAACCACGGCGCGTCGAGCGCGAGGTTCCACAGCGGGAACAGGCCGGCGTCCTCGACGCCGATCTTCCACGTCTCCTCGTCGTCGAACAGCTCCATCGCGACGGTGGCGGCCGCCTCGGGGTCCGTGGCCTGGGAGGTGACCGCGAGCGCCGAGCCGCCCTGGTTCACCTGGACCGGGTTCGCCGGGTCCCACTGCGGCAGCGGCGCGGCCTTCCACTCGGCGCCGGAGTCGGCGTCCGACAGCCCCTCGAGGTAGCCGGGGCCCCATGCGGCGGCGATGTAGACGGCGTAGGTGCCGTCCACCAGGGACGTGTTGTAGTCGCTGGTGAACGCGTCGTCGCTGGACACGAGGCCGCGGTCGATGAGGTCCTCCCAGTAGGACAGGACGTGCCGCGCCTCGGGGGTGTCGACGTCGATGCCGATCTGGTCGCGCCGAGCCGGGTCGTAGGCGAACGGCGCCCAGCCGGCCTGCGCGAACAGCGCGTAGTTGAAGGCGCCGCCGTTCGTGGCGTAGTTGGTGATGTAGCCGTCGTAGCCGGCGTCGCGCAGGTCCTGCGCGGCCTGGGCGAACTCGTCCCAGGTGGTCGGCGGCTCGACGCCGTACGTCGAGAAGATGTCGGCCCGGTACAGCATGCCCACGGGGCCGCCGTCGACCGGGACGGCGAACACCGAGCCGCCGCTCGAGACGTCCGACCAGGCGCCGGCGGGGAACTGGTCCTCGAGGGCGGCGGCGCCGTACGGCGCGAGGTCGGCGAGCCCGTCGAGGATCGTGTAGGTCGGCAGGATCTCGGACTCGAGCTGGATGACGTCGGGCGCCCCGGTGCCCGCCTCGAGGGCGGTGGAGAACTTGCCGTACTCGTCGGCGCCCTGGCCCGCGTTGGTCCAGCAGATCTGGACGTCGTCGTGCTGGGCGTTGAACGTGTCCACGATCTGCTCGACGGCGGGGTACCAGGCCCAGAGGGTGACGCGCGTGGCGTCGGGCTTGGTGATCTCGTTGGTGCAGCTCGTGTTGCCCGCCGGGCCGGCGTCGTCGCCGGGAGCGCACGCCGCGAGCGACAGGCCGGCCAGACCGGCGGCCGTCGCCGCCACGGCGCGTCGCAAGCCTCTGCGCATGCCGATTCCTCCTCGAGTCGTCCGGACCCAGATCCTCCTGGGCCGATTGGTGCCGCGCGCGGCGACCGTGGTTGACTCTACATCGTTGTACACGGTGGCTTCACCATCGCCCACTTCGACGAGGAACGTGAGACCCATGACGGCTCCCCACACCGATGCCCGCCCCGCCCCCGCCGCTCCCGACCACGCCCCCGGCGCCACCGCAGGCGCCCGCGTCACCCTGCACCCCGACTTCCGCCGCGGCGCCGTCGACCGCCGCCTGTTCGGCTCGTTCGTCGAGCACCTCGGCCGTGCCGTGTACACCGGCATCTACGAGCCGGGTCACTCCGCCGCGGACGAGCACGGCTTCCGCCGCGACGTCGCGGACCTGGTCCACGAGCTGGGCGTGCCGATGGTGCGCTACCCCGGCGGCAACTTCGTCTCCAACTACGTGTGGGAGGACGCCGTCGGCCCGGTCGAGCAGCGCAAGCCGTTCCTCGACCTCGCCTGGCGCACCGTCGAGCCGAACCTCGTCGGCACCGACGAGTTCCTGCAGTGGGCGGAGCGCGAGGGCGTCGAGCCGATGATGGCGGTCAACCTCGGCACCCGCGGCGTCGACGCCGCGGCCGCCCTGGTCGAGTACTGCAACGGCGAGGCTGGCACCCGGTGGGCCGACCTGCGCATCGCCAACGGCCGTGAGAAGCCCTACGGCGTGACGCTGTGGTGCCTCGGCAACGAGATGGACGGCCCGTGGCAGATCGGCCAGAAGGACGCTCACGAGTACGGCAAGCTCGCCGCCGAGGCCGGCAAGGCGATGAAGCTCGTCGACCCGTCGATCTCGCTGATCGTGTGCGGTTCGTCGTCCATGCAGATGCCCACGTTCGGCGCGTGGGAGCGCACGGTCCTGTCGTACACGTACGACCTGGTGGACCACATCTCCATGCACGCCTACTACGAGGAGATCGACGGCGACCGCGCGTCCTTCCTCGCGTCGGGCACCGCCATGGACCGGTTCATCGACCGGGTCGTCGCCTCGGCGGACGCCGTCGGCGCAGAGCGGCGCAGCGACAAGGCCATCACCATCAGCTTCGACGAGTGGAACGTCTGGTACAACACCACCCGCTTCGGCGGCGAGGAGAACCTGCCGATCCAGCGCGACGCCCCGCGCATCATCGAGGACGTCTACTCCGGCCTCGACGCCGTCGTGGTGGGCGACCTCATGGTCACCCTGCTCAACCACGCCGACCGCGTGCCCGTCGCGTGCCTCGCGCAGCTCGTCAACGTCATCGCGCCGATCATGACCGCGCCGGGCGGCGAGGCGTGGCGCCAGCCCACGTTCCACCCGTTCGCGACGACGTCGCGCCTCGCGCGCGGCACGGCGCTCGACGTGCGCGTGGACGCGCCGACGTACGACACCGCGCAGCACGGCGCCGCGCCGGTCGTCACCGCCGCCGCGACGGTGGACGACGACGGCTCGCTCGGCCTGTTCCTCACCAACCGGTCCGACCGGGTGGTCGAGGTCGAGCTGGCCCACGTCGGCGCCGCGCTCGGCCTCACCGAGGGCTGGCAGATGGTGGCGGACCACGAGCCCGCCGTCGAGGGCCCGGAGCACGCCGCGAAGGTCGCCGAGGCCTGCTGGTCCACGGTCGACGTCGCCTCCGCCGCGACGCCGGGCGCCGGCGGCACGACCCGCGTGCGGCTCGCCCCCGAGTCCTGGACCGCGTTCGCCGGGACGTTCGCCCGCGCCTGAGCCCCCGCTGACGCCGAACAGGCGGTTGACACCGTCATCGCGAGCGATCGCGCCCCCTGGTGTCAACCGCCTGTCCGACCTCAGGGCGGCCGGGGGGGCAACGTCGTGTCCGGTGGCCGACAACCGGCGGACCGGGCACTGTGACTCGCATGGGCGAGTCCCCCGCGGTCCCCCGCGCGTCGTGGCGCTGGGCCCTGGCCGCCGCGACGGTGGCCGGCGTGGCCGTGGCGGCCGCGCTCGGCGCGTACGCGGACGCGCACCCGGGCGACGGTGCCCCGCTGCTGACCCTGTGGTTCACCGACATGCTGGCGATGAAGGCGTGGCTGTCCACCGCCGCCGTCTCGCTCCTCCTGGTCCAGCTCGCCTCCGCCCTGGCGATGTACGGCCGGCTGCCGGGCGTCCGGGAGGCCCCGGGCTGGGTCGGCCTGCTGCACCGGTGGAGCGGCGTGGCCGCGTTCGGCCTCACGCTGCCGGTCGCCTTCGCGTGCGTCTGGTCGATCGGGTTGGAGGACGATCCCGCGCGGGCGCTGGTGCACTCCGTCGCCGGCTGCCTGTTCTACGGCGCGTTCACGGTCAAGATGCTCGCCCTGCGCGTGCGCGGCCTGCCGCCCGTCGTGCTGCCCCTGCTCGGCGGCTCGGTGGTGGCGCTCCTCGCCCTCGTCTGGTCCACCTCCGCGCTCTGGTACCTCACCGGGGGCATCGCGTGACGGGCCCCGCCGCTCCCGCCCCGGACGGTCCGGGACCGTCGCGACGCGACGTCGTCGAGGGCCTCGCCGTCGCGCTGCTCGCCGGCGTCGGCGGCTTCGCCTGGTTCTCCGCCTCCGGTCCGCCGTCCGAAAGCGAGCGCGAGGAGCTCGAGGACCAGCGCGACGAGGAGCAGGACGAGCTCGAGGACCAGCAGGACGACGAGCGTGACGACGACGAGGACCGGCAGGACGACGAGCAGGACGACGACGAGGACCGCAGCGGTCCGGACCGGGGGCGAGGATGAGGCGACCGTTCCGGCAGCGCCTGCTCACGCTGGTGCTGATCGCGCTGGCCGCCGCGACCGTCGGCGCGATGCTGGCCGCGCTGCGCTGACCTCGCCCCGACAGGGCTCAGACGGTGGCGTGCCGCCTCACGATGCGGCTCACCGTCGCGCGCGACACGTCGAAGCGCTCGGCGATCTCCCGGTGCGTGAGCCCGTCGTCGGCGAGCTCGACGATCCGACGGTCGCGGTCGCCCCGGTCGTCGGGCTGCTCGTCGGCCGTCGCGGCCGCGGGCTCCTCCGCCGTGGCCGCGGGCGCCTGCGGCGCGGCGGGCTCGACCGGGACGTCGACCGCGGTGTCCTCCGTGGCCTCCCCGTCCGGCGAGGTGCCGTGGGCCGTGAGGAACGCGGACCGCTGGGCGAGCGCGCCGCCCAGCGCCGGGTCCGCCTGCCGGAGCAGGTCGAACACCTCGACCCGGCGGGTGTGGCCCGTCTCCGGCAGCGGCTCGCGCGTGCCCGGGAGCCCGCTGTCGACCTCCACGTCGGCGGGCCGGGGCTCCGGCTCGTCGCCCTCCTCGGCACCACGGTCCTGCACGGCGGGTTCGACCGCCGGGTCCGGCCCCAGGTCCTCGTCCACGTCGTCGAACCAGGCCTGCACCACCGCGTCGTCCACCGCGTCGTCCCGGCGCCCGGCCGCGTCGACGACGGGCGTCGCGCCCGTGAGCGCCGCCTGGAGGTCGTCGGCGAACGCGTCGTCGGCGAACGCGCCGCCCTCCACCGCCGTCGTCGTGACGACCGGCTCGGGGGCTGGCTGTCGCAGGGCCGCCGGCGACGGCGCGACGAGCTCCGGCGCCGGTGCGGCGGGCGCCGGCAGCGCGCGCGGGCCCGTGGCGGCCGCACCGCGGGCGACGCCACGTTCGACGGAGCTCGCGCCGATGAGGTCGAGGCGGTTGCCGTGCCGTTCGGCGGCCTCGAGCCGCTCCACCCAGACCTGCATGCGCCGCTCGAAGTCCTCGACCGTGAGCAGCTTCAGCGCGGCGTCGCGGGCGGCCCGCTGGCGGCGGTGCGCCGTCCGCACCTTGCGCATACCCGCGTGGTTCCCGGTGCTGTCGAGGCGCGCGTCGCGCCACAGCTCGAGGGCGGTGACGTACTGGTGCACGCGGTGCTCGCGGCGGCGCTCGTCGAGCGTGTGCCCCGTGACGAGGTGGCGCTCGCCCACCAGCGCCAGGTGCCACATGAGGGCGGCGACCAGCGGCGGCACGAACCGGAACGCGACCATGTACGGCGTGCTCGCGTCCGGCACGGCGATCTCGTGCAGCGCCGCGAACATGCCGGACGTGCCCGACAGGATCCACGTCAGGGTGAGGAGCACGCCGTACGGCCGCCCCTCGAGGGCGGCGTTGCGCGCCATGAGGGCGACGGCGACGAGGCTGACCTCGAGGAAGCCGGCGAGGGCGTACGCCTCGGCCGGGGACATCCCCGCCACCTCCAGGCCGAAGAGCACCATGCCGCTGTACGCCAGGGCGGTCGCGATGGTCGCGGCGACGACGACCGCGACCATCGGCAGGTGCCGCCCGCGGTAGCGCACCGTGGCGCGGGCGGGGCCCGTGGTGTCGGTCGTCGGGTCGTGCTGGGTCACGTCATTCCTCCGGGAGTCGCTGATCTGCGCGCATGTCAGATCTGCGCATATACCAGCATTGGGACGATCCAGGCGTCAACGACACCGCGGGTGAACCCGTCAGCCCTTGACCGCTCCCCCGAGCCCGGCGCCGCGCAGGAACAGCCGCTGGAAGACCAGGAACATCGCCACCGGGAGCACGGTCGAGATCGCCAGGGCCGCGAGGAAGACGCCCAGCTCGGTGGACGCCTCGATCGCGGGCAGCCGCACCGACAGCGGCTGGATCGCCGGGTCCTTGAGCACCAGCAGCGGCCACAGGAAGTCCTTCCAGGCCGCGATGACGGCGAACACCGACACGACGCCGAGGATCGGCTTCGACATCGGCAGCACGATCGACCAGAACAGCCGGTACGGCCCGGCGCCGTCGACCCGCGCGGCCTCGAAGACCTCGCGCGGCAGGTTGTCGAAGAACCGCTGCACCAGCAGCACGTTGAACGCGCTCGCGCCGGCCGGGAGCCACACGGCCCAGAAGCTGTCGACCAGCGACCGGCCCAGCAGCGGCGGGTCGAGGATCGTCAGGTACAGCGGCACGAGCAGCACGACGGCGGGCACGAACATCGTCGACAGGACGAGCGCCTGCACCACCTTCCCGTAGCGCGGCCGCAGCACCGACAGCGCGTAGCCGCCCGTCGTCGCGACCACGAGCTGCACGGCCCACGACCCGAGCGCCAGCCACACCGTGTTCATGAAGTACCGGCTGACCTGGACGTCGTTCCAGGCCCGCTCGAGGTTCTCCCACGCGATGCCGTGCGGGAACAGGGCCAGGGGCGTGCGCAGGATGTCCTGCGTCGGGGTGACGGCGTACTTCGCCAGCAGCAGCATCGGGCCGAGCCCGACGACGACGAGCAGCACGAGCAGTAGCACGTGCGTGCCGCCCATCCCCCAGCGGACCGCGGGACGGCGCCAGTCGGGCGCGGACAGCGCGCCGCGGTCGCCGTCGTCGGACGGGGTGGCGCGACGGCGCGCGCCGCGCGCCGGGGCGGGACGTGCGGTGGACGAGAGCGTCATGACGTGCTCCAGGACCGGGTGAGCCGGAAGTAGAGGACGGAGAAGACCGCGAGGACCGCCGCCAGCATGAGCGACAGCGCGGTCGCGGCGCCGTAGTCGCCGCCGAGGCTGTTCTGGAACGCGTACCGGTAGATGAGCAGCAGCACGGTCACGGTGGCGTTGTTCGGCCCGCCCCCGGTAAACAGGTACGGCTCGAGGAACACCTGCGCCGTACCGATGACCTGCAAGATCAGCGTGATGAACAGGACCCCGCGCAGCTGCGGCAGCGTGACGTGCCAGATCTTGCGCCACAGCCCGGCGCCGTCCACCTCGGAGGCGTCGTACAGCTCGGCGGGCACGCTCGTGAGGGCCGCGAGGTAGATGATCACGGTGCCGCCGGCGCCGGCCCAGGTCGCGGCGAGCACGAGGGACGGCATGGCCCACGACGCGTCCTGCAGCCACGGGTACGGGCCGAGGCCCACCCAGCCGAGGATCGTGTTGAACACACCGGTCGGCCCGCCCTTGTAGAAGAACTTCCACAGCAGGACGGCGACGACGGGCGGCACCACGACCGGCAGGTACGCGAGCGCCGAGTAGAGGCCGCGGCCGCGGCGCACCTCGCGCATGAGCACCGCGGCGACCAGCGGCACGGGGTAGCCGAACAGCAGGGCCAGGAACGCGAAGTACAGGGTGTTCTGCACGGCCTTCCACAGCAGAGGGTCGGCCAGCACGTGCCGGAAGTTGTCCAGCCCGACGAACGTCGGGTCGGTGACGAGGTTCGTCTCCTGCACGCTCATGATCACGGCGCGCACGATCGGGAACCACGAGAAGACGCCGAAGATCACCAGCAGCGGGAGCAGGAAGACGAGGCTGTGCAGCCCGCCCCCGCGCAGCCAGGTGGCCGGGCCCCGGCGTGGGTGGCCGGCACTGTCCCCCCGCGCGGGTGCGGCGACGTCGCCGCGAGGAGAGGTGGTGACGGTCACGGTCAGCCCTGGTCGAGCAGCGCCTGGGCCTGCGTGTTCGCGTCGGCGAGCAGGGCGTCGATGTCCGCGCCCTCGTCCGTGAGCACCGCCTGCACGACCGGGTCGAGCAGCGCGTACACCTCCTGCGTCTTCTGCGACGGCTCGCCGGCCAGCGGCAGGTCGAACATCGCGTCGGTGAATGCCGTCATCTGGTCGAGCGGCACGTTGACGTAGTCCGCGATCCACTCCTGGTTCAGCTCGTACTGCTCCTTCGAGAACATCGGCAGGACGGGCGTGCCCACGGGCTGGTCGTTCTTGGCGAGGGTCTCGGCGTCGGCGACGGCGCGGTCCTCGTCGACCAGCTTGTTCAGGTAGAAGAAGTCGATCCACTTGATCGCGGCGTCCTTGACGCCCTCGTCGACGTTCGCCGGCACCCCCGCGAGGGTGCCGCCGGTGAGCGTGGCCGACTCGGGGGCGTCGGACAGCGGGATCGGCGCGAGGCCGTACGTCTCCGGGTCGACCGCGTTGGTCTGCACCAGCGAGGTGTAGATGTCCGAGCCCGAGGTGAACATGCCCACCTGGCCCGCCGCGAACTCCTGGTTGATGCTGCCCCAGTCGAGCAGGAAGTTGCCGCCCATCGACTCGTCCTCCCACCGCAGGTCGTGGAGGAACTGGAGCGTCTCCTGGGTGCCCGGGTTGTCGAGGGTCGCCGTGGCCTTCTGGTCCGCGTCGGTCTCGACGGTGCGGCCGCCGCGCGCGACGGTCTGCGCCGTGAGCTGCCAGCCGCCCGTGTTGTTCTGGGTCATCGTGGCGTAGCCGGCGACGCCCGGGTTGGCGTCGGCGATCTTCTTCGCGTACTCGCGCACCTGCTCCCAGGTGGTCGGAGGGCTGTCGGGGTCGAGGCCGGCCGACTCGAAGAGCTGGCGGTTGTAGTGCAGGGCGACCGGGTAGGCGTTCTTCGCCGGGATCGCGTACACGTGGCCGTCCTCGCCCGTGCCGGCCTCGAGGATCGTCGGGTTGAACTGCTCGGCGTACGGCAGGGCCCGGAACTGGGCGTCCATGTCGGCGAGCTGGCCGTTCTCCACCAGTCCCTGGGCGTCGGTGAACGGGATCTCGAAGACGTCGGGCAGCGTGCCGCCCGCGAGCTGGGCGGCGAACGTCGTCGCCTTCCACTCGTACTCCTCGGGCTGGACGTCGATGTCGGGGTTCGCCTTCTCGAACTCCGCGACCTGGTCCTCGAAGGCGGCGACCGCCTCCTCGGTGGACCCGGGCAGCAGGGAGACCACCGAGAGGGTGACCTGCCCCGCCGAGTTCGTGCTCTCGTCCTGCGGGTCGCCCCCGCCGGAGCACGCCGCGAGGGCGACCGCCGTGAGCGCGCCCACCAGGGCGAGCGCGGCCGGCTTTCGTGTGGACTTCATCGTCACTCCCTTGTCGATGTCACCGTCGAAGGAATCGCGGTGGTGCAGCTGGTCGGTGCGGGCAGGAGGGGTTCAGGCGGGCCGGCTCACGGGCGGAGCCAGACCGCGACGTCGGTGGCGATCCGCGCGAGCGGCTCGCGGGGGTCGGCGCTGTGCAGCACGACGTCGGCGTCGGCCGGCAGCGGGACGGGCTCGGGCCCGAGGTTGACGACGCACACCAGCCCGGGGGTTCCGGGTCCGCCGCCGCGGGCGAACGCGAGGACGTCGTCGCCGACCGGGACGTCGCCGACGGCGTCGAGCCAGCGCAGGCGGCGGTCGTGCAGCGCGGGCTCGGTGCGGCGGGCCGCGAGCGCCCGGCGGTACAGGGCGAGCGTCGACGCCAGGTCCGCGTCCTGCGCCTCGACCGACAGTCCGCCCCATGCCGCCGGCTGCGGCAGCCAGGGCGGAGCGCCGCCGTCGGGGCCGAAGCCGAACGAGCTGCCGCCACGCGTCCAGGGCAGCGGCACGCGGCAGCCGTCGCGGCCGGGGTCGATGCCGCCGGAGCGGTCGTGCATCGGGTCCTGGATGAGCTCGCGCGGCAGATCCTCGACCTCGGGGAGGCCCAGCTCGTCGCCCTGGTAGACGTACAGGGCGCCCGGCAGGGCGGCGACGAGCAGTGCCGCGGCGCGGGCCCGGCGGCGCCCGAGGTCGAGGTCCGTCGGGGTGCCGAAGCGCTTGGCCGCGAACGCGAACGACGAGTCCGCGCGTCCGTAGCGGGTCACCGGCCGGGTGACGTCGTGGTTGGACAGCACCCAGGTGGCCGGCGCACCGACGGGGGCGTGCGCGTCGAGCGTCGTCGTGATCGACTCGCGCAGCGCCTTGGCGTCCCACGGGCGAGCCATGAAGTCGAAGTTGAACGCCGTGTGCATCTCGTCGGGGCGCAGGAACCGCGTGAAGCGGTCCGTGTCCGGCAGCCACACCTCGCCGACCAGCACGCGCGGCTCGTCGTAGGAGTCGGCCACCGCCCGCCAGGCACGGTAGACGTCGTGCAGCTCGTCGCGGTCGACGTGCGGGTGCTCCCCCGGCCCCGGGTGCTCCGGGACCTCGGGCAGCGCCGGGTCCTTGACGAGCAGCGCGGCGGAGTCGATGCGGATGCCGGCGGCGCCGCGGTCGAACCAGAAGCGCAGGATCTCCTCGTGCTCGCGGCGCACGTCGGGGTGGTCCCAGTTGAGGTCCGGCTGCGACGGCGCGAACAGGTGCAGGTACCACTCGCCGGGGGTGCCGTCCGGGTCGGTCGTGCGGGTCCAGGTGGTGCCCTGGAAGTCGGAGACCCAGCGGGTGGGCAGCTCCTCGCCGCCCTCCCCCCGGCCGGGCCGGAACCAGAACCGCTCGCGCTCCGGCGACCCGGGACCGGCGGCCAGCGCGTCGCGGAACCACGGGTGCTCGGCGGAGACGTGGTTGGGCACGACGTCGACGATCGTGCGGATGCCGAGCTCGCGGGCCTCCGCGATGAGCGCCTCCGCCTCGGCGAGCGTGCCGAACTGCGGGTCGATCGCGCGGTAGTCCGCGACGTCGTACCCCCCGTCCGCCAGTGGCGACACGTACCAGGGGGTGAACCAGATCGCGTCGACCCCGAGGTCCCGCAGGTACCCGAGGTGCTGCCGCACCCCGGCGAGGTCGCCCGTGCCGTCGCCGTTCCCGTCGGCGAACGAGCGCGGGTAGACCTGGTAGATCACCGCGCTGCGCCACCACTCGGCGTCCTGCCCCTTGCTCACCGATGAGCTCCTTCCGCGTCGTCGCGTCGATGAACAGGACAGTAATGAGGTGACGCATAGTGCGCAAGAACTTGACATCAGCGTTATCGAACCGCGACATCAACACCGAACAGACGCGCGCACAGGAACGGCCGGCAGGGCGACACGAGTCGCCCGGCCGGCCGTCGAGAGGGCGGCGGCGCGGGTGTCAGCCCGCGGCGCGCGGGGCCGCCGCCGTCGACCGGCGCACGACGAGCTCCGGCTCGAAGAGCAGCTCGTCGCGCGACACGGTGGCGCCCGCGATCATGCTGGCCAGGATGTCGACCGCCGCGCGGCCCATCGCGTCGATCGGCTGCCGGACGGTCGTGAGCGCCGGATCCGTGGAGTTCATCAGCGCGGAGTCGTCGTAGCCGACCACCGACACGTCGCGCGGCACCTCGAGCCCGGCCCGCCGCACGGCACGCACGGCACCAAGCGCGAGCGGGTCCGACGCGCACAGGATCGCCGTCGCGCCGGCGTCGAGCAGGCGGCCCGTCGAGGCCTGCCCGCTCTCGAGGGAGTACTGGCTGTGCACCACGAGCTCGTCGGGGAGCTCGACGCCGTGCCGCTGCGCGAAGCCGCGCGCCGCCGCGAGCTTGCGCTCCGACGGCACGTGGTCGCGCGGGCCCAGCAGCAGCCCGATGCGCGTGTGCCCCATGGACACCAGGTGCTCCAGCGCCTGGTGCGTGGCGATCAGGTCGTCGCACGAGACGTGCGGGAAGTCGAGGCTCTCGATCGACGCGTTGATGAGCACCACCGGCAGGTTCAGCGCCTGGAGCCTCTCGTAGTGCGCGTGGTCGGCGTCGCGCTCCGCGTAGAAGCCGCCCGCGAAGATGACCCCCGACACCTGCTGACCCAGCAGCAGGTCGATGTACTCGGCCTCGGAGATGCCGCCCGCGGTGCGCGTGCACAGCACGGGCGTGTACCCCTGCTGCGCCAGCGCCCCGCCCACCACCTCCGCGAAGGCGGGGAAGATCGGGTTCGCCAGCTCCGGCAGCACCAGGCCCACCAGGCGCGGCCGGTCGCCGCGCAGCTTGGTGGGCCGCTCGTAGCCCAGCACGTCCAGCGCCGTGAGCACGGCGTCCCGGGTCGCCTGCGACACCCCCGGCTTGCCGTTGAGCACGCGGCTGACCGTCGCCTCGCTGACCCCCACCTTCGCGGCCACGTCGGCCAGTCGTCTCGACATGTCCTCGACTGTACACGCGACCACGCAAGCGGCTTGCGCTACTTGCAGCGTTTGCGCATCGGTCCTCCGGGAGTTGTCAGGGCCACGCGCGGGTCTCCCTGCACGTGGCCCTGACAACGCGCCGCCCGGGGCGCGTCGGTGTCGGTCCGTCAGCCGTTCGCGGACCGCCAGGGACCGTGGCGGTCGCCGGGCTCCTGGTTCCTGGTCCACCACCTCGCGGTGTAGACCCTGCCCTGGTGCTCGACGACGTCACCGGCGTCGAAGATCCGCGACGGCGTCCACACAGCGGTCCCGTCGGCGGTCTCGGCGACCTCCTGCCACGGGCCCCAGTCGGACTAGCCCGGCGCCTGGTCGCGGGTCCACCAGGCCGCCTCCCACACGGAGCCGTCGTGCGTGACGAGCTCGCCCGCGGTGTAGGTCGTGCCGGCGTCCCACGCGGGCACCTGGGGCGCCTCCGCCTCGGCGAGCCGCAGGAACGTGATGGAGTGCGCCGGGAAGTCGTAGGTGAACGACGTCCCCGCCCCCTCGAACGTCCGGTCCACGGGCACCACGCGCTCGGGCCGGGTCTTGGTGTTGGTCGCCGACGGGTCGGCCGTCATCTCGGTGACGGTCGCGGTCGTGGCCGGCTCGAAGCCGCCCGTCACCTCGACGTCGGTGCGCGCCACGGCGTCGCCGACGTTGACCACCTTGGCCACGAGCCCGCCGGTCTCCTCGTCGTGGGTCACGACCTGGAACAGCGACTTCGTCACCGGCTCGGTGTACGTGAGCTGCAGCTCCCCGTCGAGGTAGAGCTCGATGGTGCGTCCCTCGACGACGACCTTGATCCGGTAGTCACGACCGTTCTCCAGCGGCGTGAACGACTCCGCCGCGGCGACCTCGCCCTGGCGCGCGCCGTCGGCCCGCTCCAGCACGGACCGGGTGTTGCCCCACCCGCCGACGTTCCACCAGTAGAAGTCGTCGCTCGCGCTCGCGCCGAACCCGACGAGGAAGCCCTCGGCACCGCCGGTCTTCCGGGCCGTCACCTCCATCGTGTAGTCGTGCCAGTCCTCGTCGTAGGCCCCGGCGACGACGCTGCGCGCGTCCTCGACGCCCGCGTCGGACTGCACGTACGCGCCGTCGGTCACGGACCAGTCGCCGCGCTGCGCCTCCCACCGCGACGCGTCGTCGAAGCCGTCGGAGAACAGGACGTCGCCGGTCGCGTTGTCGGTGACCCGCACGTCGTCGTACTGCGCCTGCGTGAGCCAGGTCGACAGGAAGACGCCGCCGTCGACGTCCGGCGGGACGACGTCCGGACCGTCGCCGAGCTCCGACGGGACCACCTGGTCGCCGGCGTTCGTCATGAACATCTGCTGGGTGTAGTAGTTCACCGAGCCCCACGACTCGTCGTTGTCGAACCACATCATGTCCGGCGACCACTGCACGTAGTCCTCGTTGGCGAACATCGGCGCGTAGGAGGCCAGCTCGACGACGTCGGCGTTGCGCTCCAGCCCCGTCATGTAGGCCGCCTCCGCCAGCGCGTTGCCGAACGTGTTCCCCTTCGACGCGTACTCGCCGAGGAAGACGTGCGGGCCGCCCCGGTCGTACGTGTCGTACCGGGCGTCGTTCGTGAGGAACCATGACGGGTCGTTGTAGTAGTGCTCGTCGACCATCGCCACGCCCTGCTCGCGGTTGAAGTCCCAGAGCTCGTCGAAGCGGGTGCCCGCGTCGTCGGGCCCGGAGTTGGAGATCACCGTGATGTCCGGGAACTCCGCCTCGATGGCGTCGCGGAACGCCGGGAAGTTCTCCTGGAACTTCGGCGTGTTCTCCTCGTTGCCCAGGCCGATGTACGGCAGGTCGAACGGCTCCGGGTGCCCCAGCTCGGCGCGCTTCGCGCCCCACTCGGTGTCGGTGGAGCCCGTGGCGAACTCGATGAGGTCGAGCGTGTCCTGGATCCAGCGCGGGCGCTGGTCGTCGGTCATCTCCGGGATGCGCGACCCGCAGCCGTTGGCGCCCACCGACACGACGGGCAGCGCGAACGCGCCGAGGTCCTCGGCGAACTCGAGGTACTCGAGGTAGCCGATGCCGTACGACTGGTTGTATCCCCAGAAGTTCCAGTTGGTGGGGCGCTCCTCGACCGGGCCGATGGTCTCCTTCCACTGGTACGTCCGCTGCCGGTCCTGGCCGTCGGACTCGAGGTAGGAGTCGAAGGTGCCCACGTTGGTGACGCAGCCGCCGGGGAACCGCAGGAAGCTCGGGTCGAGCGCCGCGACCTTCTCCGCGAGGTCCTTGCGCAGCGTGCTCCTGCCGTTGACCGGCCCCACCCACGTGTCCTGGGGGAACAGGGACACCATGTCGAGGCGCAGCGTGCTCGCGGCGCCCGAGGCGACCCGCAGGCGCGCGGCGTTCGTCGTCGCGGACGCCGTCACCGTCGCCGTGTACCGCGCCCACTCGTCGGAGCCGTCGACCGCGACCGTCGCCGTCCCGTACGTCGTGGCGCCGTCGGCGGAGACGAGGGTCGCCGTGAGGTCCTGCGCGACGTCGCTGCGCGCCCAGACGGAGAAGTCGTACGACGCCCCCTCGCTCAGCGCGACGCCCTCGTTGTACGAGGAGTTCGAGACGCCGGTCGTGCCGTCGGACGTGACCGTGAGGTAGTGCCGGTTGCTGTCGTTGAGCCACTCGCCGCGCGCGGACTCGACGGCGACGTCGCCGCCGCCGGTCTGCTCCCAGCCCGTCAGGCCGGTGAAGCCCGCGTTGTCCTCCGTGGCGAACTCGAACGACCGGTTGCGCACCAGCTCGGCGTACAGGCCGCCGTCGGCGGCGTAGTTGATGTCCTCGTAGAACACGCCGTACAGGTCGTCGCTCATCTCGGTGCGCTCGGCCGCGGAGTCGATGGTGAGCCGCTGCTCGACGACCTCCGGCTCGCCCTCGGGGTACGCCTCGAGCAGCGCCTGCTGCTCCGCCGTCGTGATCGGCAGCACCGTGCCGTGCCGCGGGTGGCTCGGCAGCTCCGCGTCGGGCACCGAGGTCCAGTCCCCGCTCGCCAGGTCGTCGGTGCGGAACAGCATGTACCCCTGGCCGCCGTGGTACGACGGCTGGTCGATCATCATGAACCAGGAGTCGTCGGTGAGGGACGGGAAGACCGTCGGCCCCTCCCCCGCGGTGAACTCGCCGCCCCACGGGTTGGGCTCGCCCACGCCGACGTGCTCGGCGACCAGGTCCCACCCGTCACCGTCGGTCACGCCCTGCGTGCGGGACAGGTCGTCGGCGGACTCCTCGCGGACGGTCATGTCCGCCTCGTCCTTGGTGAACCGGTAGTAGGTGCCGTCCTCGACCGCCACGGTCGAGTCGATCATGCCCCGGCCCGCGCCGCGTTCCTCGTCGATCCACACCTGCGGCTCGGAGAAGCTGCCCGCGGAGAAGTCGGGCGTCGTGGCGGACAGCATCCGCTGGTACGACGTCGCGATGTCGCGATCCTCGGGGGCGACGTCGTCCGGGTACAGGGCGGACGCCCAGTAGACGACGAACTGTCCGGCCTCGGCGTCCCAGGTCGCCTCGGGGGCCCAGAGGTTGCCGGCGCCCGGCGGCGCGACCTCGACCTCCTGCTGGTCGGACCAGTGGATCAGGTCGTCCGACGACCAGACCATCATCGACCGGCTGCCGGTCTCCTGGGCGTCGCCGAAGTTCCCGCCGCCCGCGATCTTCAGGTCGGTGGCGAGCAGGTAGTACCTGCCGGTCTCGGGGTTGCGGGTGAGGAACGGGTCGCGCAGCCCCTGCGTGCCGAGGGTGGACTCGAGGACGGGCTCACCGCCGTTCAGCGTGGTCCACGCGGTGGGGTCGTCGGCCTCGCTGACGGCCAGGTAGATCTTCTCGCCGCCGTCCTGCTCGCCGGCGAAGTAGGGGAAGACGTAGGCGCCGAAGCCGTCGCCCGCCGCTGACGTGGCCGTCGACTGCAGGGCGGGGGCCGCCCGCGGCGGGACGGCCGCAGCCGCCGTGGCGGGCAGCACGAGGGCGAGGGCCGCGGCCGCCAGGGGCCGCGACCATCGGGGCCCGTGCTGCCTCGATGGGGTGTGCATCGTTGTAGAACCTCCGTGTCGTACGTCGTCGTACAGGTGCGGGGGGTGCGGAGGGGCGGCGGGGCCGACGGCGCGTGCCGCCGTCCCCGCCGCCCGGACGGGCGCCCGGCCGAGGAGGCTAGGAGCGCCGCAGTGCGAGCAGCCGCTGCAGGACCACGAAGACCAGCAGCAGCGCGCCGATGACGATCTTGGTCCACCAGGAGGAGAGGGTGCCCTCGAAGGTGATGATCGTCTGGATGAGGCCGAGCACGAGGACGCCGAGCACGGACCCGAGCACGAAGCCGGTGCCGCCGGTGAGCAGCGTGCCGCCGATGACGACGGCCGCGATCGCGTCCAGCTCCATGCCCACGCCGGTCAGGGAGTAGCCCGACCGCGAGAACATGGCGAACAGCAGGCCACCGAGACCGGCGCAGGTGCCGCTGATGACGTACACCAGCACCTTGGTGCGCGCGACGGGCAGGCCCATGAGCCTGGCCGACTGCTCCCCGCCGCCGATGGCGTACACGGTGCGGCCGAACTGCGTGTAGTGCAGCAGGTAGAACGCGACCGCCACCACGACCAGCGCGATCACGACGCTCGACGTGATCCGCCACTGCCCGCCGGCCCACGTGTCCCAGGAGGCCAGGGCGACGAAGGTCGGGTCGTCGATCGGGATCGACTCCGGCGCGACGAGGAAGCACAGGCCGCGGGCGAAGAACATCGCCGCGAGGGTCGCGATGAACGGCTGCACCTCGAAGACGTGCACCATCGCGCCGACGAGGAGACCGATCAGCGAGCCGATGAGCACGACCAGCGGGATCACCACCCCGGCGGGGACGCCTGCCTGCAGCAGGTACGCCGCCGTCACGCCGGACAGCGCCAGCACCGAGCCGACGGAGAGGTCGATGCCGCCGGTGAGGATGACGAACGTCATCCCGACGGCCAGCACGATGAGGAACGCGTTGTTGATGAACAGGTTCGCGAGCACGCCGACGGAGAGGAAGTTGTCGTAGCGCGCGCCGCCCACCACGAGCAGCAGCACGAACACCACGAGGGTGCCGACCACGGGCAGGTAGCGGCGGTCGACGCGCAGACGCCGGCCGACGGACGGCACGCGGCCCGGGGACGGCGCCCCGCGGCGCGAGGATGCGAGGGTCGTCATGAGGCCACCACCTTGTCCGTCGCCACGTCCGCGGGCTTGTCCGACGGCGTCACCGGCGCCGTCCTGCCGCGCCGTCGCGTGCGTTCCGAGAGCTTGCGCCGCATCGCGGGCGACTGGAGCAGCGTCACCGCGGCGACCACGAGCGCCTTGAACAGCGGCGTCACGAGCGGCGAGATGCCGACGTTGGTCACCGTGAGCGACAGCGTCGCGATGATGAGCACGCCGACGAAGGTGCCGGACAGCGAGAACTTGCCGCCGGCCAGCGACGTGCCGCCGATGACGACGGCGAGGATCGCGTCGAGCTCGATGAACAGGCCGGCGTTGTTCGCGTCGGCCGCCATGACGTTGGACGACAGGATCAGCCCGGCCAGCGCGGAGAACAGCCCGGACAGGGCGAAGACCGTCCACACGATGGTCCGCGCGCGCACGCCGGCGAGCCGGCTCGCGGCGGGGTTGATGCCGACCGACTCGACGAGCATCCCGAGCGCCGTGCGCCGCACCAGCAGCGCGACGAGCGCGAACACGCCGAACGCGACCAGGGTCGCGACGGGCAGCCCGAGCCAGTACCCGGCGCCGAGCATCTTGAACGGGGCGCTCGTGACCGTGGTGATCTGCCCCTCGGTGATGAGCATCGCGACGCCGCGGCCGGCGGTCATGAGGATGAGCGTCGCGATGATCGGCTGGATCCCGAGCACGGACACCAGGAACCCGTTCCAGACGCCGAGCACCAGGCCGAGCGCGAGCGCCATCCCGATGGCGAGGAGCACCGTCGTCGTCGACGCCGGGTCCGGCGCGCCCGCGATGAAGGTGAGGGCCACCGCCCCCGAGATCGCGACCACGGCGCCCACGGAGAGGTCGATGCCGCGGGTGGCGATCACCAGCGACATGCCGAGGGCGACCAGCATGAGCGGCGCGCAGTTGCGCAGGATGTCGATCGGCGACCCGAAGAGGTGGTCGTCGAGGATCGACACGGACAGGAAGCCCGGTCGGACGGCCGTGTTGACGGCGAGCAGCGCGACCAGCGCGACCACGGGCCAGAACAGGTGGTGGCGCACGACGGCGCCGAACCCGCCGGCGGCCTGCGATGTGGGCATCAGCGGTCCCCTCCGCTCGCGATGAGCTCGACGACGTCGTCGACGCCGACGGAGTCGGTGTTGGTCAGCTCGGCGACCTTCTGCCGGTCGCGCATGACGGCGATGCGGTGGCTGAGCCGCACCACCTCCTCGAGCTCGGCGGAGATGAAGAGCACCGCCATGCCCCGGGCGGCGAGGTCGGACACCAGGCGCTGGATCTCCGCCTTGGCGCCGACGTCGATGCCGCGGGTCGGCTCGTCGAGGATGAACAGCTCGGGCGCGGTAGCGAGCCAGCGGGCCAGGAGCACCTTCTGCTGGTTGCCGCCCGACAGGTTGCGCAGCAGGGCGTCGGGGTTGGCGGGCCGGATGTTCAGCGCCTCGATGTACCGGTGCACGATCTCGTCGACCTGCTTGCCGGGCAGCGGGCGCAGCCAGCCGCGCTCCGCCTGGAGGCCGAGCACGATGTTCTCCCGCACGGTCAGGTCGCCGACCACGCCCTCGGCCTTGCGGTCCTCGGAGGAGAACGCGATCCTGCGCCCGATCGCCGTGCGCGGCGTGCGCAGCCGGGTCGGGGTCCCCTTGACGGACAGCGTGCCCGTGTCGGCCCGGTCCGCCCCGGCGAGCAGGCGGGCCACCTCCGTGCGGCCGGAGCCGAGCAGGCCGGCCAGGCCGACGACCTCGCCCTCGTGGACGTCCAGGTCGAAGGCCTGCACGGAGCCGCGCCGGCCGAGACCCACGGCCTGGACGAACGGCTTGCCCTGGGCCGCGTCGACGGTGTGCTCGGTGCGGACCTCCAGGTCCTCCAGCACCTCCATCGACCGGCCGATCATGCGCGAGACGAGCTCGCTCCGGGTGATCTCCGCCGTCCGGTACTCCCCCACCCGCGTGCCGTTGCGCAGCACGGTCATGCGGTCGGAGAGCTCGAACACCTGCTCCAGGAAGTGCGACACGAACAGGATCGCGACGCCCTGGTCGCGCAGCCGGCGCACGACGGCGAAGAGCCGCGCGACCTCGTCGGCGTCGAGGCTGGACGTCGGCTCGTCGAGGATGAGCACCTTGGCGTCCACCACCATGGCCCGGCTGATCGCGACGAGCTGCTGCACGGCGATCGAGTGCGAGCCGAGCGAGGAGGCGGGGTCGACGTCGAGCCCCATCGTGGCGAGGTGCTCGGCCGCCCGGCGGCGCGTGCGGGGCCAGTCGATGGCGCCGAACCGCCGGGGCTCGTTGCCGAGCATGATGTTCTCCGCGACCGTGAGGTTCTCGCAGAGGTTGACCTCCTGGTACACGGTGGCGATCCCCGCGGCCTGGGCCTCGCCCGGGCCGGAGAACCGGTGCGGCTCGCCGTCGACGAGGATCTCGCCGGAGTCGATGCCGTAGACGCCCGTGAGCGCCTTGATCAGCGTGGACTTCCCCGCGCCGTTCTCGCCCATGAGGGCGTGCACCTCGCCCGGCAGGAGCCGGAGGTCCACGCCGTCGAGGGCCTTGACGCCCGGGAACTCGATGGAGATCCCGGTCATCTCGACGACGGGGCGCACGTCCTGGGGCCGGGCGTCGGGGGTGCTGCCGGCGTCGCCGGCGTCCGATGGCGTCATCCTTGACCTTCCGTGGAGCGCGGTGGGCGCGGCGCGGGCGTCCCGCACCGCACCCACCGCGGGTCTCGTGGAGCGTACCGACGGTCGGTGCTGACGGTCAGTACCGACGATCAGTACCGACGATCAGTACTGACGGTCCGGCAGCGCGGCCTTCGCCGCCTCCTGGTCGAACGCCTCGTCCTGGGTGACGATGCGCTTCTCGACCTCCTCGCCGGCCACGACCTTCTTCGCGATCTCCGCGAGGTCCGGGCCGAGCAGCGGGTTGCACTCGACGATGTAGTTGATCTTGCCGTCGGCGAGCGCCTGCATGCCGTCCTTGACGCCGTCGACCGTGATGATCTTGATGTCCTTGCCCGGCACCTTGCCCGCGGCCTCGATCGCCTCGATGGCGCCCAGGCCCATGTCGTCGTTGTGGGCGAACACCAGGTCGATGTCGTCGTACTTCTGCAGGAAGCCCTCCATCACCTGCTTGCCCTCGGTGCGGGTGAAGTTGCCGGTCTGCGAGTCGATCATCTCGATGTCGGAGCCCGCGATCGCGTCGGCGAAGCCCTGCTGCCGGTCGATCATGGGCGCGGCGCCGGTGGTGCCCTGCAGCTCGACGGCCTTGTAGCCCTCGCCGTCGTACTGCTCCACGGCCCACTCGCCGGCGCGCTTGCCCTCCTCGACGAAGTCGGACCCGATGAACGACTCGTACAGGGTGTCGTCCTCGGAGTCGACGGCCCGGTCGGTGAGGATCACCGGGATGTCCGCGGCCTTGGCCTCCTCGAGCACGGCGTCCCAGCCGGTCTCGACGACCGGGGAGAACGCGATGACGTCGACCTGCTGCTGGATGTAGGACCGGATCGCCTGGATCTGGTTCTCCTGCTTCTGCTGCGCGTCGGAGAACTTGAGGTCGAAGCCGTTCTCCTTCGTGAGCGTGTCCTGGATGGACTTGGTGTTGGCCGCGCGCCAGCCGGACTCCGCCCCGACCTGCGAGAAGCCCAGGACGATCGTGTCCGAGGCCGCGGCCGACTCGCCGCCGCCGTCCCCGCCGCCCTGGGGCGCCTGCTCGCTGCTGCACGCGACCAACGAGGCCGCCGTGAGCGCCGTGACGAACAGCGCCGCACCGGCGCGCCGGAAGTTCTTGCTCATGATCTCCTCCTCGAGACGCCGGCCGACCGGGAGACCCGGTCCGTGGGTCTTCTCTGACCCTCCGGCAACGCTTGTGTGACCGCTAACATAGCGGAGATGTGACCGGTCACAATAGGGGCCGTCCAGGAATCCACGTCACGATCGCGTAACGCACCGGGAGGGCTCGCCGTGCGTCAGTCGCCGGGCTCGGGCTCGTCCAGCTCCGCGGCGATCATCTCGACGATGGTGTCGACGGTGACCCCGGGCCCGTTGCTCAGCTCGCCGATCTTCTCGCGGTCCTTGAGCACGACGATGCGGTCGGCGAGGCGCACCACCTCCTCCAGCTGGGAGGAGATGAAGACGACGGCGACGCCCTCGCCCGCCAGGCGTGCCACCCGGCGCTGGATCTCGAGCTTGGCCGCGATGTCGATGCCGCGGGTCGGCTCGTCGAGGATCAGGACGTGGGGCCGCGTGGCCAGCAGCCGGGCGAGCAGCACCTTCTGCTGGGTACCCCCGGACAGCTCGCCGGCCGGCCGGTCCAGGTCGTCGGCCGACAGGTGCAGCGCGTCGAGGTACGTGTCGACGACGGCGTCCTGCTCTCCCCGCGACAGGGGCCGCGACCAGCCCCGCAGCGCCTGCAGCGCCAGGACGATGTTCTCCCGCACCGTGAGGCCCGCGACGATCCCGTCGTCGCGCACGTTCTCGCTCGACATCGCGATCCGGTACCGCAGGGCGGCCCCCGGGCTGCGGAGCTGCACCCGCACGCCGTCGAGCCACAGCTCGCCGCCGTCGGCGCGCTCCGCCCCGCTCATCAGCCGGGCGAGCTCGGTGCGCCCCGACCCGCGCAGCCCCGCGAACCCGACGACCTCGCCCCGGGACAGCTCGAGGTCGGTCGGCTCGAGGACGCCGTGGCGCCCGAGGGACGACGCCCGCAGCGTCGCCTCGCCCGTCCCGGCGTAGTGGTGCGCGAGCCGCTGCGAGCGCAGCGCCTGGAGCGCGTCGATGTCCTCGCCGAGCATCTTGGAGATCACCTCGGCGCGCTCGACGTCCGCCGTCCGGAACTCCGCGACGACGCGGCCGCCCCGCAGCACCGTCATCCGGTCGCTCACCTCGAAGACCTGCTCGAGGAAGTGCGAGACGAACAGCACCGCGACGCCCTGGTCGCACAGGCGGCGCACGACGCCGAGCAGGCGCGCGGCCTCGTCCGCGTCCAGGCTCGACGTCGGCTCGTCGAGCACGAGCACGCGCGGATCGAGGACGATCGCCCGGGCCACCGCCACGAGCTGCTTGGTCGCGGGCGACAGCGCCGAGAGCGGGGCGCGCGGGTCGATGTCCTCGATCCCCAGCGCGGCGAGCGCGGCCGACGCCCGCGACCTCGTCCGGCCCCAGTCGATGCCGAGCCAGCCGCGCACCTCGTGACCGATCATCACGTTCTCGGCGACGGTCAGGTGCGGGCTCAGGTGCGTCTCCTGGAAGACGGTCGCGATGCCGTCCGCGCGGCTCTGCGCGACTCCCGTCGGCGGGCTCTCGACGCCGTCCACCACGACCGTGCCCGCCAGGATCGGCAGCGTCCCCGTGAGCGCGCCGATGAGGGTCGACTTCCCCGCGCCGTTCTCCCCCATGAGCGCGTGGACCTCGCCCGGCCGCAGCGCGAGGTCCACGTCGTCGAGGACCCGCACCCCCGAGCGCTCCACCGTGATCCCCCGCAGCTCGACGACGGGGGCCGGCGCCCCGGGCCGCGAGGTCATCGGGTGGCCTTCCGCGGCGCGGCGCTCGACGCCCGCGCGATCATCTCCGGGGGGATCTTCGTGACCGTCGGGATCTCCTGCTCCTCGATCGCGGCCCGCAGGACGTCGACGACCGACACGCCGAGGGCGTGGAAGTTCTGCCGCACCGTCGTCAGCGGGGGGATGACGTGCCGCGCGAGGGGGATGTCGTCGAAGCCGACGACGCTCACGTCGTCGGGCACCGAGAAGCCGCGGTCGTGCAGGCCGTGGACGAGGCCCACCGCCATGTCGTCGTTCGCGGCGAAGATCGCCGTGTACTCCGGGAGCTCGCGGATCCCGCGCGCGAAGTCGTACGCGAAGTCGGCCGTCCAGTCGCCGACGACGATGGGGCGCTCGCGCAGCCCCCACGACTTCGCCCGGGCATGGAAGGACCGCTCGCGCGTGCGGGCGTCGAGCCAGTCCAGCGGGCCGGCGAGGTGCAGGATGTCGCGGTGCCCGAGCGAGACGAGGTGGTCGACGGCGAGCGCCGTCCCCGCCTGCTGGTCGACGGTCACGGTGAGGAACGTCGGGTCCTTGTCGGGCTTGACCACCAGCACCGGGACCCCGACGGCGATGCGGCGCAGCGCGGCGATCGACGACGACCGGGGAGCCACGACGCAGAGCGCGTCGACGCCCTGCGCGACGAGGTGGTCGACGGCCTCCTGGGGGGTGATCTCCTCCCCCGCCCGCAGGAGCACGGAGCTGACCACGTACCCCGACGCGCGGGCGGCGGACTCGACGGCGTACAGCGTGCTGGTCGGCCCGAACGTCGCGGCGCTCTCCACGAGGACGCCGATGCGCCGGCTGCGCTGGGTGGCGAGGGCCCGGGCGACCATGTTCGGCCGGTAGCCGAGCTGGTCGATGGCCTCCTCGACGCGCCGCCGGGTGGCCTCGCGGATGTTCGGGTGGTCGTTGAGCACCCGCGACACCGTCATGTGCGAGACGCCGGCGAGCTGCGCGACCTGCCGGATGTTCGGCTTGTCGGCGGGACTCGCCATGCGGGGCCTCCACGGGATGCGTCCACCGGCCGGCCGGCGGCTCGGCGGCGTCAGCCTACCGAACCGCCGGCCGCTCGCCGGTGGTCGTGCTCAGAGCCCCTGGGCGAGGCGGTAGTACACCTGGTTCCACCGCACCTGGTCGGCGAAGCCGCGGCGCGTGGTGTCCTCGTCGATGACGAGCAGCTCGGTGCGCGCGATGTTCGCGAACACCTCGAACGCCTCGACGCCCGCCGCGGTCGACATCACCGTGTGGTGCGCGCCGCCGGCGGTCAGCCAGGCCTCGGCGGAGGTGGTGAAGTCGGGGCGCGGGGCCCAGACGGCGCGGGCCACGGGGAGGTTCGGCAGGTCCTGCGTCGGCGGCACGACGTCGACCACGTTCGCGGTGAGGCGGAAGCGGTCGCGCATGTCGGCGAGCGAGACGACGACGGCGCCCTCGGTCGCGTCGGCGTCGAACACCATGCGGACCGGGTCCTCCTTGCCGCCGATGCCGAGCGGGTGGATCTCCACGCGGGGCTTCGACGTCGTGAGGGAGGGGCAGACCTCGAGCATGTGGGCGCCGAGGATGAGCTCGGAGCCGGGGGTGAGGTCGTAGGTGTAGTCCTCCATGAGGGAGGCGCCGCCGGGCAGCCCCTCGCCCATGACCTTGGCCGCGCGCACCAGGACGGCCGTCTTCCAGTCGCCCTCGGCACCGAAGCCGTAGCCCTTGCTCATGAGGCGCTGGACGGCGATGCCGGGCAGCTGGCGCAGGGCGCCGAGGTCCTCGAAGTTCGTGGTGAACGCCTTGGCGCCGCGCTCCACGAGGAACGCCTCCATGGCGATCTCCTGGCGGGCCGCGTAGCGCAGCGACTCGTGCCGCTCGCCGCCCTTGCGCAGCTCACCGGCGACGTCGTAGAGCTCCTCGTACTCGGCGACCAGCGCGTCGACCGCGTCGTCGGCCACGGCCTCGACGGCGTCGACCAGGTCGTTGACGCCCCACGTGTTCACCGAGACGCCGAAGCGCAGCTCGGCCTCGGTCTTGTCACCCTCGGTGACGGCGACGTTGCGCATGTTGTCGCCGAAGCGCACCAGCTTCAGCTCGTGCGTGGCGGCCCAGCCCGCGGCGCCGCGGACCCAGGTGCCGACGCGGCGGGTCACGGCCGGGTTCGACGCGTGCCCGACGACGGTGGTGCGCGCGACGCCCAGGCGCGTGGCCAGGTAGGCGTACTCGCGGTCGCCGTGCGCGGCCTGGTTGAGGTTCATGAAGTCGAAGTCGATGTCCGCCCACGGCAGCTCGACGTTCGCCTGCGTGTGCAGGTGCAGCAGCGGCTTGCGCAGCGCGTCGAGCCCGGAGATCCACATCTTCGCCGGGCTGAACGTGTGCATCCACGTGATGACGCCGAGCACGTTGTCGTCCGCGTTCGCGTCGAGCATCGCGCGGCGGATCGAGCCGGCGTCCTTGAGCACGGGCTTCCAGACGACCTTCGCGGGGACGTCGGACGACGCGTCGAGCGCGCGGGCGACCTCCTGCGACTGCTGGGCGACCTGCTCCAGCGTCTCGGGCCCGTACAGGTCCTGGCTGCCGGTGAAGAACCAGACCTCGCGGTCGGCGTACGGCTTGCTCATGGGGTGTGTCTCCTTCGGAGGTCTGCGTCGGTGGTCGAGCCTGGCGGAACCCTGACCGGGCTCAGTGCTGGCCGTAGACGTTCTGGTAGCGGGCGTACAGGGAGTCCACGTGCTCCTGCGCGATGGGCAGCGGCTCGCCGAGCTGGCGCGACACGTGCACCGTGCGGGCCACCTCCTCCACCATCACGGCGGCCTTCACCGCGGCGCGGGCGTCCTTGCCGATGGTGAACGGGCCGTGGTTGCGCATCAGGACCGCCGGGCTCCGGTGACCGCGCAGGGTCTCGACGATGCCGCGACCGATGGAGTCGTCGCCGATGATCGCGAACGGCCCCACGGGGATCGGGCCGCCGAACTCGTCGGCCATCATCGTGAGCACGCAGGGGATCTCCTCGGCGCGGGCGGCCCACGCCGTCGCGTAGGTGGAGTGCGTGTGCACGACGCCGCCCACCTCGGGCATGTGCGAGTACACGTAGGCGTGCGCCGCGGTGTCCGACGACGGGGACCGGTCGCCCTCGACGAGCTTCCCGTCCAGGTCGCAGACCACCATCGACTCGGGCGTGATGTCGTCGTAGGAGACCCCGGACGGCTTGATGACCAGGAGGTCGCCGGAGCCGTCGGGGGTGCGGTCGTCGCGGACCCGCTCGGACACGTTGCCGGCGGTCCACACGACGAGCTCCCAGCGGGGCAGCTCGGCGTGCAGGGCCGCGACCTTCTCCTTGGCGGCGTCGACGGCGGCGCGCAGGTGCGCGGGGACCTCGGTGGGGGTGCTCATGTGCTTCTCCAGTGCGGGGGTGCGGTGCGTCGGCGACGCGTGTCGTCAGAGGGCTGCGGTGGCGGCGCGCTCGACCGCGAGGCCGGCGGAGTACCGCTCCAGGTAGGCGGCGAAGCCGGCGACGTCGTCCGCGTCGGGCTCGGCGACGTCGAGCCGGGCGTCGGCGAAGACGCGCTCGGCCAGGTAGGCGTCGAGGGCGGGAGCGCCGGCGCCACCGTCGGCCTCGGCCCGGGCGGCGGCATACGCCGCGAGGACGGCGATGCCCCAGGCGCCGCCCTCCCCCGCCGTCTGCCCGACGGCGACGGGGGCGTCGATCGCGCCGGCCAGCAGCCGCTGGGCGACGCCCGCCGTCTTGAACAGGCCCCCGTGCGCGAACATCGTGTCGATCGCGACGCCCTCGCCGTGCAGCACGCGCATGCCGAGCGCGAGCGTGCCGAAGACGCCGTAGAGCTGCGTGCGCGCGAAGTTCGCCAGCGTGAGGCGGCTGTCGGGGGTGCGCACCACGAGGGGGCGCCCCTCGTCGAGGCCGGTGATGGGCTCCCCGGCGAGGTAGTTGTAGGCGAGCAGCCCGCCGCCGTCCGGGGCGCCGTCGAGCGCGGCCCGGAAGAGCGCGCCGAAGACGGCGTCGGGCTCGACGGGCTGCCCCAGGGCGGCCGCGAACTGGCCGAAGACGCCGGCCCACGCGTCCAGCTCGCTGGCGCCGTTGTTGCAGTGCACCATCGCGACGAGGTCGCCGGCGGGCGTGGTGACGAGGTCGAGCTCGTGGTGCACGGAGGTCAGCGGCCGCTCGAGCACGACCATCGCGAAGATCGACGTGCCCGCGCTGATGTTGCCGGTGCGCGGCGCGACCGAGCCCGTGGCGACCATGCCGGTGCCGGCGTCGCCCTCGGGCGGGCAGAGGAGCACTCCGGGCTGCAGGGCGCCCGTGGGGTCGAGCAGCGCGGCGCCCTCGGCGGTGAGCCGACCGGCGTCCTCGCCCGCGGTGAGCACCTGGGGCAGCAGGCCCTCGACGTGCAGGCCCGGGCGCTTGGCGGCCGCGAGGTGCCGGAACTGCTCCAGCATCCGCGCGTCGTAGTCGCCCGTGGCGGGGTCGATCGGGAACATGCCCGACGCGTCGCCGACGCCGAGCACGTGCCGACCGGTCAGCGCGCGGTGCACGTAGCCGGCCAGCGTGGTGAACGACGCGACCTGCGGCACGTGCGGCTCGTCGTCGAGGATCGCCTGGTAGAGGTGGGCGATCGACCAGCGCAGCGGGACGTTGTGCCCGAAGAGGGCGGACAGCTCGGCGGCCGCGGGGCCGGTGCTCGTGTTGCGCCAGGTGCGGAACGGGACGAGCAGCTCGCCGTCGGCGCCGAACGGCAGGTAGCCGTGCATCATCGCGGAGACGCCGAGCGCGGCGTAGCTCGTGGGGCGGACGCCGTAGCGCTGCTCGACGTCGGCCACGAGCGCCGCGTACGCGCCCTGCAGGCCGGCGTGCACGGCGTCGAGCGCGTAGGTCCACACCCCGTCGACGAGCTCGTTCTCCCACGCGTGCGAGCCGCTCGCGAGCGGTGCGTGGTCGGGCCCGATCAGGCACGCCTTGATGTTGGTCGAGCCGAGCTCGATGCCGAGCGTCGTCCTCCCGGCGGCGATCGCGTCCCGGATCTCCGTCACGTCGCCCGTGCCCTGCTCCGCCATCCCCTGCTCCGTCCCCGCCCGGTCGGGCGTCGTGGTGGTCGATCCATGTTAGCGCTCACAAATCGGGAGACCCAACCCGCGAGGTAGTGCCGGTCTCGCCGAGGTAGTACCAGCCGCGCCGAGGTAGTCACGGCCGTGCCGAGGTAGTGGACCAGTCCACTAC
>NZ_JBHJVM010000021.1:43184-51790 GCF_042264825.1 Isoptericola sp. NPDC056134
GGGAAACCAAACGGGGGGGGGGGGTTGGTTTGGGCGGGGGGGGGACAATCGGTGGGGGGGGGGCAGGGGCGGGGTGGGGGGGGGGCCCCCTTCCCCTCCCTCGCCACAGCGGGTACTCCCTCGCGGAGTCCAGTACTACCTCACGGAGCCTGGTACTACCTCGGCACGGTGGGGACTACCTCGCGGGGCGACCGGACGTGACGACGTCGAGCCGTGCCGGCTCGCTGCGCACCTCGCCGTGGGCGTTGGCGACGACGGCGCGCACGAGCAGGCCGTCGGGCTCGCGCCCGGCGTGCTTCAGGGTCCAGCGGGCGGTGCCGTCGACGGCGCGCGTCGCGGCGGCCGGGGCTGCCGACCAGGTGGCGCCGTCGTCGTCGGAGACCTCCCACGTGACGACGGGGACCGGGGTACCGGACACGCGGACCTCGAACGTCGCGGGCCGGTTGCCGCGCACGGTCACGTCGCGCGGGTCCGCCGTGACGGCCGGCTCCTCGACCGTCTGGTCCACCACCGGCCAGCCGTCCTCCCAGGCCAGGCGCTGCAGGCCGAGCGTCGGGAAGCCCGGGATCTCGGCGTTCGCGCCGTCGTAGTAGTGGAAGGCGAGCACGCCGTCGGACACCGACTGGCCGCCCGGCCCCACGACCGCGCCGTGCGAGGAGAGCAGCACCGTGCCGCCGCCGTCGGCCAGGTCCCTGCCGTCCTGGTCGAGGTACGGCCCCGCAACGTCGCGCGACCGACCGACCGCCACCTGGTAGGTGCTGTCGAGGCCCTGGCAGCACCGGTCGAACGAGACGAACAGGTAGTACCAGCCGTCGCGCTCGACGACGTAGGGCGCCTCGACGGGGTTGCCCGGCATCATGCGGTCCACCAGGTGCGTGGCGTTCTCCAGTGCGCCGTCGGCGAGCTTGCCGCTGGGCCACTCGAGCTCGACGAGGAAGACGCCGTACCAGTACGACCCGATCGCCATGTACGGGGTGCCGTCCTTCCCCTCGACGATGCCCGCGTCGATCGCGTTGAACGTCTTCCCGCCGGCGATGTCCTGGGGCGAGTCGATCACCGGCCCCTGGTCGACCCACTCGTAGTCCGGGTCGTCCGGGTCGAGGGTCGTGTTGGTCGCGAGCGCCGTGACCGAGGTGTTCGTGCCGAAGCGCGACGCCGAGTAGTACAGGTAGTAGGTGCCGTCGTGCTCGTAGACCTCGGGCGCCCACAGGTTGTCGGGCAGCACCCCGTCGCCGTCCGCCGCGAAGCGCTCGTCGATCCAGGCGGGGATCTCGTCCCAGACGGTGCCGTCGTAGACCCAGGTCACGCCCTCGTCGTGGCTCGACCACATCTGGATCGTGCCGCCGTTCTCCCGGTTCACCAGCCCCGTGGTGTACACGCGCCAGGTGCCGTCGTCGCCGACGACGAGCGCCGGGTCGTGCACCGGAGAGGTCTCGCCGGTCACGGAGAGTCCGCCGGTCGGGGCGGTCGGGGCGTGGCGGCCGCGCTCGGCGCCGCCGGGCGTGGCGGTCGCCGGACCGACGGTCGTGGCGGCGACCAGCGACGCGCCCAGCAGCGCCGTCGTGAGCACCCCCGCCGCCGCGGCGCGGGCCCGCCTGAGAGATCTGCGCATCGTGACTCCTCTACAACGATGTAGAACTGCGAACGCGCCGAATCTACCCAGCCGCCACGACGGCGGTCAACGAGGGTGGTCGACGAGCCTCGGTCAGCGGGCGGGCGGCGGCGCCGTGCTGGAGCGCACCACGAGCTCGGGCACGATCCGCTCGGTCGGCACGGTGCCGCCGGCCAGCGCGGCGACGACCATCGCCACGCTGCGCTCCCCCAGCACCCCGAACGGCTGCCGCACCGTGGTCAGCGGCGGCACGAAGTACGCGGCCCCCGCGACGTCGTCGAAGCCCACCACCGACACGTCGTCGGGCACGGAGAGGCCCCGCTCCCAGAACGCACGGAGGATGCCGAGGGCGAGCTGGTCGTTCCCCGCGAACACCGCCGTCGGGCCCTCGTGCGCCACCACGGCCTCGGCGAGGTCGCGGCCCGCCGTGTACCCGTCCTCGGCCGACCAGCTGCAGTACCGCGGCCGGCTCGGCGCGATCCCGCGCGCCTCGAGCGCCTCCCGCCAGCCGGCGGCGCGCTCGCGGGCGTCGAACCAGTCCTGCGGCCCGGCGACGTGCAGCACGTCGCGGTGCCCCAGGTCGAGCAGGTGCTCGGTCGCGGTGCGCGCCCCGGCCCGCTGGTCGACGGCGAGCGACAGCGTCGTCGGGCCCGCCGCCGTCGTGCCCGCGTCGCGGGGCAGCTTCTCCAGGGCGGCGACGACGAGCACCGGCACCGGCGCGCGGAAGGACTCGACGGCGGCCGCGACGTCGTCCTGCGGGGCGATGACCACGATCGCCTCGACGCCCTGGTCCATGAAGTGCTCCAGGGCCTCGTGCATCGCCTCGGCGTCGTAGCGTCGCAGCGTCGCGACGGAGACGAAGTACCCCTCGTCCCGCGCCGCGCCCTCGATCGCGATGAGCGTGCTGGTCGGGCCGAACAGCGCCGAGCCCGTGGTCACCACGCCGAGCGTCGCCGAGCGCGCCGTCGCCAGCGCCCGCGCGGCGCTGTTGCGCCGGTAGCCGAGGGTGGCGATGGCGTCCAGCACCCGCTCGCGGGTCTCTCCGCGCACGCTCGGGTGCTCGTTGAGCACCCGGGAGACGGTCTGGTGGGAGACCCCGGCGACGGCAGCGACGTCGGCCATGGACGGGCGGCGCGACCGAGGACGCGTCGCCTGCCGGCCGGCGTCGGTCATGACTCCTGCGCCGCGTTCCTCGCGTCGACCTCGTCGAGCACCCGGCGCAGGTAGGTCAGCGTGAGCTTGCCCGCCGCGCGGTCGTACTGCTCCTCGTAGCCGTGCTTGGTGTACATGGCGAGGTTCTTCTTCGAGTCCTTGCCCGTGAACGCCCACACCTCCGTCACCTCGGACGGCAGGAACTGCAGGATCGCGAACATCAGGGACGTGCCGATGCCCTTGGCCTGCTGGTCCGGCGCGACGGCGAGCCGCCCCAGCGTCGCCTTCGGCCCCTCGATCTCCAGGCGCAGCGACCCCACCAGGCGGTGCCCCTCCCACGCGCCCACGGTCACGACGTCGTCGCGCGCCATGTCGTCGCGCAGCTCGTGCAGCGTCTGCGTCAACGGCGGGATGTGCGGGTCGTCGTACAGCTGCGCCTCGCTGACGAACGCCGCCCGCCGCAACGTCAGCAGCTCGCCCGCCTGGTCGTCCTCGACCAGCGCGATCCGCAGCGTGTCGTCGCCGCTCTCCTGCTGGACTTCCTGGGCGTCAGTGCCGCGTGCCTCGCTCATGAGGACATCGTGGCAGACCGACGGCGGACGTGTCGTCGCGCGCCCGGGGCCGTCGGTGACAATGGGCGGGTGACGACCGAATGGGTGCTGACCCTCTCCTGCCCCGACCGCCCTGGGATCGTGCACGCCGTGGCGGGCGTGCTGGCCGAGCACGGCGGCAACATCACCGAGTCGCAGCAGTTCGGGGACCCGGCGTCGGGCCTGTTCTTCATGCGCGTGCAGGTGGCGCTCGACGTCGAGGAGGCGGCGGGGCGCGACGCGCTCACGGCCGCGGTCGCGCCGGTGGCGGAGCGCTTCGCCATGACCTGGGAGCTGGACGTCGTCGGCCGCCGCCTGCGCACGCTGGTGCTGGTCAGCAAGGCGCCGCACTGCCTGGTGGACCTGCTGTACCGCGAGCGGTACCAGGGCATGCCGGTCGACGTCGTCGGCGTCGTGGGCAACCACCCGGACCTCGAGGACATGGCCGCGTTCTACGGCAAGCCGTTCCACCACGTGCCGGTCACCAAGGAGACCAAGGCGCAGGCCGAGGACCGGCTGCGCGAGCTGGTCGACGAGCTCGACGTGGAGCTGGTGGTCCTCGCCCGGTACATGCAGATCCTGTCGGACGAGCTCTGCCGCGACCTGCAGGGCAAGGTCATCAACATCCACCACTCGTTCCTGCCGAGCTTCAAGGGCGCCCGCCCGTACGCGCAGGCGCACGACCGCGGCGTCAAGCTCATCGGCGCGACGTCGCACTACGTCACGGGCGACCTCGACGAGGGCCCGATCATCGAGCAGGACGTCGAGCGCGTGGACCACTCGCGCGCCGTCGCGGACCTCGTCGCGATCGGCGAGGACGTCGAGCGCCGCACCCTCGCGCGCGCCGTGCGGTGGCACGCCGAGCACCGCGTGCTGCTCGACGGCCACCGCACCGTCGTCTTCCGCTGACCTCCGCCGACCCCGCCCGCCGCCGAACAGGCGCCCGGTCGGGTCAGCCGACCGACACCTCGACGAGCGTGTTCCACGGGTCGTCGAAGCGCAGGGTCCGGCCGTCGTCGCGCGTCGCGACGCCGGCGTGCTTCAGCCGGTCGGCGAGCGCGCCGACCTCGTCTCGCGTGGGCACGGTGAGCGCCACCTGGCCGAGGCCGAGCGTGGCGGCCCGCGGCCCGGCGCCCGCGCTGTTCCAGGTGTTCATCGCCATGTGGTGGTGGTACCCGCCGGCGGCGACGAACAGCGCGCCGTGGAACGTCGCCATGATCTCGAAGCCGAGGGTGTCGACGTAGAACCGCTGCGCGGTGGGGATGTCGCCCACCTGCAGGTGGACGTGACCGACCTGGGCCGCCTGGCCCGCGGTGCCGGCCAGGGCGTCCTCGGTGAGGTGCCGCTGCAGGAACTCCTGCGGGTCGAACCAGTCGGAGCCCATCGCCACGCGCCCGCCGTCGTCGTGCTGCCAGACCTCGCGCGGGCGGTCCCAGTAGAGCTCGATGCCGTTGTCCTCGGGGTCCGTGAAGTAGAACGCCCGCGACACCCAGTGGTCGGAGTTCCCGGCGAACCGCGACAGCGGGTGCTGCGCGGCGTGGGCGACGGCGGAGGCGAGCGCCTCCTCGGTGTCGAACAGCACGGCCGTGTGGAACAGCCCGGCCTGGTTCCGCGACGTCGCCGGCAGCCCCGGTGTGTGCTGCAGCGCGACGACGGGCACGCCGCCGCGCCCCAGCACCACCCGGCCGGGGGCGCCGAGGGCCGGGATCTCCTCGAGCGCGATCGCCTCGCGGTAGTAGGCGCTCATCGCGCCGAGGTCGCCCACGTGCAGGGTGACGGCGCCCATCGCGGTCTCGGCCGCGAGGAGGTCGGACGTGCGGGTCATGATCGGCTCCTGGTGCTGGGACGGGCGGGTGGCGACGGGGGTCAGAGCAGCGCGAACCCGGTGGTCCACTGCGTCCGCTCCCCCGCGGCGAGGGTGAGCTGCAGGAACCCGAGGGCCTCGAGCTCGCGAGCACGCTTCAGCGACCCGGCGTCGACGACGCGGACGGTGGAGCCGTCGAGAGCGGCGGCGAACGCGGCCTTGGCGGCGGCGTCGTCGCCCGCGACGAGGACGGTCGTGGGCACGTCGCCGACGGTGCCGCTCACGAGCGTCGCGGCGAAGTTCGTGTTGAACGCCTTGAGCACCGTCGCGTCGGGGAGCTTCTCCGCCAGCCCGGCGGCGGCGGAGGAGTCGGCGGGCACGACGAGCGCGTCGAAGGTGGCGAAGTCGAGCGGGTTGGTGAGGTCGACCACGGTGCGGCCGGCGAGCTGGTCGCCGTAGGTCGCGACGACGTCGTCGAGCGCCGGGTACGGCAGCGCCAGCACGACGATCTCGCCCGTGAGCGGCTCGCCGAACGCGGTCGCGGTGACGGCGGCGTCCACGGCCGCGGCCTTGGCGACGTCGCGGGCGACGACCTGCACGTCGTTGCCACCGGCGAGCGCGAGCCCGGCGATCGCGGTGCCCATGTTCCCGGTGCCGATGATGCTGATGGTGGCCATGGTTCCTCCTGGGGTCCCGCGCCGACCCTATTGGTTGACGCTACAACCAACATAGACCGCTATAGTTGTAGCGTCAACCTTAGTTCGAGGGTGACGGACCAGGAGGACGATCACGTGACGACGACCCGGCGCACGACGGCGGCCGACGACGAGCCGCGCTGGCTCGACGCCGAGCAGATGCGCACGTGGCTCCGCCTCCAGGCGGTGATCGAGCTGCTGCCCGCCGCGCTCGACCAGCAGCTGCGCCGCGACGCCGACCTCACCCACTTCGAGTACATCGTGCTCGCCATGCTCTCCGAGGCGCCCGAGCGCGCCCTCCGCATGACCGAGCTCGCCAGGCTCACCAGTGCCACGCTTCCCCGGCTCTCCCACGTCGCGCGCCGGTTGGAGGCGCGCGGCTACGTCGAGCGCTGCACCGCCCCCGACGACCGCCGCGCGACCATCGCCCACCTCACCGACGAGGGCTGGCGCAAGGTCGTCGCGAGCGCCCCCGGCCACGCGCGCACCGTCCTCGAGGACGTGTTCGACGACCTCGACCCCGATGAGCTGCACACCCTCGCGGGCGCGCTCGACAAGGTCCTCGCGCACATCGACCCGCACGACCGGTTCGGCCGGAAGGACCGCCGCTGAGGCCCTGCCGGCTCGAAGGTGGGACCAGCGGGCGAAGGCCCGCCTGCTCTCAGGCCGCGCCGGTGATCGCCGCGAGGATCTCCTCGTGCGCGGCCGTGGCCGGGAACGACCCGTTGTTCCGGCCGTGCCGCAGCACCTCGATGCGGTCGGAGACCGCGCGCACGTCGTTGAGGTTGTGGCTGATGAGGATGACGCCGAGCCCCAGCTCGCGCAGGCGCTGGATGTGCGTGAGCACCTCGGCGGTCTGCGCCACCGAGAGCGCCGCCGTCGGCTCGTCGAGCACCACGATGCGCGGCTGGCCGATGAGGGTGCGCGCGATGGCGACCGCCTGACGCTGCCCGGCGGACAGGTGCCGCAGCGGGGTCCGCACCGACGGGATCCGGATCGTGAGGTGCTCGAGGAGCGCGCGGGTCTCGGTCTCCATGTCGCCGTCGCGCAGCAGCCCCGCCCGCCCGCGCAGCTCCTGCCCCAGGAACACGTTCGCGGTGACGTCGAGGTTCTCGCAGACGGCGAGGTCCTGGAAGACGCTCGCCACGCCGAGCTGGTTCGCCGCCGAGGGCGACGGGATCGACACGGGCTCGCCGTCGATCTCCAGCTGCCCCGAGCTCGGGCTCAGCACGCCCGCCACGATCTGGGCGAGCGTCGACTTGCCCGCCCCGTTGTCCCCGACCAGGGCCACCACCTCGTGCGCGTGCACCTCCAGGTCCACGTCGACGAGGGCCTCGACGGCACCGAAGTACCTGCTGACCTGCCGCAGCGCGAGCAGCGGCGTACGTCCCCTCACCGGTTCCCCTTTCCTGTGCGGACCTGGCCCACGGCGACGGCGCCGTGCGGTCCGTCGTCGGGCTGCTCCAGCAGGTCGGTGTGCTGCAGCGCGAGCGCGAGGGCTCCCTCCAGCTCGGCGCGCGTCCCCAGCGCCGCGGGCACCACCTCGAGAGGCGTGACCTGCTGCAGCAGGGTCCGGCGGCGCAGCGCCTCGCGCAGCGGCCCGAGGAAGACCTCGCCCGTCGCGGCCAGCGCTCCCCCGACGACGACGAGCTCCGGGTTGAGCGACGTCGCCAGCCCGGCCACGACGCCGCCGACCACCGTACCGGCGTCGGCGACGATCTCCCGACAGCCCGGGTCGTCGTCGTTCGTCAGGCGCACGACGTCGGCGAGGGTGAGGTTCCCGTGGCTGCTGCGCAGCGGCTCGAGCAACGCCCGGTCCCCCACGACCGTGTCCAGGCAGCCGCGGCTGCCGCACGAGCAGATGTTGCCGGCCGGGTCGACCTGCACGTGCCCGATCTCGCCCGCCGTGCCCGCGACGCCGCGGTGCACGCGGCCCGCCAGCACGATGCCGGCCCCGACGCCGTGGCCGGCGCGGACGTACAGCGCGTCGTGCACCTCGCGGGCGGCGCCGACCGTGCTCTCGGCCAGGGCACCCAGGTTCGCGTCGTTGTCCACGAACACCGGCCGGGCCAGCCGCTTCGACAGCACCTGCGCCACGGGCACGCCGTCCCAGCCGCGCAGGATGCCGCGCACGGTGACCTGGCCGCTGGAGGCGTCGACCGGCGCCGGCAGCCCGAGGCCGATGCCGAGCACCTCGTCGAGCTCCGAACCGACGCGCTCCAGCAGGTCGACGACGAGCAGGGCCGCGCGGTCGAGGCTGGTGTCGGCGCGGTGCTCCGCCGGCAGCGGCAGCACCTGCTCGGCGAGGACCTCGTGCGACACGTCCGCGATCGCCACGGTGAGGTGCCGCGTCCCTACCAGCACGCCCGCGACGAGCCCGACGCGGTGGGCGAGGGTGACGAGCTGTGCGCGCCGGCCCGAGCGGATCGTGTTGCGCACCTCGACGAGCTCGGCGGCGACGAGCTCCTTGACGATGGTCGACACGGTGGCGGGCGAGAGCCCGGTGGCCCCCGTGAGCTCGACCTGCGTCAGCCCGCCGTGCCGCTTCACCGCGTCGACGACGCGCGCGCGGTTCGCCTCGCGCAGCGACGACTGCGATCCCACCATCGGCAGCCGTCCTCTCACGCCGGGGAGTCTATGGTGCGACGACGCGGGGGGGGGCGGTCGTCCGCCGCCCCACGCTTCGTTGCGGGATGGTTCTATCCCCGCCTGACCCCCCTTGTCAGCGCAACACCCAGGGGCGACCCGTGTTT
>NZ_JBHJVM010000021.1:51800-71449 GCF_042264825.1 Isoptericola sp. NPDC056134
GGAGGAGGGTGGGGTTTTTGTCGTGGAAAGGGGGGGGTTGCGCCCCCACCGGGGGAGTCTTTCTTCTAAGGGGGGGGGGTGGGGGGGGGGAGGAGGGGGGGGGGGGTTTTTCTCCCCCCCCCCCCGCTTCGTGGCGGGATGGTCCGGCCCCGGCCGGACCCCCTTGGTCAGCGCAGCACCGAGGCGCGACGCTTGTTGTAGATGTCGAACGCGACCGCGAGCAGCAGCACCAGACCCTTGACGACCTGCTGCATCGACTGCGGCACGCCCATCAGCTGCATGCCGTTGGACATGACGGCCATGATCAGACCACCGATCATGGCGCCGCCCACGCGGCCGACGCCGCCGGTGGTCGACGCGCCGCCGATGAAGCACGCGGCGATCGCGTCGAGCTCGAACATGTTGCCCGCGCCCGGCTGGGCGCCGTTCATGCGCGAGGAGTAGACGATGCCGGCCACCGAGGCCAGGACGCCCATGTTCACGAAGATCCAGAAGTTGACCTTGCGGACCTTCACGCCGGACAGCTCGGCCGCGTGGCGGTTGCCGCCGACGGCGTAGACGTGCCGCCCGAAGACCGACTTCTGCGTGACGAGCGTGTACGCGATGATCAGCACCGCGAGGATGATGAGCACGATCGGCAGGCCGCGCGAGATGGACAGCTGGAACCCGAACCACATCACCACGGCGGCGACCGCGACGAGCTTGACCACGAACAGCGGCATCGACTCGACCGTCTGCTGGTAGGCGATCTTGCCCTGGCGCGTGCGCCACTGGCTGACGCCGAAGCCGACCACGGCGATGCCGAAGATCACCAGCGTGAAGACGTCGAACCCGTTGCCGCCGAGCAGCCCGTTGAGGAACCCGTTGGCGATGTCGTAGTACGTGCCGCCGAACGGCGACAGCGACTTGTTGTCCAGCACGAGGAACGTCAGGCCGCGGAACAGGAGCATGCCGGCCAGGGTCACGATGAAGCCGGGGATCCCGACGTAGGCGACCCAGAAGCCCTGCCAGATGCCGACCAGGAGGCCGACGACCAGGGCGGCGAGCACGCCCACGTACCAGGGCATGCCCTGACGGATGACGACGACGGCGCTCACGGCCCCGGTGAGGGCGACCACCGAGCCGACGGACAGGTCGATCTGCCCCGCGACGATGATCATCACCATCCCGATCGCGAGGATCAGGATGTACGAGTACTGCAGGACGATGTTCGTGAGGTTCGTCGGCGAGAGGAAGTTCGGGTTCAGTGCGGCGAAGAGCACGACGATCGCCAGGAAGGCGATGACGATGCCGCTCTGGCGCATGTTCCGGGTCAGGATGTCCCGGACCGAGTCGATGGCGTTCATGAGGCGGTTTCCTTCGTGGGCAGGGGCTGGTCGCGCTCGATCGTCATGAGCTCCATGAGGCGCTCCTGCGTCGCCTCGGCGACGGGGAGCTCACCGGTGATCCGACCGAAGGCGAGGGTGTACACGCGGTCGCAGATGCCGAGCAGCTCGGGAAGCTCGGAGGAGATGACGACGACCGCCTTCCCCGCCGCGACCATCTTGTTGATGATCGTGTAGATCTCGAACTTGGCGCCGACGTCGATCCCGCGGGTCGGCTCGTCGAGGATGAGCACGTCGGGGTCGGTGTACAGCCACTTGGACAGCACGACCTTCTGCTGGTTGCCGCCGGAGAGCTTGCCGACGTCGACCAGGACGTTGGGCGTCTTGATGTTGAGGGAGCCGCGGTAGTCCTCGGCGACCCGGAGCTCCTCGTTGCCGTTGACCCAGCCGCGCGGGGCGAGCTTGGGCAGGCCGGCCGCGGAGATGTTGTGCCGGATGTCGTCGATGAGGTTGAGGCCGTAGTGCTTGCGGTCCTCGGTCGCGTACGCGAGGTTGTGCCCGATCGCCTCGGACACGGTGCGGACCTGGATCGGCTTGCCGTCCTTGTAGATCTCGCCGCGGATGTTGCGTCCGTAGGTGCGGCCGAAGATGCTCATCGCGAGCTCGGTGCGCCCGGCACCCATGAGGCCGGCGATCCCGACCACCTCGCCGGCGCGCACGTTGAACGACGCGTCGATGATGATCTGCCGGCCGATCTGCGTGGGGTGGTCGACGCTCCAGTGCTCCACGCGCAGCACCTCGTCGCCGACGACGGACGCGCGCTCGGGGTAGCGGTGCTCGAGGTCACGGCCCACCATGCCGCGGATGATGCGGTCCTGGGTGGAGCCCGGCTCGGACATGTCGATGGTCTCGATGGTCCGGCCGTCGCGGATGATCGTCGTGCGGTCGGCGATCTCCTCGATCTCGTTGAGCTTGTGGGAGATGATGATCGACGTGATGCCGTGCGCCTTGAGCTGGCGCAGCAGCTCGAGCAGGTGCTCGGAGTCGTCGTCGTTGAGCGCAGCGGTCGGCTCGTCGAGGATCAGCAGCTTGACCTCCTTCGAGAGCGCCTTGGCGATCTCGATGAGCTGCTGCTTGCCGACGCCGAGCTGGCCGACGGGCGTCGTCGGGTTCTCGTCCAGGCCGACGCGCTCGAGCAGGGCGTGGGCCTTCCGGTTCGCGGCGTTCCAGTCGATCATCCCGAACCGGTTCCGGGTCTCGTTGCCCAGGAAGATGTTCTCGGCGACCGACAGGTACGGCACCAGGGCGAGCTCCTGGTGGATGATGACGACGCCGCGGTCCTCCGAGTCGTTGATCGACCCGAACTCCGCCGTCGTCCCGTCCAGGATGATCTCGCCGTCGTAGGTGCCGTGCGGGTAGACGCCCGACAGCACCTTCATGAGCGTGGACTTCCCCGCGCCGTTCTCGCCGCAGATGGCGTGGATCTCGCCCTGCTCGACGGTCAGCGTGACGTCGGACAGCGCCTTGACGCCGGGGAACTCCTTGGTGATGGAGCGCATCTCCAGGATCGTGCTCATCTGCGCCCTCGTCCCTCCTTCGGTGGGGTGCGCCGCCGTCGGACACGTCCGCGGCGGCCCCGGGGGCGGGCCCGCCCGTCGTCCGCCCCCGAGCGGGAGCGGCGACGGACGGGCCTGCCCGTGCGGGTCATGACCTGCGGATCAGTCGTCCGCCTGACCGGCCTTGACCTCGTCGGCGGTGTAGTACCCGGCGTCGATCAGCACGGGCTGGATGTCGTCCTTGAACACCGTCTGGACCTCGAGCAGGTACGACGGCACGACCTTCACGCCGTTGTCGTACGTCTTGGTGTCGTTCGCCTCGGGGTCGTTGCCCTCCACGAAGGACTGCGTGGCCTTGACGGCCTGCTCGGCGAGGAGGCGCGTGTCCTTGAAGATCGTCGAGGACTGGACGCCGTCGTCGATGAGCTTGATGTTCGCGATCTCGGCGTCCTGACCGGTGACGACCGGCAGGCCCTTCTCGAGGGTCGGCCCCATGCCCGCGCTCTGGAGCGCGTTGATGATGCCGCGGGAGAGCACGTCGGCCGGCGCGAGCACGCCGTCCAGCTTCTCGCCGCCCTGGTACGTGGAGGTGAGCAGGTCCTCCATGCGCTTCTGGGCCGTCTCGAGCTCCCAGCGCTGCGTCGTGACCTGGCCGAAGTCGGTCTGGCCGGACGGGACGACGATCGTGCCGTCGTCGATGAGCGGCTGCAGCACCGACATCGCGCCGTCGAAGAAGAACCCGGCGTTGTTGTCGTCCGGCGAGCCGGCAAAGAGCTCGATGTTGTACGGGCCCTTCTCGCCGGTCTCCTTGCCGTCGGCGTCGAGGTAGCCCAGGCCGCGGAGCAGGGCGTTGGCCTGCGCCACGCCGACCGCCTCGTTGTCGAACGTCGTGTAGAAGTCGACGTTCTCGCTGTCGCGGATCAGGCGGTCGTACGCGATGACCGGGATGTTCGCCGCGGCGGCCGCGTCGAGCTGGCTGGTCAGCGCGGTGCCGTCGATCGAGGCGATGACGAGGACGTCGACGCCCTCGGTGATCATCGAGTCGATCTGCTGCGTCTGGGTCGGGATGTCGTCGTTGGCGAACTGCAGGTCCACGGAGTAGCCGAGGTCCTCCAGGCCCTTCTTGACGTTGTTGCCGTCCTGGATCCAACGCTCGTAGGTCTGCGTCGGCATCGCGACGCCGATCTTCACGTCGTCGTCGCCGTTGCCCGCGGCGCCGTCGGCACCGCCGCCACCGCCGGCCCCGGAGCCGCCGCACGCGGCGAGTCCCAGCGTCAGCGCCGCACCGGCGGCCACCGCGCCCATCGTCTTGGCGAGTCGCATCCTCGCGCTCCTTCTCGTCGTCGAGTGTCCCCCGGCAGCGACCTTCGCCGCCGGCGCCCGGACGCCGAGGTCTTCCTCGGACGGCCGAGCCGGTCCGCGGTACAGACTGCTGCGTTCGAGTTCCGAAGTCAAAGCCTGGGCGGGTGGAAACCGATAACGATCGTGTCACGCCCCACCGTTGTCAGAGCGAGAGCGCGAGAAGGGCCGCGGGACGGCGTTCCGTCCCGCGGCCCTCCGGGTCCCGCCCCCTCGACAGTTGGTTCGTACGTCGAACACAACCGCGAGGGCGTGCGGTGGCTCAGCGCTGCGGGTCCTCCAGCACCGCCACGGTCCGGGCGGGCACGGTGACCGTGCCCGTGCGCGCGTCCCACCGGGTCCGCTTGACGACCGCGTCGCTCCCCGAGCGCTGCACGCCCGAGAGCCGGAAGTCCCGGCCGCGCAGCCCGGCCAGCTCGAGCGTCACGGGCTCCGGCGACGCGTTGAACACCGTCAGCAGGCCGTCCAGGCGACGGTCGGCGTCACGGCCGACGGTGTCGTCCACCGCCATGGCGACGACGCCGGGCTGCGCGTCCGGCCCCGCCCCCGGGAACGACACCTTCTGCTCGATCGCCGCGGCGCTGCCGAGGCGGAACAGCCGCGTCGAGGACCTCAGCTCGAGCAGCTCGCGCGCCGCGTCGGAGGCCGTCGCGATGTCCGACGGCGCGGGCTTGAGCGCCGGGTCCGCCAGGAGCGGCGCCATCACCGGCCACGCGTCCTCGTTGTCCGCCGCCGGCGGCAGGCCGCGGCCGAAGCCGTTGTCCTGCCCCGACCAGTCGATCGCGTTGAACCAGTCGCCCGAGTCGTAGGAGTTCCGGTCCAGCGACTTCGAGCGCAGCAGGTCCGTGCCCGCGTGCCAGAACGACGGGGTCTGGGCCAGCGCCGTCGTCGCGAGCGACACGGTGTTCATCCGGACCCGGTCCGTCATCGCGGTGTCCTGCGGCAGCTTGAGCGTCAGCAGGTCGAAGAGCGTCTCGTTGTCGTGCGCGTCGACGTACGTGACGACCTCCTCCGGCGAGTCCGCGTACCCCGCGGGCGCGCCGCGGTAGTCGAGGTCCTCCCCCCGCGTCGTCTCGCCGGCGCCGTCGTCCGCCGCCCGGAACGCGTAGTCCCGCAGGTTGCCCGCCAGCCCGAGGCGTACCAGGTCGGTCTGGTGGCCCAGGTCGGCGCGCTCGTCGTCGGAGCCGTCGTTGACGCTGCCGGCGTCGCCCTCGCTGGCCTCGCGACCGTTCGGGTCGGTGAACAGCCCCGTGCCAAAGCCCTGGGTGAACCGCGACGCGGCGTCCACCGGCGACCCGCCGTGCACGGCGTCGCGCAGCCTGTCGCTGAACGTGCCGATGCCCGTCCCGCCGAGCTGCCCCTGCGTGGCCTGCGTGAACAGGGCGTTGTCCGCCACCTCGCCGAAGTTCCAGCCCTCGCCGTACAGGTAGACGGCGGACCCGTCGACGCCGTCCTTGCGGACGGTCAGGCCGTCGAGCGCCTCGCGCACGGCCAGCATGTTCTCCTTCGAGTGGTGGCCCATGAGGTCGAAGCGGAAGCCGTCCACCTTGTAGTCGCGGGCCCACGTGACCACCGAGTCGACCATGAGCTTGCCCGCCATCGCGTGCTCGGTGGCGACGTTCTGGCAGCAGGTGCTGGTCTCCACGGCGCCCGTCGTCGGGTTCAGCCGCTGGTAGTAGCCCGGCACGACCCGGTCGAGGACGCTCTTCGCGTCCTGCCCGCTCGCCGCAGTGTGGTTGAACACCTGGTCGAGCACCACCTGCAGGCCCGCGTCGTGCAGCGAGCCCACCATCGTGCGGAACTCGGCCACGCGGGCACCCCCCTCGGCATCGACGGCGTACGAGCCCTCGGGGACCGAGAAGTGGAACGGGTCGTAGCCCCAGTTGAAGCCGTCGCTCGCCGCGACGTCGCCGACCGCCGCCTGCTGCTCCTCGCCGTCGGGCGCGAACCCGGACAGGTCGGGCGTGGTCGCCTGGTCCGCACGGTCCTCGGGGATCGTCGCGATGTCGAACGTCGGCAGCAGGTGCACCGTCGTCATGCCCGCGTCGGCCAGCTCGCGCAGGTGCGCCATGCCGTCCGAGCGCCGCTGCGCGAACGCGAGGTACGTGCCGCGCTCCTTCGCCGGCACGGTCTCGTCGGAGATCGAGAAGTCGCGCACGTGCAGCTCGTAGATCGTCTGGTCCACGGCCCGGTCGACGACGGGCTGGCGCGCGTGGCGCCAGACCTTCGGCTGCCAGCGCTTGTCGTCCAGGCCGACGACGACCGAGTGCGTCGAGTCGAGCGTGAGGCCGACCGAGTACGGGTCGGTGACGTCGTTCGTCTCGACCTTCCCCGTGCCCGGCACGTAGACCGTCACCGCGTACCGGTAGCGGGCGCCGTCCCAGGCGAGCCGCTTCGCCGCCCGCTTGCCGTCGAGCGTCCACGAGCCGTCACGCTCGCGCACCGCGTCGAAGCGCTCGGGGTCCTCGCCCAGGTCGCGGCCGGCGGGCCACACCAGGAGGTCGACGTCCTGCGCCGTCGGCGCCCAGAGCGCGAACGAGGCCCACCGGCCGCTCGGGTGCCGCTGCGCGCCGAACGTACGCTTCGACGCCTGCTCGCTGTACAGGTCGTCGAGGACGCCGGGCACCTGCACGCCCGTCGCCGCGGACAGCCCCTCGCCCGAGGCCCGGGTGACCAGCAGCTGGCCGGTCAGGAGCTCCTCGACCGCCGCGCGGCCCAGCGGCTTCCCGTCGTCGCCCACCGGCGCGAGGGCCGTGTGGCCCGCGAGCGCCGGGAAGTCGCGCGCGACGTCGTCGGGCACGTCCCCCGCGGGGGCCAGGTCGTAGGACGCGGCACCCTCCGGCAGGTCGCCGCCGTCCGGCCCCCGCACCTCGCCGTCCGCGACCGCCAGGCCGCCGTCGGGCGCGGTCCACAGGGTCCAGTCGTCGCCGGAGCCGAGGTCGCCGGGCGCGAGCACCACGCCCTGACGGACCCAGTGCGCGGCCTGCTGCCCCGTGCCCGGCAGCGGCGGGTTCTCCACGCCGATCGTCAGGACGTGCGACGCGAGGTCGTAGGAGAACGCCACCGTCTCGCCCTCGCCCACGCTGAAGGAGTAGTTGGCGCCGTCGGGCGCGCCGCCGACGCCGTAGTTCTCGGCCCAGCTCAGCCCGTGCGCCACCTTCGCCTCGTACGCGCCGGCGGCCAGGTCGTCGGTGGACCAGGTGTACGTGCCGTCGCCGTCCGGGTCCTTGAGCCACGACGCGAGGCAGTCGGGCGCCCAGGAGGAGGAGCAGCCCACCTGGTCCTGGAACGACCCGGCCAGCGTGACGACCGGGCCCTGCGCGGTGGACGAGAAGTCGTGGCTCACCGGGTCCCAGTAGAACGTGACCTCGCCGCCGTCGTGCGAGTACGTGGCGTTGCCGCCGTCGCGCACTCCCCCGACGCCGTAGTTGACGTCCCACGACCCGTTCACGGCGACCTTGTACTCGTAGTCGCCCTCCGGCAGGTCGAAGGTGCCCTCCCACACGCCGTCCGGGCGCTCGGTGAGGCGCGCGCCCTCGCAGTCCGGGGTCCAGTCGCCGGCGCAGCCCATCTCGCTGTTGTGGCTGCCGGGCACGGTCACCAGGTCGATCTCGGGCTCGGGCTCCTCGTCGCCGACCACGCCGGACACGTCGACGCCGACGGAGGCGAAGGTCGAGGCGGCCGCGCGCTCGCCGTCGGCGTCCTGCGTCACGGCGCGGTACTCGACGAGGGTGCCCTCGGCCAGGCCCTTCGCGTCGTGGAAGACGCGCGGCGTCGTGTCCTCGGCCGTGCCGAGCGGGTTCCACCGGGACGTACCGACCTCGCGCCACGCGAAGGACGTCTCCGCCCACGCGTCGTCGTCGACGTCCGCCGCCACCGCCGCGGTGCCGGTGACCGCCGCGCCCGCCGCCGGGACGACGACGTCCAGCGTGCCGTCGGAGTCCGCGCCCACCGTGCGGTCGGCGCGCAGCACCAGGGCCGACGTCGCCGGGACGCTGACGGTGACCTCGCCGGCGTCGTCCGCGGTCACCGGCTCCCCGTCGCCGTACAGCACCTCGTACGACGCGCCCGGGGTGAGGGTCGTGAAGGTCGCGTTCTTCTCCTGCGCCGCGTTGTTGACGGCGACCAGGTGCTCGACCTTCTCCGTGCGGTCCACGCGGCTGAACGCGTAGATCCCGGCGCCGTTCTCCGCGTACCGCTCGACCTGTGCGCCGGTCGCGAGCGCCGGGTGCGCCTCGCGCAGAGCCGCCAGCTCGGCGATGCGGGAGTACAGCGGCGCGTCGGTGGCGTAGCGGTCCACGCTGCCCGCCTGCTCGCCCGTGACGAGCGGCTGGTCGGCGTACTCGTCGACCTGCGTGGCGAAGAGGGTCTGCCGGGCGTCCTTGTCCCCTCCGGTGCCGGCGAAGCCCTGCTCGTCGCCGTAGTACACGACCGGCTGGCCGCGCGTGAGGTACATGAGATCGTGCGCCAGCTCGTCACGGGCCAGCGGCTCGTCGGTGCCGGCGAGCATGTAGCCCACGCGGCCCATGTCGTGGTTGCCGAGGAACGTCGGCAGCGCGGACGCGGACCTCGTCGGCGTCGTGTACCGGTCGTCGCTCGCGAACAGGCTCGCCAGGCCGCGCGCGCTGTTGCCGCTCGCGTAGCTGGTCGCGGCCGCCTGGAAGGAGAAGTCGAGCACCGAGCTCATGTCGGTGTCGCGCACGTACGGCGACGTCTTGGCGGCGTCGGCGTCGTAGACCTCGCCGAACATGAAGAAGTCGTCCTTGCCCTGCGCGTGGGCGTAGTCCATGACCTCGGCCGACCACGTCTCCCAGAACTCCGGGTTCACGTGCTTGACCGTGTCGATGCGGAAGCCGTCGATGCCGAGGTCGATCCAGTCGGAGTACACGCCGACGAAGCCCTGCACGACGCGCGGGTCCTCCGTCATGAGGTCGTCCAGGCCGTCGAAGTCGCCGTACGTGACCGACTCCCCCGTCCACGTCGAGTTGCCCCGGTTGTGGTAAAGCGTCGGGTCGTTGAGCCAGGCCGGGACCTTGACGTCGGAGTCCTCGGGCGCGATCACCGGCGTGTACGGGAACGACGTCGCGGCGTCGAGCTCGGGGAAGTCGTCCGAGCCCGCGACGTCGCCCGGGTCGAAGGTGTTCCCGGCGGCGTCGGTGTAGGGCGACGTCGCCTGGTCGACGTACCCGTACTCCCCCTCGGCGTAGTCGATGACGTCGGCCGTGTGGTTGGTGATGATGTCGAAGTAGACCTTGATGCCCTTGCCGTGGGCCTCGTCGATCAGTGCGCGCAGCTCGTCGTTGGTGCCCAGGTGCGGGTCGATCCGCGTGAAGTCCGTGATCCAGTAGCCGTGGTAGCCCGCGCTCGCGTCGTCGCCCGTGCCCTGCACCGGGCGGTTGAGGAACGACGGCGTCAGCCAGATCGCGGTGGTGCCCAGGCCCTCGATGTAGTCGAGCTTCTCGCGCAGGCCGGCGATGTCCCCGCCCTGGTAGAAGCCCTTGTCGGTCGGGTCGAAGCCGGTCGCGAGCCGGTCGCCGTCGATCCCGCCGGTGTCGTTCGAGTCGTCGCCGTTCGCGAAGCGGTCGGTCATGACGAAGTAGAACCGCTCGTCCGAGCCCGCCTGCCGCACCGGCGGCACCACCAGGTCGGCGTCCGTCGCGTCGTCGTAGGCGCCGGCCAGCGTCAGCGGCGTGAGCGCGACGCGGTGCGTGGTGTCGTCGTAGCTGACCCGCACGCGCGCGTCGCCGCCCAGCACCAGGGGCGCGTTCTCGCCGGTGCCCTCGCGCCCGTAGGACTCGTCCCAGGCGCCGTCGAGCGCGACCTTGTACTCGTACGTCCCGGCCGGCAGGTCGACGTCGGCGCCGAACGTGCCGTCGCCGGCGGGCGCGAGGGTGGTGGCGGCACAGGTCGGGTCCCAGTCCTCGGCGCAGCCGAGCTCCGTCTGGAGGCTCCCGACCAGGGTGGCGGTGCGGTCCGCGGCGCCCGCCGGGGGCGCCGTCGTGAGGGCGAGCCCGCCGAGGCCGGCGGACAGCGCGGGGACGGTGAGCGCGACGGCGGTCAGCGATGCCGCCGCGCGACGGGTCGGGCGCCTTCGGGGGGCGCGGGCCTGGGCAGCACGAGGCATGGAGGACTCCTTCGTCGTCCGGGCGCGCGGAGGTCGCGACCCGCGGCGACTGTACCGTTGCAGCAACCTTGCAGCAACAGGTCCGCCGACACCTGTGGGCGCCCGTGTGGCGCCATTCCCTGGGGAATAGCGCCACACGAACGCCCACGACGGAACTACGCTCAGCCCGCCAGGTGCCCCCAGCGCGGCGCGAGCTCGCGCCACGGCCCGACCTCGGCGATCTCGCCGTCGGCGAGGACGACGACGCGGTCGGCACGCGACAGGGCCGCGCGCTTGGACGTCGCGCCGACGACGGTGGTGCCGCGCTCGCGCAGCGACGCCCACAGCTCGATCTCCGTGGTGGCGTCCAGCGCGCTGGAGACGTCGTCGGCCAGCAGCAGCTCGGCGTCCGTCGCCAGCGCGCGGGCGAGCGCGAGCCGCTGCACCTGGCCGCCGGACAGCCGCACCCCGCGGTGGCCGACCAGCGCGTCCGGACCACCAGCCTCGTCCACGTCCTGCCCCAGGCGCGCGGAGGCGACCGGGCCGTCGACGTCGCGCTCGTGGTCCAGGCGCACGTTCTCGCTGAACGTGCCGGACAGCACCCGCGGCACCTGCGCGACGTGCGCGACCTGCCCCGGGCGCAGGAACGCCTGGGCGTCCTCGACGTCCCGCTCGTTCCAGCGGATCCGGCCCGTGTGCTCCATGAGGCCGCTCAGCGCGGACAGCAGGCTCGACTTGCCCGAGCCGACCTGGCCGAGCAGCAGCACGAGCTCGCCGCGCCGCACCTCCAGGTCCACCCCCGACACCCCGATGGTGCCGTCGTCGTGCACGGCGGTCACGCCCTCGAGGCGCAGCCGCTCCAGCGCCTCGCGCGGGCCCGCGGCCGGTCGGGGCGCGTCGCCGGTGAGCAGGTCGACGCCCGCGGGCAGGTCCATGAGGTCGGCCCCCGCGGCGAACCGGCCGGTGGCCCGCTGCCACGACCGGGTGCCGGGCGCCTCCGTCACGACCGCCCCCGCCACCACGCCGAACCAGCCGAACCCGTTCACGGCGTTCGCGACGAGCAGCGCGGTCGCCAGCCCCCACGTGCCGGTGAGCAGGCCCGCCCAGGCCGCCACGACGCCGAGTTGCACCATGATCATCGGCACGCCGTCGAGGGCGGCCTGGATCCGGTGCTCGAAGATCGCGGCCCGGACGCGGCCGCCGTCCACCTCGCGCAGGTGCGCGTGCACCTGCGGGGTCCGCGCGGCGAGCTTCACCGTGCGCGCGGAGTCGAGCGCGGAGACGAGGGCCCGGCCGAACCGGGCGCGAGCGGCAGACGACCGGGTGGCCGAGCGGCCCGCGATCGGCCGACCGACCGCCGACGCGGCCGCCGAGACCACCATGACGGCCAGCAGCACGCCGCCGGCCAGCCACGACCCGCTGAGCAGCGCCGTCACGCCGGCGATGACCAGGCCGTTGACGAAGTCGACCCAGCGGTCCGAGTAGCGCACGAACCGGTCGGAGTCCATGGCGCGGGCCACGACCTCGCCGGGCGGGGTGGCGCGCAGCCGCTCCTGGCGCGTCTGCCCCACCATCACCGCCATCCGGACGCGCAGCAGCACCTCCACCCACCACCGTGGGTAGACGTACAGCGCCCACGCGAGCGCCAGCGGCGCGACGACGAGGAGCACCGCGAACGCGACCATGAGCGCGGTGGGGAAGCCGGCGTCGAGCCCCTCGACCGCCCGCCCCCAGAGGAACCCGGTGAGGGCACCCTGCGCGGAGACGAGGCTCGCCACGAGGAAGAGCGCCGCGCCGACCACGCCCCACGCGGGGCGCACGAACAGCGCGTGCAGGACGCCGCGCGCCAGGCTCGGGCCCTCGCCCGGGTCGGCGAGGTCCGGCGCCGCGCCGCGGCGGCGCTTGCCGCCCACGTCGTGGGACGCCGCCTGCGCGGACTCCACCGTGCTCGGCGCCGTGCCCGACGGCGCGCTCGACGGCGTCGACCGGTGACCGGTGAGCCCCGACGCGACCTCCTCGGCGGCACCGGCGCTCGCGACGGGTGCGTCCGCGGCGTCGCTCGCCAGGAGCAGGTCGCGGTACGGGCCGTCCTCGCGGGCGAGCCTCGCCCGGGGGCCCAGCTGCACGACCCGGCCGTGGTCGAGCGCGGCGAGCAGGTCCGCCCGCTCGATGGTCGTCAGCCGGTGGGCGACCAGCACGCCCGTGCGGCCGGCGAGCAGCCGCTCGGACGCCGCGACCACGCGGGCCTCGGTGAGCGGGTCCATGCGCGCCGTCGCCTCGTCGAGCACCACCACCTGGACGTCGCGCACCAGCAGGCGCGCGAACGCGACGAGCTGCTCCTCCCCCGCGGACAGCGACGTGCCGCCCGGACCGAGCAGCGTGTCGAGCCCGTCGGGCAGGCCCGACACCCAGGCCTCCAGGCGCAGCTCGCGCACGGCCGCCTCGACGTCCTCGCGCGGGACGTCGGCGAACAGCGCGACGTTCTCGGCGAGCGTGCCGGCGAGGATCTCGGTGCGCTGCGTGACGACGCCCACCGCGGCGCGCAGCTTCTGCAGGTCGAGGTCGCGCACGTCGACGCCGCCGAGGAACACCGTGCCTGGCTCCGGCTCGACGGCGCGCGACAGCAGCGACGCGAGCGTCGACTTCCCGGAGCCGGTGCGCCCGACGAGCGCCACCGTCTGCCCCGCGGGGACGCGGAGGTTCACGCCCTGCAGCGCGAAGGTGCCCTCGGCGTACGAGAAGTGCAGGTCGCGCAGCTCGATGCCCACCGGGCCCTCGGGCAGGTCGCGCCCGCCGCTCGGCTCCGGCTCGACCGACAGCATCTGCCGGATGCGCGTGATGGCGCCCAGCCCTTCCTGGATGTCCGGCAGGTGGTGGATGAGGTTGTCCACCTGGCCCACGAACATCGACGTGACCAGGAACAGCGTCACGAGGTCCTGGACGGCGAGCGTGCCGCCCGACGCCAGCGCGGCCCCGGCCACGGCGACGCCGGCGAGCAGCGCGGCGAGCACCAGGCCGGCCCGGCGCAGCATCTTCGACTCGACGACGACCACGTCGCGGAACTTGCGGTGCACGTCCGCCGAGCGCTGCGCCAGGCGGCGGATGGCGAACGGCTGGCCGAGGCTGGTGCGCAGGTCGTCGCGGGCGGCCACCGACTCCTCGAACGCGGCCGCGTGGTCGGTCCAGGCCGCCTCCTCGATCACCTTGCGGCGGGCGATCTCGCCCAGCATCGGGCGCACGAGGACGCCCGCGAGCGCGCCCAGCAGCGGGAACAGGATCCACGCCGGCCACCAGGTGACGCCGGCGACCACGTACATCGGCACGACGCCGACCACCGTGCGGCCCGCGCCCCACAGCTGGCGGCGCACGAGCGTTCCGACGGCGTGCGTGTCGTCGTCGACCCGGTCGAGCACCTCGCCCACGGCCTGCTCGGTGAGCGTGCCGAGCGGCTGGTGCAGCGCCGCGGTGAGCAGGTCGCCGCGCAGCCGCCCCTCGGCGCGGTCGACGACGCCCGCCCACACGACCTGCCCGGCCGTGTCGAACAGGGCGGCGCCGACCACGCAGAGCGCGAGCAGCGTCAGCAGCGCCCCCGTCGGGTCCTCCGCGAGGCGGCCCGCGACGACGGTGCCGAGCGCGGCACCCACCGCTCCGAGGGTGAGCGCGACCATCGCGACCGCGGCGACGGGCCCGCGCAGCCTCCGCCAGTCGAGGCGGCGGGACGGGTCCGTCGGCGTGGTCGTGGTGGAGGTGTGTTCCGCGCGCGCGGCAGGGGCGTCGATCATGGCCCGAGAAGCCTATGCGGCGCCCCCGACGCTCCGCCGCAGAATTTCCGTCAGATCAGGCCGAGGGCGCGCACGGCGTCCCGCTCCTCGGAGAGCTCCTGCACGCTGGCCGCGATCCGCTCGCGGGAGAAGTCGTCGATCTCGAGGCCCTCGACGACCTCCCACGCACCGCCCGACGACGTCACCGGGAACGACGAGACCAGGCCCTCCGGCACCCCGTACTGCCCGGTCGACCACAGGCCCGCGCTGGTCCAGTCGCCCTCGGGCGTGCCCTGCACCCAGTCGTGGACGTGGTCGATCGCCGCGTTCGCCGCGGACGCCGCCGACGACGCCCCGCGCGCGTCGATGATCGCGGCGCCGCGCTTGGCCACCGTCGGGATGAAGTCGTCCGCGAGCCAGAGCTTGTCCTCGTCCGCGTACCGGGCGCCCGGCGTGCCCGCGACGTCGGCCCGGAACACGTCCGGGTACTGGCTCGCGGAGTGGTTGCCCCAGATCGTCACGCGGCGCACCTGCGAGACCGGCACGTCCGCCCGCTTCGCGAGCTGGGAGAGCGCGCGGTTGTGGTCGAGGCGCGTCATCGCCGTGAAGCGGTCCTTCGGCACGTCGGGCGCGTTCGACGCCGCGATCAGCGCGTTCGTGTTGGCCGGGTTGCCCACGACCAGGACCCGCACGTCGTCGGCCGCGCCCGCGTTGATGGCCCGGCCCTGCGGCCCGAAGATGCCGCCGTTCGCCTCGAGCAGGTCCGCCCGCTCCATGCCCGGGCCGCGCGGCCGGGCGCCCACCAGCAGGGCGACGTTCGTGCCCGCGAAGCCCGCCGTGGGGTCGTCGTGGATGTCGATGCCGGCCAGCAGCGGGAAGGCGCAGTCGTCGAGCTCCATCGCGGTCCCCTCCGCGGCCTTCACCGCCTGCGGGATCTCCAGCAGCCGCAGCCGCACGGGCGTGTCGGGGCCGAGCATCGCGCCCGACGCGATCCGGAAGAGCAGCGCGTACCCGATCTGGCCCGCCGCCCCGGTGACGGTGACGTTCACTGGTGTGGTCATGCCCCTACTCTGACGCAGCCGGGCGCCGGGGTCGACCGCCACCCCGGCCCGGCCCTCGACGTCGCCGCCGCCCGGCGCGCCGACCGTCGTGGTGGAGCGCGACCTGGGACGACGCGCGGTAACGTGCCAGGAGCGCCACCGTCGGCCCGCGCTCAGCAACCGTTCAGACCACGGTGGAAGCATGCCCGCGCAGCCGGCCGTGAGGCCGGTCACGCACGACCGGCCCTCCCACCGCGGGGGGCACACCGAGACGCCCGTCTCCCGAGCAGAGAAGGACCCTCATGTCCCAGGACATCGCCGCCGAGGGCGGTACGGCTCCGGCCGACGTCGACACGGCGGCAGGAGCCCCGCAGCACGGCCTGTTCGCCCGGCTCGCCGCCGAGGCCTTCGGCACGTTCGTGCTGGTGCTCGGCATCGTCGGCACCGCCACTTTCAACCTGTTCAACAACGGTCAGATCATCACCGTCGCGCTCGCGGGCGGGATCCTCGTCATGGGCGCCATCGCCGCGGTCGGCGGCGTCTCCGGCGGCCACTTCAACCCCGCCGTGACCTTCGGCCTGACGCTCGCCGGCCGTTCCGCGTGGCGCGACCTGGTGCCGTACTGGGCCGCCCAGCTCGTGGGCGGCACCGCGGCCGCGGCCGTGATGTTCTCGATCATCCCGGAGTCGGTGCTCCCGTTCGCTCAGGCGACGAGCAAGGCCGAGCTCTTCCAGGGCACGGCCAACGGCTTCGGATCGCACGCGCCCGCCGCCACGCTCACCGCCGCGGCGGCGCAGCAGGGCGGCGCCCCCGTCGAGTTCACGATGTGGGCCGCGATCCTCGTCGAGGTGATCGTCACCGCCGTCTTCGTGGGGATCATCCTCGGCGTGACCAGCAAGCGCACGTCGGTCACGTTCGCCCCGGTGGTCATCGGCCTGTCCCTCGGCGCGCTGATCATCGTCGCCTGGCCGGTCACCAACGCCTCGCTCAACCCGGCGCGGTCGTTCGCCTCGGCGGTGTTCGGCGGAGGCTGGACGTGGGGCCAGCTGTGGGTGTTCGTCGTCGCCCCCCTGGTGGGAGCGGCACTCGCCGCCCTGTTCGCCCGGGCGTTCCAGCCGGTGCCCGCCCTCGCGCTGACCGAGGTCGAGTACACGGCCGTGACGGTCGAGGAGCGGACCGCCCCCGAGCACGACGTCGTCGACGACGGCGCCCTTCCGACGGCGTCGGAGGTCGACGAGAACGAGGGCGAGTGGGACGGGCAGGACGTCGACGACGCCAAGCCCGGCACCGACGAGCCGAAGGGCGACGCGCCGCGCGCCTGACGCCCCGACGCACGAGGGCCGGTACCCGCAGGGTGCCGGCCCTCGTGGCGTCCGCGCAGGATTTCACCCGCGGGGCGCAGAGCGCGAAGTCGGACCTCTGGTACAAATGGCGCGCCGCTGGTCGTTGCGGCCACCGATGGCTCGGTGCCCGTTCCCGATCGGAGTCGCCGTTGACCCCGTCCGTACCGCCGTCGTCCGTCCCTCCCGGGCGCGACGTGCACCTCGCCACCGGCTGGGCCGTGGCCGCCGCGATCCTGTGCTGGCCGCTCGGCGTCCCGGCGCTCCTCGGAGCCCAGCGGGCGGCCCGGGCGATCGGCTCCGGGGACCTCGCCGCCGCGACGACGCACGCCCGGGCCGCGCGACGGTTCGGGATCGCGGCCGTCGTCGTCAGCGCCGCCGGGTGCGCACGGCGGGGATCGTGGCCGTCGTCGTCGGTCTCCTGGCCCGCGCGGTGAGCGTGGCGGTCCTCGTCGCCGCCGTCGGGCTGGTGGACGACGTGCGCCCGCTCCTCACCGGTCTGGCCGGCCCGCCGTCGTCATCGGCGTCGTCATCGGCGTCGTCATCGTCGACGTCGGCGGCGGACCCGTTGACGCTGCCCCCGGCGAAGGGGGCCGCACCGGCCGGCCTCACCGGGGACGTGACGTTCGCGGACGCGAAGCCGTGGCGGATGCTCGCCCCCGGCGACTGCTTCGCGCAGGCAGAGCTCCACGGGATCGTGCCGCTCGTCCCGTGCGGGGACGACACCGCGTCCACCGTGTTCTACGCCGGGCCCTCCGGTCCCGCCTGGCCGGGCGACGAGGTCGGCGGCCAGATCGCGTCGGAGGTCTGCGACGGTGCCCTCGAGGACCTGGGGCGGAGCCCGCTGGAGGTGCCCTACGCACGCTGGTTCACGGCGAAGGACGGCTGGGACTTCTGGCCCCACCTCGTGTGCGCGGCCGCGCCGGCCGCGGGCGACCCCGCGCCCGCGCCGCCCCCGACCGACACCCGCGCGCCTGCGGACGGCGGCCCCCGTCACCTGAGCATCGCCCTGTCCCCCACGTGCTTCGACGCCACCCGGTTGACCAGGTGGGGCGACCTCGTGGTGCCTCTGGTCGAGTTCTGCGACGAGCCGCACACCGGTCAGGTGTTCGCCGAGCACCGCATCGGCGTCGAGGTCGCCGAGAACGACGCCACGATCTGGGCGGCGGGGCGCGCCTCCTGCGCGGAGGCGTGGGCCGAGTTCGTCGGCGGCGAGTACGCCGGTCCGCCGCTCGAGGTGTGGACGGTGGTCCCCGAGTTCAGCGAGTGGGGGGACGGCTGGCGCAGCGTCACCTGCGCGGTCACCTCCGAAGAGCCGCTCACCGCGAGCCTCGCGGGCTCGGCGGGCTGATCGCGGGCGCTCAGCCCAGGCCGGGGGCGGTCAGGGCCAGCACGCCGATGACGACGGCGCCACCCCAGCACAGGAAGACGTCGAAGCCCCGGCTCCGCACGACCAGCCCGACAGGCCCGGTGGCCGACGTGGCCCGCCACGTGCCCGCGACGGCGAGGGTCAGCGCGATGGTGCCGGTGCCGACGCGGGCCCCGACCAGCACGCCGAGCACGACGGCGAGCACGATGCCGGCGAGCACGGTGACGATGGCGCGCTCGGGACCGGGCAGAGGGCGCGCCGGCTCCTCGCCCTTCGCCCCGACCGTGTGCCACGCGGGCGCGGGCTCGGCCCCTCCGGGGTCACGCGGAGGGTCGGGCAGCGCACGGGGATCCACGGCAGCCGAGCCTACCGTCGCGCGACCGCGGCGAGCGTCGGACCTCCACGCCCGCGGGGTCTCGCCGAGAGCTACGGTGAGGACCGTGCCCGAGCCGACCTCCGACGTCTCTCCCCGTCCGCCCCTCCGGTCCGTCGTCGTGGTGGGCGCCGGCCTCGCCGGCGCGCAGACCGTCGCCGCGCTGCGGGCGCACGGCTTCGACGGGCGGATCACGCTGCTCGGCGCGGAGGGCGTGCCCCCGTACGACCGCCCGCCGCTCTCCAAGGAGCTGCTGACGCGGCCCGAGCCGGTGTGGCTGAGCGCGGACCTCGGCGTCGACGTCGAGGCGCTGGCCGACGACGTGCGGCTCGCCGAGCCCGCCCTGTCGCTGGCCTCGCGGCCGGACGGCGTGGTCGTCACGACCGCACGGGGCGAGGTCGCGGCCGACGCCGTCGTGCTCGCGGTGGGCTCCGTCCCGGTCGTCCCGCCGGGGTTCTCCGCGTCGTCGCTGCTGCACACGGCCGCCGACGCCGACCGCCTGCGGGCGGCCCTGCGCGCCGACGACGGGCTGCGCCTGGTGATCGTGGGCGCGGGCTGGATCGGCGCCGAGGTCGCGGGGGTCGCCGCGGGCGCCGGGGCGGACGTCACGGTGCTCGAGGCGGCGGACGCCCCGTTGTCGCGCCAGCTGGGCCGCGACGTCGGGGCGCTCCTCGCGGGCTGGTACGGGGCCGCCGGGGTGCGCCTGCGCACGGGCGCCGCGGTGACGGCCGTGGAGGGCTCCGGCGTGGTCCTCGCCGGCGGCGATCACGTTCCGGCGGACCTCGTGCTCACCGCCGTGGGCGCGCGGCCGGCGTCGGGCTGGCTGGACGGCACGCTGCCCCTGGACGGGCGCGGCGCGCTCCTCGTGGACGGCGACGGCCGCGTCCCCGGCCATCCCCGCGTCTGGGCGGTCGGCGACGTCGCGTCGCGCGCGCACCCCGTGTTCGGCACGGTGCCGGGCGGGCACTGGTCGGCCGCGCTGCACGACCCCGACCCCACCGTGCGCGCCATGCTCGGCGTCGAGCCGGCCGGCACCGGGCACGCGCCGTACGTCTTCTCGCAGCAGCTCGGGCACGACCTGGCGCTGCTGGGCCTGCCGACCACCGCCGGGCCCGACGCCTCCCCCGTGGTGCTGCGCGGCACCCCCGGCGAGGGCCCCTGGGCGGCGCTCTACCTGGACCCGGCGGAGAGCAGGGGGCCCGAGGACGCGCCCGACGGTGTCGCGACCGTCCGGGCCGTCCTCCTCGTGGACTCGCCCCGCGACGTCGGCGGCGTCCGGCGCCTCATGAGCCGCGGCGAGCCGCTGCGCCTGGACCTGGCCCGCGCCACCGACCCCGCCATCAAGCTGAAGGACGCCGCGAGATAGAGAACCCCGGACCGCGAGATAGAGAGGCTCGGTCGGGACCGCACCCGGGTGCGGTCC
>NZ_JBHJVM010000022.1:0-68981 GCF_042264825.1 Isoptericola sp. NPDC056134
TTCAACCCCGCGAGGAAGATGACCATCGGGGCGCCGAACGTCCACACCGCGAGCAGCACGAACATCGGCATCGTCTTGGACGGGTCACCCACCCACCCCCCGGCCGGCAGCCCGAACAGCTGCTGGATCCGGTCCACGATGCCGTCATCGATGAACATCGCCTTCCACACGATCGCGATCGACACCGAAGCACCGATCAGGCTCGGGGCGTAGAAGATCGACCGGTACGCGCCCTGACCCCGGTGCTTCATGTTCAGCACCATCGCGACCAACAACGCCGCCGCGAGCTTGATCGGCGTGCCGACCAGCACATAGATCGCCGTCACCTTCGCCGACGTCCAAAAACGCGGGTCCTCGAACAACTTCACGAAGTTGTCGATCCCGACCCACGACGGCGGCCGGAACAAGTCATAGTCCGTGAACGCCAGATACAACGACGCCACCATCGGGAACGCCGTCAACACCACGAACCCCACCAACCACGGCGACAAGAACGCGAACCCCGCACCCGCCTCACGGCGGCGGGATCGGGCGCTTCGCGGGTTGCTGGCACGGGTGGGTGCGGCGGAGGGGGCCGCCGGAGCCGTCTCACCGGTCACTGTCACGTGGTCCGTCTTTCTGGGTCGTCGTCGACACAGCGTCTGCTGACACGTCATGGTCGAGCATGGTGCAACGTTGCGATCTAACGTTGGATCACGATGAACTACCGCGGCACCTCCCGTCAAGGGGTGGCGCGCCGTTTTCGTCGGACCCGGTCCGGGACCGACGGCGAGGAGGACGAGTGGGCGACGACGGCACGACGAGCACGGGGAGCCCGGCCGCCACGACGAAGCCGCCGGGGGTCAAGGAGGTCGCGGCGGCCGCCGGGGTGTCGTGGAAGACGGTCTCGAACGTCGTGAACGGCACGGGCCGGGTCGGCGCGGCGACCCGCGGACGGGTCGAACGGGTCATCGCCGACCTCGGCTACAGGCCCAACCTCGCCGGCCGTCAGCTGCGCCAGGGACGCACCGGGATCCTCGCGCTGGCGGTGCCGCAGATCGACTCGCCCTACTTCTCGACCCTCGCTCACGAGACGATCGAGGTGGCGGCGGCGCGGGGCTACCGGGTGCTGATCGACGAGACGCGCGGGGTCCCGGAGGCGGAGCGCCTCGTGGCGCGCGGCTTCGACGTGCGTCTCATCGACGGCATCGTGTTCAGCCCGCTCGACCTCAGCCTCGACGACGTCGACGAGCTGCGCGGCAGCACGCCGATGGTGCTGCTCGGCGAGCGGCCCTGGCACCCCGGCGGGGCGCTGACCACGGACCATGTGAGCATCGACAACGTCGCCGCCGCGCGGGAGGCCACGCGCCACCTGCTCGGTACCGGGCGTCGTCGGCTCGCCTTCCTGGGCGCGGAACCCGAGGTGCCGGAGCGGTCCGGAGCCCCCCGCCAGCGCGGGTTCGTCGAGGAGCTGCGCGCGGCCGGGCTCGAGGTGCGGCCTCCCTGGCTGCTCCCGGTGGCGGACTACAGCCGGCGGTCCGGAGCCCGCGCCGTCGAGGAGGTGCTGCCCCGTGCGGGCGAGATCGACGGCCTCGTGTGCGGCAACGACCTGCTCGCGCTCGGGGCGATGCACGCGCTTCGCACGAACGGCGTCCGGGTGCCGGAGGACGTCGGCGTGGTGGGCTGGGACAACACCGAGGACGGCCGCTACGCGAACCCGGGCCTCACGACGATCGCGCCGGACGTGCGAGGGGTCGCTGAGGCCGCCGTCGGCCGCCTGGTGGCGCAGGTGGAGCGTACCGGAGGAGCGCCCGAGGACGTCGTCGTGCCCCATCGGTTGCTCGTCCGCGAGAGCTCCCGTCGACAGGGCTGACGGCGCCACGTCGACGAGTCCTGGTGGTACAACGTTGCGTTTCTCGGATCACGGAGGTTGAATCAGCCCGGACCATCGACCACGCCGACCGCGACGGAGCAGCCGCCATGGCAGACCACCTCACTCACCTCGACCCGCCCTCCGCCCAGGTCGGCGCCGACGTCCCTCGCCCGGAGTACCCGCGCCCGCAGGTGGTGCGCGAGCGCTGGCTGAACCTCAACGGCACGTGGCAGTTCGAGCTGGACCGCGGCGACTCGGGACTGGAACGCGGTCTGCGCGACCGCGAGCTCGCCGGCACCATCACCGTGCCGTTCGCGCCCGAGTCGGAGCTGTCCGGGATCGGGGACAGCGACTTCCTCGAGGCGGTCTGGTACCGCCGCGAGGTGACCGTCCCGGCCGAGTGGGCCGCCGTCGCCGGCGACGACACGCACGTGCTGCTGCACTTCGGCGCCGTCGACCACGACACCACCGTGTGGGTGGACGGCACCGAGGTGGTGCGTCACCGCGGCGGGTTCTCGCCCTTCACGGCCGACCTGCACGGCGTGGCGGCGCCCGGCGACACCGTGACGGTCGTCGTGCGGGCCCGCGACCCGCGCGAGGCCCGGCAGGCCCGCGGCAAGCAGGCCACCTGGTACGCGAACACGCACTGCCAGTACACGCGCACCACCGGCATCTGGCAGACGGTGTGGCTGGAGCCCGTGCCGGCCGCGCACCTGCGCCGGCCGCGCGTCACGCCGCACGTGGCGAGCAGCGCGTTCGACGTCGTGCTGCCGCTCACCGCGAACCGCCCCGGCCACACCGTCACCGCGACGCTCACCGACGCCGACGGCGTCGTGGCGTCCGAGACCGCGCGCGCCGACGTCGACCTCGCGCCCGCGCTGCGCGTCGTCGTCCCCGAGGGTCGCGTGCGACTGTGGGGCCCGGGGGACCCGCACCTGTACGGCCTGCGCGTGGAGCTGCGCGACGGCGACGGCGCGCTCGTCGACGCCGTGGACTCCTACGCGGGCCTGCGGTCCGTCGCGATCGACGGCCAGGCGGTGCGGATCAACGGCCGCGCCGTCTTCCAGCGGCTGGTGCTCGACCAGGGCTACTGGCCCGAGTCGCTGATGACGGCGCCGTCGGACGCCGCGCTCGTGCGCGACATCGAGCTCGGTCTGCAGGCCGGCTTCAACGGCGCGCGGCTGCACCAGAAGGTCTTCGAGGAGCGGTTCCTGTTCCACGCGGACCGCCTCGGCTACCTCGTGTGGGGCGAGTTCGGCGACTGGGGCGTGAGCGGGCAGGGCACCGTCGGCCACAACCAGCAGCCCACCGCGTCGTTCACCACCCAGTGGCTCGAGGTGCTGGAGCGGGACCACTCGCACCCGTCGATCATCGGCTGGTGCCCGCTCAACGAGACGCACCAGGACCTGCACGACCGGATGACCGTGCTCGACGACGTCACCCGCGGCATGTTCCTCGCGACCAAGCTCGCCGACCCGTCGCGCCCGGTGATCGACGCCAGCGGCTACGCGCACCGCGTGCTCGAGACCGACGTGTGGGACTCGCACAGCTACGAGCAGGACCCGGCGGCGTTCGCCGTCCAGATGGCGGGGCTCGCCGACGGAGCCCCGTACGAGAACCGGCGCGACGACAACGCCGTCATGTCGCTGCCGTACCGCGGCCAGCCGTACTTCGTGTCCGAGTACGGCGGCATCTGGTGGAACCCGGAGGCGGCGGCCGCCGCGGCGGGGAACGACGCCGCCGAGTCGTGGGGCTACGGCCAGCGCGTCGCGGACGAGGAGGATTTCCACGCCCGGTTCCGCGGCCTGACCGAGGTGCTGCTCGGCGACCCGCTGATGTTCGGCTACTGCTACACCCAGCTCACCGACGTGTTCCAGGAGCAGAACGGCGTGTACCGCTTCGACCGCTCCGAGAAGCTCGACGTCGCCCGCGTCCGCGAGGTGCAGCAGCAGGTCGCCGCCGTCGAGGAGGCGGACCGCGCCGCGGTCTGACGCACGGGCGGACCTCCGGCGGCGGCCGGGCCTCCGTGTCCCAGGCCGCCGTCGGCTGCAGCCCGCGGTCCGCGCGCTCGGCGTTGAGCAGCTCCTCGACGAGCGCGCGCTTGCCGCTGCGGGCACGTCTCCCAGAGGTCGTCGGCGAAGACGTGCAGGGTGTGGGTGCGCGCGCCGTCGCGCTCCCGCACGGAGACGCCGTGGTTCCTCGGGCCGTGCACGGTCCGCCGGTAGGCGAGGGGTGCGACGTCGTCGCCCACGGCGCCCGGCTTCGACCCGTTCGGGCTGCGCGGGCGGCGAGGTCGAGGATCGGCTTCGGCCCCGACCTAGCCCAGCGCCGACAGCCCGAAGGCGGTCGCGAAGCCGAGCACGGTGACGAGCCCGGTGACGGGGCCGCCGAACTCGGTGGCCTCGGGGATCATCGTGTCGACCAGCATGGTCAGCAGGGCGCCGGCGGCGAAGGCCTGCACGACGGCGATGGTCACCGGGTCCGCGGTGCCCAGCACGGCGTACCCCACCCCGGCCGCGAGGGCGGACACGAGGGTGGTGCCGCCCCACAGCAGCGCCAGCCGCCCGATGGAGGTGCCCGCCTGCCGCAGCCCCACGGTCGCGGACATCGCCTCGGGCAGGTTGGAGATGAACACGGCGGCGAGCACCGCGACGCTCACCCCGCCACCCCCGACCAGGGTCGAGCCCAGCACCACGGACTCGGGGATGCCGTCGAGCACGGTGCCCAGCGCGATCGCGCCGCCCGACCCCTTGGACTGCACGCCCGTGGACCGCTTGCGGTCCTGGCCGCCGCGCCGGTCGATGAGCAGGTCGCCGACGAAGAACGTCAGCGCCCCGGCGGCCAGCCCCGCGAGCAGCACCCAGCCGCTCGCCGCGCGGGAGGCGTCCTCGACCAGGTCGTACGCGACCGCGCTGATGAGCACCCCCGCGCCGAACGCCATGACGAGGCCCGTGAGCCGCCGGCTCGGCGTCCGCCACAGGACGAGGGCCGCACCGATCAGCAGCGACGAGCTGCCCAGCAGACCCCACCAGAACCCGGTCATGCGGACAGTGGACCAGGTGGCGCGGCCGGCCGCCCGTCGAGGGCCGCCCGGCCGGGCCCGCGGGTGCGTCATCACTGCGGTGCTGCGAGCATCGCGGGATGGACCTGCAGGAGCTCGTGCGACCGGAGCCCACGTCGATACCTCGCCGGATCGGGAGGGTCACGCTCGGCGTGGCGCTCGCCGGGGCCGGGATCACGCACCTCACGGTCGCCCGCGAGGAGTTCCGTGCCCAGGTCCCCGCCTGGTTCCCGGTCGACGAGGACGTCACCGTTCTCGCGTCCGGGGTCGTGGAGATCGTGCTGGGCGGGTCGCTCGTCGCGCTCTCCCGGTGGAAGGTCGCGGTCGGGCTGGTCGTCGCGGCGTTCTTCGTCGTGATCTTCCCCGGGAACGTCGGCCAGTGGCTCGAACGGAAGGACGGGTTCGGCCTCGACACCGACGCCAAGCGGTTCGTCCGACTGTTCTTCCAGCCGGCTCTCGTCGCGCTCGCGCTGTGGTCGACGGGGGCGTTCGCCGCCCTACGCCGCGCCGCCCGCCGCTGACCGGCGGCCCGTGACCACCGGGCACGTGGCGAGGTGGTCGTCCACGAGCCCGCAGGCCTGCATGGCCGCGTACGCCGTCGTCGGGCCGAAGAAGCGGAACCCCTCCTTCTTCAGCGCCTTGGCGAGGGCCACCGACTCGGGAGTGCTGGCCGGCACGGTGTCCCAGGCGCCCAGCCGGCGCTCGCGGGGCGGGGGAGCGAACGACCAGAACAGCTCGTCGAGCGTGCGGCCGGCGTCGTGCAGGGCGAGCACGGCGCGCGCGTTGCCGATCGTGGCCTCGATCTTCTGCCGGTTGCGGATGATCCGGGCGTCGCCGAGGAGCCGCTCGACGTCGTCCTCGCCGAGGGCGGCGACGCGCTCGGGCTGGAAGTCGAGGAACACCTCCCGGAACGCGGGGCGCTTGCGCAGCACGGTGATCCACGACAGGCCGGACTGGAACCCCTCCAGCGCGATGCGCTCCAGCAGCGCGGCCTCGCCGTGCACGGGCACGGCCCACTCCGTGTCGTGGTACGCCTCGTAGAGCGGGTCGCCGTCGCCGAAGCAGCGGGCGGTGACTGGCGGGGCGTCGGGCTCCGGGCCGGTGGTCGTCGTCATACCCCCAGCCTGCCCGGTGCTCCCGACACCCGACCGCAGTCGTCCACAGGCCCGCGCGGTCCGCTCAGCCCTTGACCGACCCGGACATCAGCCCGCCCATGAAGTACCGGCCCAGCAGCACGTACACGAGCAGCGTGGGCAGCGACGCGAACAGCGCGCCCGCCATGGAGACGCCGTAGTCCTGCAGCAGCGCGCCGTTCGCCAGGTTGTTCAGCGCGAGGGTGACCGGCCCGTTCTGGCTGGAGGAGAAGAACACGGCGAACAGGAAGTCGTTCCACGCCGAGGTGAACTGCCAGATGAGCACGACGACGAAGCTCGGCACGGAGATCGGCAGCACGATCCAGGCGTACGTGCGCAGCATCCCCGCGCCGTCGACGCGCGCCGCCTCGATGAGCTCCTGCGGCACCGTCATGTAGTAGTTGCGGAAGATCAGCGTCGTGATGGGGATGCCGTAGACGACGTGCAGCAGGATCAGCGAGGGGACGCCGCTCGGCACGCCCAGCCCGAGCACGAGCTGGTTCAGCGGGATCATCACCGCCTGGTACGGGATGAACATGCCGAACAGGATCAGCGTGAACACGAGGTCCGCCCCGGGGAAGCGCCACCGCGACAGCACGAACCCGTTGAGCGACCCGAGGAACGCCGAGATCAGCGCGGCCGGCACCACCATCTGCACGGTGCGCGCGATGGCGGGCGAGAGGGTGGACCACGCCGTCTCCCAGTTGGCGGTGGTCCACGCCTGCGGCAGGTTCCACGCGCGGGTGGGGGCGGCGTCGCCGGGGCCCTTGAAGCTGGTCACGAGCAGCACGTACACCGGCACCAGCACCACGAGCACGAAGAGGAGCAGCACCAGGTAGCGCAGCGTGCGGCCCACGGTGAACCGGCCGCGGGGCGCGGCGCGGCGGCCGAGGTCGATGGGGCGCCCGGCCTCCTCGACGACGGCGGTCATCGCTTGTCCTGCCGATGCGTGTGGACCAGGTACGGCACGATGACGATCGCCACGATGACCAGCAGGATCGTGCCGACGGCGGCCGCGTTCGCGTAGTCGAAGGCCGACTTGAACACGTACATGTCCACGGCGGGCACCTTGGTCTGGTAGTTCGCCGGCTTGGAGATCGACATGATGAGGTCGAACGCCTTGAGCGACATGTGGCCGATGATGATGAGCGCGGACAGCGCGATCGGCGACAGCTGCGGGAACAGCACGTGCCGGTACAGCTTCCACTCGCTCGCGCCGTCCACCCGGGCGGCCTCGCGCAGCTCCACGGGGATGCCGCGGAAGCCGGCGAGGAACAGCGCCATCACGTAGCCGGAGAGCTGCCAGATCGCGGGGATCGCGATGGCGACGATGCCCACGGACACGTTGTTCCACCAGTTGTTCTGCAGCGCGTCCAGGCCGATCATCTGGAACAGCCGGTTGAGGCCGGACGCCTGCTCGTCCTGGTTGGAGTTGAGCAGCCACCGCCACACCACCCCGGACGCGATGAACGAGACCGCCATCGGGAACAGGTAGATCGACCGGAAGAACCCCTCGCCCCGCAGCGGCTTGTCGAGCAGCCAGGCCCACAGGAAGCCGATGACCATCGTGCCCACGAGGAACACCACGGTGTACAGCACGAGGTTGGTCAGCGAGTGCTGGAACTCCTCGCTGCCCAGCAGGTCGAGGTAGTTGCGCAGCCCGACGCCCGTCGTCGGCGCCTGGCCCGTCGCCTGCGCGGCCGTGTGGTTGTCGGTGGCCGACTGCCGGGCGTTCGCCACGATGAGGCCGTAGACGAACACCCCGACCAGGATCAGCGAGGGCAGGAGCAGGAGCAGGGGAGCGCCGGCGCGGCGGACCGCCCGGCGCACCCCCGCCCGCCTGCGCGTGGCGGTGGCCATCGGCGCCTCAGCCGGCGTTCGCGGCGGCCAGCTCCGACTGGAACGCCGCCAGGTCGGACGCCCCCGAGGTGAACTTGCTCGTGGCGTCCGTGATGGCCGTGAGCGTCGCCACCGGGACCGCCGCCCCGTGCGCCAGCGAGGACACGATCGTGTCGCTCTTGAACGCCTCGGCCGCGGACTGCTGGTACTCGCCGAAGGTCGACATGTCGACGTCCGTGCGGGCCGGGATGGAGCCCTTGGCCTTGTTGAACGCCTCCTGGCCCTCGGCCGACCCGACCGTCTCGAGCCACGCCTTGGCCCCGTCGGGGTGCGGGGCGCCCACGGGCAGCGTGAACGAGTCGGCGAGGAAGTCGAAGACGCCGTCCGTGCCCGGGACGGCGAAGGCCGAGTAGTCGGTGCCGAGCTCCTGCTCCTGCTCCTCGTACGACGCCTCCGCCCAGTCGCCCATGACGGTGAACGCGGCCTTGCCGTCGATGACGAGCTGCTGCGACTCCGGCCAGTCCAGGCCGTCACGGTCGGTGTTCGTGTAGCCCATGAGGGTCTCGAAGTCCTCCAGGGCCGCCGTGACCTCCGGACCCTTCCAGTCGGTCGACCCGTCCCACAGCCCGGAGTAGCCCTCCGCACCCAGGTCGGCCAGCAGCACCGTCTCGAGCAGCTGTACCTGCGTCCACGCCTGAGCGACGGCGAGGGGCGTGACGCCCGCCTTCTTGAGCGTCGCGAGGTCGTCCATCCACGCCGAGAGGTCGGGGTACGTGGCGTCCGGGTCGAGACCGGCGTCGGTGAGCACCTGCCGGTTGGACCACACCACGTTGGCGCGGTGGATGTTCGACGGGATCGAGTAGATCTGGCCGTCGTCCGCCGTGAGCCGGTCCATGAGGTCGGGCGGGAAGACGTCGGTGAGCCCGAACTCGTCGTAGAGGTCGGAGACGGGCTCGATCTGCGCGGCGTCGATGTAGTCCTGCAGCTCCGCGCCCGCGTGGGCCTGGAACGTGTCCGGCGGGTCCTGCGCCTGCAGGCGGGTCTGCAGCAGGTCCTTCGCCTGCGACCCTGCGCCGCCGGCCACGGCCCCGTTGACGAACGTCACGTCCGGGTGCTGCTCGTCGAACACCTTGACCAGCGCGTCCAGACCGGCCTTCTCCGACCCGGCCGCCCACCAGGTGAAGACCTCCACCTCGTCCGCGCCGCCGCTGCCGCTGCTCTCCGGTTCACCGCCGTTGCCGCCGCACGCGGCCAGCGCCAACGCCGCCACGGCCGCGACCGCGGCGACAGCCGACGTCCTGGGAGCTCCTCGCATCTGCCTCACCCCTACGCCCTCGGGCCGGTGGGGGTCGGTGTGCGCGCAGCGCGCGTCACCGGCCTGGCGCATCCTTGCGCCCCGGTCTCGCTCTCATCGCACGACCGGCGCGGTCACGGTGTCAAGGCGCCAGGGGAACCTTCGCCCGAATCGTGACCGGATGTCACCCAGGGTTCGGTCCGCGCCGGTCGTCGACGGGCTCGGCGTCGCGATCGGCTCCCTCCGTCGCACTCCCCGTCACCCAGCGGGGTGACGCTAGGCTCCCGGTCCGTGACCTCAGCGCTGACGATCCACACCGCGGGCGATTCGACGTCTCGCACGGCCGTGGTGCTCCACGGCCTGTCCGACGCGGGCGACAACTTCCCCGACCTGGTGGACCGCTGGCGGTCGGAGTGGCGCATCGTCGCACCGAGCATGCGCGGCCACGGCACCTCGCCGCGGTTTCGCGACGACGAGTTGGGCCGCACGGCCGACCTGATGCTCGCCGACGTGCTCGCCGTCCTCGACGATCAGCCGGAGCCGGTGGTGCTCCTCGGCCACTCGATGGGCGGGGCGCTCGCGCTGCGCGCGGCGGTCGCCCGCCCCACGGCGGTTCGAGCCCTGGTGCTCGAGGACCCACCGCGCGCCGACGGCGGCCCCAGCCCGGCCGAGCACGCTGCCGGGTTCCTCGCGTTCGTCGAGGACATGAGCGCGCGCGTCGCACGCGGCGAGCTCGAGGCGCTCGTCACCGAGAGCGGGTGGAACCGGCCAGAGGTCGAGGCGTGGGCGCTGTCCAAGCCACAGGTGCAGCGGGACTACCTGCGTGCAGGGTTGCACCTCGGCCGCGAGAGCTGGGCCGACCTCGTGCCCCGGTTGACGGTGCCGACCCTGCTGGTCCTGCCCGACCGGGACAGTGTCGGCCCGTCCCCCGCCGAGCCCGGACCGGAGAACCCCCTGCTGAGGACCGTCGTCGTCGCCGACGCCGGCCACTGCGTGCGTCGCGACCAGCCCGAGGCCTACTTCGAGGCGGTCGAGGGCTTCCTGGCCTCCGTGCTCGTCTGACCCCCCGCGGGCTCCGGCGCTCATCCCCGTGAGAGCACCAGGGCGGCGCTGTGCCCGCCGAAGCCGAAAGCGTCGACGAGGGCGTGGCGCGCCGTCGTCGTCCGGGGGGCGGTGACGACGTCGAGGTCGACCTCCGGGTCGGGGTCGTCGAGGTTGATGGTCGGGGGCACGACGCCGTCGCGCAGGGCCAGCAGCCCGACCAGCGCGCCCAGGGCGCCGGACGCGCCGAGCAGGTGTCCCGTGGACGCTTTCGTGGCGGTCACGGCGGGCGGGCTGCCGAGCGCGGCGCGCAGGGCCGCGGCCTCGTTGACGTCGCCCATCGGCGTGGACGTCGCGTGCGCGTGCACCAGCCCGACGTCGCCCGGTGCCAGGCCGGCGTCGTGCAGCGCGAGCGTGATGGTGCGGGCCTGGTTGGCCGGGTCGCCGCCGACGATGTCGAACGCGTCGGAGGTGAGGGACGTCCCGTCGACGGCGCCCAGGACCGTCGCGCCGCGGGCGCGGGCGTGCTCCTCGTCCTCGAGCACCACGAGCACGGCGCCCTCGCCCATGACGAAGCCGTCGCGGTGGACGTCGAACGGGCGCGAGGCGCGCAGCGGCTCGTCGTTGCGGGTCGACAGCGCGCGGACCCGGCCGAACCCGGTGAGCGACAGCGGCACGATGCTGGCTTCCGCCCCGCCGCACACCACGACGTCCGCGGCCCCCGAGCGGATCAGGTCGCGGCCCTGGACGATCGCCTCCACCCCCGCGGCGCACGCGCTCACGGGCGCGCGGGCGCCGGCCTTGGCTCCCAGCTCGAGGGACAGGTACGCCGCCGGACCGTTCGCCATCGCCATCGTGATGGTGTGCGGGGACACGCTGCGGTACCCGGCCGAGCCGAGGGTGTCCTGCATGGCGACGGTCGTCGCGATGCCGCCGTGCGCCGTGCCGACGGCCACGCCGAGCCGGGTGGGGTCCACGTCCGGCGACCCCGCCGACGACCAGGCCTCCCGGCCCGCGACGAGGGTCAGCTGCTCGACCCGGTCGCGCGCGCGGCGCTCGGGCACGCTCAGGCCGTCGGCGAAGGCGTCGTCCGCCCGCGCGGCGATGCGCACCGGCAGGGTGCCGGCCCAGTCGTCCGTGATCGCGCCGGCCCCGTTCGCGCCGGCCCGGAGGGCCGCCCACGTCTCCCTGACCGTGCCGCCGACGGGCGTGACCGCCCCCGCACCCGTGACCACCGCTCGTCGCACCCGCGTGCTCCTCGTCAGTCCGGTTGCCCCCTGCACCCGCACCGTGCGAGACCTTGTTGCGGGCCACTCTGCCCTGCCCTCCCGCGCGTCGCCCATGCAGGTCAGGCCTCGGCGCGGTTCCATGAGGTGGTGCCAACGACGGTCCACCCAGGATCCAGGAGGTCGCGATGAGCCAGACGATCGACGAGGCCGGCAGCGGGGCGGGCGGCACCGCCCCCGAACCGGGCCTCAAGCGGGTGATGGGGCGCAAGCTCCTGCTGCTCTTCATCGTCGGGGACATCCTCGGCACCGGGGTCTACGCCCTCACCGGGCAGGTCGCCGGCGAGGTCGGCGGCGCCGCCTGGGCGCCGTTCCTCATCGCGTTCGTGGTGGCGACGCTGACCGCGTTCTCCTACCTGGAGCTGGTCACCAAGTATCCGCAGGCCGCGGGCGCCGCGCTGTACACGCACAAGGCGTTCGGCATCCACTTCGTCACGTTCATCATCGCGTTCATGGTGATGTGCTCCGGCATCACGTCGGCGTCGACGGCCTCGAACGCGTTCGCGGGCTTCCTCAACGACGGCTTCGGCCTGGGCCTCGAGCCGGGTGGGGCGGGGCTGCTGCTGATCGCGCTGGGGTTCATGACCCTGGTGGCGCTGGTGAACTTCCGCGGCGTCGGCGAGAGCGTCAAGGCGAACGTCGTGCTCACGATCGTCGAGCTGTCCGGCCTGCTCATGGTGATCTTCGTCGGCATGTGGGGCATGACCCAGGGCCGGGCGGACTTCTCCCGCGTGGTGGTCTTCGAGAGCGCCGACGACAAGAGCGTCTTCCTGGCCGTGACGGCGGCGACGACGCTCGCCTTCTTCGCGATGGTGGGCTTCGAGGACTCCGTGAACATGGCCGAGGAGTGCCGCGACCCCGTGAAGGACTTCCCGCGCACCATGCTCACGGGCCTGTCGATCACGGGGCTCATCTACGTGCTGGTCGCGATCACGGCCGTCGCGCTGGTCCCGGTGGGCGACCTGGCCGACGACTCGAAGGGGTCCGCCCTCACCCAGGTGGTCGCGGCCGGGGCGCCAGGCCTGCCGTTCGACACGATCTTCCCGTTCATCGGCATGTTCGCCGTCGCGAACTCCGCGCTCATCAACATGCTCATGGCGTCGCGGCTGCTGTACGGCCTGGCCCACCAGGGCGTGCTGCCGCGCAGCTTCGGCAAGGTGCACCGCACCCGCAAGACGCCGTGGGTGTCGATCATCGTCACCACGCTCATCTCGTTCGGGCTCATCATCTACGTGGTCCGGGCCAGCGCCACCGAGGCCGGCTCGGACGCGATCAGCCTGCTGGGCGGGACGACGTCGCTGCTGCTGCTCACCGTGTTCGCGGTGGTGAACGTGGCGCTGCTGGTGCTGCGACGCAAGCCCGTGCAGCACGAGCACTTCCGCACCAAGACGTGGATCGCGGTGCTCGGCGCCGTGACCTGCGCCTTCCTCGCGGGTCCGTGGGCGCGCAGCGAGGAGCAGCAGGAGCAGTACGTCATCGCCGGCGGCCTGCTCGCCGTCGGGCTGGTGCTGTCGTTCATCACCTGGCTGTACAACCGCACGGTGAAGCACCAGCAGATCCACTTCGAGGACGTCGAAGACCTCGACGCCGACAAGCCGCAGGCGGGCTACCCCAAGCGCTGACGGCGGCGCCAGGCTGTCGAGCGTCTCTGTCGGTCAGGAATCCGTCACGAATTCCTGACCGACAGGGACGCTCGCGCGGCCGCCGACGCCCGCTCGAAGGCGGACAGCACGGGCTCGTTGAAGAGCACGAAGCGGACCTCGTCGATGGCCGCCGGGTTGGCGTCGTCCCACGACCGCACGGCCTCCAGGGCTTCGCGCGCGACGTCGTCGGGCGACCAGCCGTACACGCCGGCACCGACGGCGGGGAACGCGACGGTCCGGGCGCGGAGGTCGGCCGCGACGTCCAGCGACCGGGAGAAGCACGAGGCGAGCAGTGCGGGGTCCGTCTGCCCGGCGTGCCGGTTCGGCCCCACCGTGTGGATCACCCACGCGGCGGGCAGGTCGAAGCCGGGCGTCGCGACGGCGTCGCCCACCGGCAGGCCGTCGGGCAGGGTGCTGCGGCGCAGCTCGCGGCACGCCTCCAGCAGGCGCGGGCCCGCGGCGGCGTGGATGGCGCCGTCGACCCCGCCGCCGCCCAGCAGCGACGAGTTCGCGGCGTTGACGATGGCGTCCGAGGCGACGGTCGTGAGGTCGCCGCGTTCGAGGACGAGCTCCACGGTTCCTCCTGGGGGTCGCGAGCGGGTCGAGGGCAGGGGCGCCTGGACGTCAGGCCGTCCGCAGGGCCTTGTCCTCGTCGGGCATGAGGATCCACAGCACGATGTAGGCGAGCACCTGCGGGCCGGGGATGAGGATCGACGCGACGGAGAGCACGCGGACGAGGCCGCGGCTCCAGCCGAGGTAGTCGGCGAGGCCGGCGCAGACGCCGCCGAGCACGCGACCGTGCTTCGGGCGGAACAGCTTGCGCTTCGGCGCGGGGGAGGGCTGGACGTACGGGGTCGAGGTCGGTGTGGTCATGCTTCGACGGTACGAGCGGCGCCGCGCGCTCGGTATCGGGTGGTCCCCCGGTTCGACCCTGAGTAGCCCGACCCTGAGGGACCCCGACCGGATCAGTCGGAGACGGCGGCTGCGACGCGCCGCTGGGAGGCCCGCGCGAACGCGGGCCAGCGGTCCCAGTAGTACGGCAGGGCGATGATGCCCTGCACCAGCGTCCAGCCGCGCCCTCGCTCCCAGGCGCCGTCGTCGAGGTCGCCGCCGGGACCCGCCCCGGCCGCCTCGCGGAACGCGTCGCGGTCGCGGCCGGCGAACAGCCACCAGGCGGGGGGCAGGTCCGCCGCCGGGTCGCCGATGCCGATGGTGCCCCAGTCGATGACGGCGGTGAGGCGGCCACCGTCGACGACCAGGTTGCCGGGCATGAGGTCGCCGTGCAGCCATCTGCCGGGCACCGGGTCGGCGGCGGCCTCCAGGGCCGCGTCCCACGCCTTGAGGACGGCGGGGCCGTCGACGCGGTCGCCGGCATCGGCGGTGGCGCGGCGGACGTCGTCGTCGAGGTGGGCGAGCGGCACGCCGCGGCTCGTGCCCGTCTTGGAGGGTCCGCCCGTCGGGTCGGCGGCGCGCAGCGCGGTGACGAAGCCGCCAAGGTCGACGGCGGCGCGCGCCGGGTCGAGGTTCGGCTCCGTGGACGGGTCGAGCGGGTCCGACGGCGGCGCGCCGGGGACCCACGGCGCCACCGACCAGGGGAACGGGTAGCCGTCGTCCGGCTCGCCGACAGCGAGCGGCGCCGGCACGGTCAGCGGCAGGAGCGGGGCGAGGTACGGCAGCCAGCGCGCGTCGGACCGCGCCTGCTCGCCGGACCACCCGACCTTCGGCATCCGGGCCACCAGGTCCGCACCGAGCCGGAACAGCAGATGGTCGGTGCCGGACTCCCGCACCGGCGTCACGGGCAGCGCGGCCCACCGCGGGTGCTGCGCCGCGATCAGGCGGCGGACGTCGTCGGCGGTGACGGGGACCTCGTCGTCGTGCAGCGGCATGGGCCGACCGTAGGCGCGCGCCACCGGGTGCGGCCAGGTGATACTCGGGCAGTGACACGCGGAAAGGCTCGGCGGACGACGGCGGTGCTCACGGCCGTGCTCGCGCTCGCGGCGCCGGGGGCGTGCGCCCCGGGGCCGGCGTCGTCGGCGTCCTCGGTCGCGGCGTCCGAGACGCCGTCGGAGGTCTCGCTGCCGCCCACGAGCGGCACCTTCGACTATCAGCTCGGCGGCGCGTACGACGAGGTGGCGGGCGCGACGGCGATCGACGTCGTCGTCCGCGACGCGACGGCCGACCCGCTGCCCGGGGCGTACTCCGTCTGCTACGTCAACGGCTTCCAGACCCAGCCCGACCAGGCGGACCTGTGGGCGGACCGCGAGGAGCTGCTGCTGCACGACGCGGACGGCGACCTCGTCGTCGACCCGGACTGGCCGGACGAGCACGTGCTGGACCCGTCGACCGCCGACCAGCGCGCGGGGATCCTCGAGGTGCTCGGGCCGGTGGTGACGGGGTGCGCGGAGGACGGCTTCGACGCCGTCGAGCTCGACAACCTCGACACGTGGACGCGGTTCGACCAGATCGACGAGGCGGGCGCGTACGCGCTGGCCCGGGCGTACGTCGACCTGGCGCACGGAGCGGGGCTCGCCGTCGCGCAGAAGAACGCCGCCGAGATCACGCGGGTCGCGCACGACGAGCTCGGCTTCGACCTCGCCGTCACCGAGGAGTGCGCCGCGTGGGACGAGTGCGCCGCGTACACCGACGTCTACGGCGACCGTGTGCTGCAGGTGGAGTACCCCGACGCCCTCGACGACGCGGGCCTGACCTTCGACGACGTCTGCGCGCGGGACGACCGCGCGCCGCTGACGATCCTGCGTGACCGGGACCTCGTCGCTGCCGTGGAGGACGGGTACGCCTACGACGCCTGCTGACGCCGTCGCGCCGGTTCAGCCCTGCGTGAGGTGCGCGACGAGCTTGCGGGTGACGCGGTCGAGGTCGGAGCGGTCGCGGCTGGTGAGGGGGGCGACGGCGTCGGCCTGGCCGGCGGCGTGCTTCGTGACGGCCTCGTCCACCAGGCGCAGGCCCTCGGGGGTGAGCTCGACGTCGAGGCTGCGCCGGTCGTGGGCGCTCGGCACGCGGACGATCCAGCCGCGCTTCTCCAGCCGGTCGAGCCGGCCCGTCATCGTGCCCGTGGTCATGAGCAGCGCCCGGGCGAGGCTGGTGGGGGAGAGGCGGTACGGCTCGCCCGACCGGCGCAGGGCGAACATGACGTCGCCGTCGCCGCGGTTCACGCCGTAGCCCGCCGCGACGCTCTCGGTCCGGGCGTCCACGAGCGCGGCCGCGCGGGTCAGCCGCGCGAGCAGCGCCATCGTGTCGCGGTCGATGTCGGGTCGCTGGTCGGCCCACTGCTGGACCAGGGCGTCGATGCGGTCGTTGTCGTCCACCCCGGCACTTTAGCTTGCGCGCGAGTTACTTGCGGTCTACCTTCGCCTCAAGTCACTCGTACATAAGTAACTTGAGGAGGAGTAATGGCGACAACACTGACGCTCAACGGGTCCGAGTCCCTGGTGGTGCGCGAGAGCACGACCGACCGCCTCGAGGTGGAGGCCACCTACGAGCCGCGGGGCGAGCGCCCGCCAAAGCACGTGCATCCGCACCACGACGAGGAGTTCACGGTGCTCTCGGGCACCGTCCGGGTGGGGTTCGCCGACGACGAGCGCGACTACGCGGCGGGTGAGGCGTTCGTCGTCCCGCGCGGCACCGCCCACCACATGTGGAACCCGGGGGACGAGCCGGCCGTCCTGCGGTGGCTCAGCACGCCCGCCGGCCGCGTCGAGGAGTTCTTCACCGCCATGGACCGGCTGCAGCGCGAGGGGCGCGTCGGGCTCGTCCCGCTGGTCGGCGTCCTGCACCGCTATCGCGACGTCATGCGGCCGACGTCGCCCGTCACCCGTGCCGCCGTCGCCTTCCTCGGCCCCCTCGCGCGTCGCGACCGCTGACGCCCCCCCCGCGCCCCGACCGCGCCGCCCGCCCCTGACCGACCCGCAGACCCAGGAGATCCCCATGTTCCGCAAGCACCTCGCCACCACGCTCACCGTGCTGCTCGCCGTCGGCATCGGCTACGTGGGTATCAGCTACCTGTTCTTCCCCGCGGCGACCGCGCCGCAGTTCGGCATGGCGGTGTGGCCCGAGGGCGACGCGGCCACCTTCCTCGTCACGAAGGGTGCCCGCGACCTCACGTCCGGGCTGGTCCCCCTCGCGCTGCTGCTCACGGGCCAGCGCCGCGCGCTCGGCTGGGTGCTGACGATCTGGACCCTCGTGCCCCTCAGCGACGCCGCGCTCATCCTGTCCACCGGCGGATCGACAGTCACGGCGCTGGCCGTGCACGGCGTGACCGCGCTCGCGCTGGTGGTCACCGGCGTCCTGCTGCTGACCGAGAAGCCGGCACCGGCGACCCGGACCATCGCGCCGACCACAGCTCCCCAGGGCGCTTCCAGCAGCCGTTGACCTGGCGCTATGCTCCCGCTCGGCGAGCGTGCGTCCTCGCCCTCGGACGGCGCCGTCCGGGTGTTCTGCCAGGAGCGGGGAGCACGATGCAGCAGCGAGGCGGGGCGCGCGAGCGTCTGACGCGGACGGCCCGGAGGCTACGACCGCTGTGGGTCGGCGTGAGCGCCCTGGCGGTCGTGACGGCAGGGCTCGGACCGGCCGCGGCGGCTACCGGCGAGCCGGCTGCCCCGTCGGGGTTGTGGGTGAACTCGGAGGAGTGCGGACCCGAGCCTCTGTCCACCACGATCGCGAGCGCCGACACCGGCTCTCTGCCGCTGGAGGCGACCTTCGGCGACCCTGCGCCGACCACAGCTCGCTTCGAGGTGCTGCGCGCCGACGGCACGGTCGCGCTCGACCAGGACTTCGACCTGGAGCAGGACGGCCGTGTCTCCCGCGTCGTGCGGCTGGCCCGGGCCGGGCTCGTCGAGGGCTCGACGTACACGTTCCGGGTCCGCGCGCGGGGCGCGGACGGTGCCGACGGTGCGGCGCTGCAGTGCGACTTCGCGTTCGACCAGGGGCCGGCGAAGCCGACGACGGTGCCGGTCCTGGGCGAACCCGCGGTGTACCCGTCCGACCAGGCGGGCGGAGGCGTCGGGGCCCGCGGGGCGTTCGTCGTCCTGCCCGGCGACGACGAGACGGTCGCCTACGACTACGGCTTCACGCAGGAGTACGACGGGTTCCCCGAGAGGACGACGAGGATCGCCGCGGCCGAGGCGGGACCGACGGTGATCCCGTTCGTGCCGGCGGTGGAGGGCGACCAGTACCTCAAGGTGGCGCCGGTCGACGCCGCCGGGTTGCAAGGGGGACGGACCTCCCGGACGATCCGGGTCGCCGCCGGTGCCCCGGTGCGTCCGGCTCCCGCCGTGACCGTCGTCGAGCCCAAGGACAGCGTCCCGGGTGACGGTCGCCTCCCGCTCGAACTCACGGTCTCCTCGGCCGTGGCGTGGGACCTCTCCCGGCTCGACGGTGAGTTCGTCCTGCGGTACCGCGGCGTCGAGCTCGCCCGGGTGCCGGCTGCCGCGGCGACCGAGCGAGTGATGGTCGACGAGGCGGCCCTCGGGACGGGGTTCCGCGACCTGCAGGTGGAGTACCGGCAGTTCGCCGGGGCCACGCCCGTCGTGTCGACGGCGCGCGTGTGCGGGGGGTCGTGCTCGTTCGGGGGCGGCAAGGTCTCGGTCGGCTCGGACACCGGCAAGGTCAGCGTGACCACCGACCTGACGGCCCGGGTGTCCGCGTTCTCGCCCGCTCCGGCGTCGTACACCTACCAGTGGCTGCGCGACGGGAAAGCGATCAAGGGCGCGACGACGAAGGACTACCTGGGCGTCCCGACGGATCAGGGCCACCGGCTGTCGGTGAAGGTGACCGCGCACGGCCCGCGGATGGAGCCACGCTCCGTGACGTCGTCGCCCGTCCTGGTGGGCGACCGCGACGAGATACACGCGGTCTACGGCGTGCGGTCCATCGGGAATCGATGGGTGAAGTACCTCGACTTCCGGGAGTTCCGTGACGGGGCGACCGCCGGCGTCGTCGGGGGAGGGCGCTCGGTCGAGCTGCTCGCCGCCAGCTTCTACTCCCGCGCGTACGACATCGCCCTGAGCCCGTCCGACGACGTGCCGCTGTGGTTCGACATGACGGGCTACGTGCAGGGCCGGGGCTGGACGGACCTGAAGCGCCGGGACTCCATGGACTACGTCGGCAGCATCGGCGAGAAGCGCCGGCTCGAGGCGATCCGCATCGACACGGCGGGGCCGGTGTCGCCGTACTACGACGTCTTCTACCGCGTCTACGTACCCGGGCGCGGCTGGCTGGGCTGGGCGACGAACGGCGGCACGTCGGGCACGATCGGCTACGGCAGCCGCATCGAGGGGGTGCAGATCAAGGTGCTGCCCCACGGGAAGACGCCCACGGCGTCAGGCACCGGCAACGCGCCCTCCTACTCGCGGTCGACGCAGAAGCAGGTGCACGTCGAGGCGTTCATGGATCCCGGCAAGGTGTGGCGCGTGCCCATGGGCGGGGGATCGACGGCGGGGCGCGCCGACAGCGTCAGCGCGCCCCAGCGGCTGAACGCCCTGCGGGTGGACCTCGACGGCCGGTACTCCGGCAGCGTGCAGGTCTCCGCCAAGGTCAAGGGCGACGGATGGCGGGCGTACGTCGGCGACGACCGGACGGCCGGGTCGACCGGCTACGGATTGCCGACCTCGGCCTACCGCATGCGCCTCACGGGAAGCATGGCGGACCACTACCGCCTCTATTACCGCACGTACGTCCAGGGCGTCGGCTGGCTGGGCTGGGCGCACGACGGCGCGGCGTCCGGCACGTCGTCGTACACCCCGCGGCCGACGGCGGTGCAGGTGCTCCTGGTGCCGAAGGGCGAGGCCGCGCCGCGCAGCGGCTACGGGAGGGCGGCCTACCGCAGCTGACGCGGCGTCGGGGCCGGGTCACCAGCCGTTCGGGCTGAGCACCTTGCGGATGCGTTTCTCGCTGACGGCGCCGTCCGTGCCGAGCTGCTGGGCGAACAGCGAGACGCGCAGCTCCTCGATCAGCCAGCGCACGTCCGCCAGCTCCGCCGCCCGGGCCGGGTCGGCGGGGCCGGCGGCGTACGCGGCGCGGGCCTTGTCGTAGGCCTCGGCGACGTCGTGCACGCGCCAGGCGAGCTCCGCATCGCGTGCGGGGTTCGTCTGCGCCTTCTCCAGCCGGTACGACGCCGCGCGCAGGTAGCGCACCAGGTGCGGGACGCGGCGCGGCGGCGTCTGCGCGACGAACCCGTCGTGGATCAGCCCGGCGACGTGGTCGCGGATGTCCTGCAGCGTGTTGAGCAGCGCGAGCGACGACGACGCGCGGACCTCGCCCTCGACCGTGCGCCAGGCGGCCAGCGCGGCGACGACGTGCCCCACGACCCGGTGCACCTCGTCCTCCAGGTGCCGGCGGACGAACTCGCGCGCCGCCGCGTACACCTCGGCGTCACGGACCTGCGTGGCGACCGGGCCGCCCGTCGGGGTGCCCGGCGCCTTCTCCGCGTCCGGGCTGGTCAGGGCGATGACGGCGGCGAGCTGCAGGTCGCCGACCAGCGCCTCGGTGTTCCGGTACGGCGCGGCCGCCAGCGTCAGCGACTGCTTCGACGTCCAGCGCGACGTGATGCGGCCCGCCTGCAGCGCCGTCTCCGCCAGTAGCAGGCGGCGCACGCCGCGCGCGTGCGCGGCGTCGCGGCCGGACGCGTCGGCGAGCACGCGCAGCGCGACCGACGGCTTGCGCTGCGCGTCCTCCTCCTCGACGAGCGCGGGGTAACCGCGCACCACCACCCCGCCGCCGAGGTCGGTCGAGACGCTCGCGGGGAGCGCGCCGTCGGGCAGGCCCTCCGGCCAGGTCGTGAGGCCGGTCTGCTCGGGGACGACGGCGCTCGCGCCGCCGGTCGCGGTCGGCGCGGGGGCGGTCCGCGCGGGGCGCCCCGGCGTCGGAGCGGACGGCGCGGACGCGGCGGTGCCCGCCGAGCGTCGCGCCTCCTCCAGAGCCAGCCCGACGGCGCCCTTCACGGCCGCGCGGACGGCGGCCTCGGCCTGCGCGGCGAGCCGCTTCTGGAGCGACAGCAGGTCCTTGGACTCGTCGAGCGGGACGGGCGCGGGGCGACGGCCCCTGCCCCTCCGGCCCTTCCCCTTCGGTGCGCCCTTCGTCGTGTCCCGCGCGCCCGCGGGGGCGGCGTCCTCGACCCGGAACGTCATGCGCAGGTGCGCGGGTAGCCGCTCGACGCGCTCGGCGTCCCAGACGTCGTCGGGGATGACGACGTCGCGCAGCGCGCGGACGGCGCGGGAGAACGCGGCGTGGAACGGCTCGGCCATGTCGCCGGCGCGGGTCATGTCCTCCCACGACGGCGTGTTCGCGCGCAGCCAGCCGGCAACGGCGCGGCCGACGTCCGGCGCGGGGACGAGCTGCACGCGCACGGCCTTGGGCAGGGACTTGATGGTGGCGACGCACAGCTCGTCGAGCAGGCCCGGCACCATCCAGTCGAAGCCGTCGGGGGCGACCCGGTTGAGGATCGACAGCGGGACGTGCACGGTGACGCCGTCGGCCGCCGCGCCGGGCTGGAACTGGTACGTCAGCGGCAACGTGACCTCGCCCTGCGTCCAGGTCTCCGGGAACTCGGACGTGTCCACGGCGTCGGCGTCGACCAGCTGGTCGAGCGTGAACGTCAGCAGGTCCGGCGTCTCGCGCTGCGCCGTGCGCCACCAGCGGTCGAAGTGGGCGGCGCTGACGACGTCGTCGGGCACGCGCTCGTCGTAGAAGGCGAAGAGGTCGTCCTCCGACGCGACGAGCCCGCGCTGCCGCGAGCGCGCCTCGAGCTCCTCCGCCTCGGCGAGCAGGCGCCGGTTCTCGGCGAAGAACTGGTGGTGCGTGGTCCACTGCCCCTCGACGAGCGCGTGCCGCACGAACATCTCGCGCGCGGCCTCCGGGTCCACCTTGGCGTAGAGCACGGGCCGGTCGGCGACGATCGGCACGCCGTACAGCAGCACCTTCTCCGTGGCCATGGCCGCGCCCTGCTTGGTGGACCAGTGCGGGTCGGAGTAGGTGTGCTTGGCGAGCGGGCCCGCGAGCTCCTCGGCCCACTCGGGCTTGATGCGGGCGACGTCGCGCGCCCACAGCCGGGACGTCTCGACGAGCTCGCCGGCCATGATCCACTCCGGCGGCTTCTTGCTCAGCGGCGAGCCGGGGAAGATCGCGAACCGGGCGCCGCGCGCGCCGACGTACTCGTTGCGGGCGCGCTTGGCGGCCTGGCGCAGCGCGCGGGCGCGGGCCTCGCCGCGCAGGTGCGCCACCGACGACGCCTTGATCTCGCCGGTGTCCTGCATGCCGATCTGGCTGAGCAGCCCCGCCAGCAGCGACCGGTGGATGGTGTCGTCGTCCCACGTGAGGCGGTGGTCCACCTCGACCGCCTCGTCCTCGACCGAGGACGCCGCGCGGGGCCTGAACGACATGTCGATGCCGAGCGGCTTGGCCATCTCGCGCAGCTGCGCGACGACGTCCTGCCACTCGCGGATGCGCAGGAAGTTGAGGTACTCGGCCTTGCACATCCGGCGGAACGCGGACGAGCCCATCTCGTGCTGCTGGCCGCGGACGTACTCCCACAGGTTCAGCGCGGTGAGGAAGTCGGACGACTGGTCGGTGAACCGGGCGTGCAGCTGGTCGGCCTGCGCGCGGGACTCCGAAGGGCGCTCGCGCGGGTCCTGGATGGACAGCAGCGCGGCGACGATCGCGACCTCGCGCGCGACGCCGCGCTTCGAGCCCTCGATGATCATGCGGGCCAGGCGCGGGTCCATCGGCAGCTGCGCGAGCGTGCGGCCGACGTCGGTGAGGCGCGTCGCGCCGTCCGTCGTCTCCAGCGCGCCCAGCTCGGACAGCAGCTGCACGCCGTCGCGCACGGCCCGCGTGTCCGGGGGCTCGACGAACGGGAACTTCGCCACGTCGTCGGGAGTCGTCACGACGCCGACGCTGATCATCTGCAGCAGCACGGACGCCAGCGACGTGCGCAGGATCTCCGGCTCGGTGAACTCCGGCCGGTTCTCGAAGTCGTCCTGCGAGTAGAGCCGGATCGCGACGCCGTCGGCCACGCGGCCCGAGCGCCCGGAGCGCTGGTTGGCCGACGCCTGGCTGATCGGCTCGATCGGCAGCCGCTGCACCTTGGTCGCCTTGGAGTAGCGCGAGATGCGCGCCGTGCCCGGGTCGACGACGTAGTGGATGCCCGGCACCGTCAGCGACGTCTCCGCGACGTTCGTCGACAGCACGATGCGGCGGCCCGGGTGCGACTGGAAGACGCGGTGCTGCTCCGCGGCCGACAGCCGCGAGTACAGCGGCAGGATCTCGACGTGGTCGGGGCGCCTGGCGTCCCGCACGCGGTCCTTGAGGTGCCCCTCCAGGGCGTCCGCGGCGTCGTGGATCTCCCGCTCGCCGGACAGGAACACGAGGATGTCGCCGGGGCCCTCGCGCATCAGCTCGTCGCAGGCCTCGACGATGCCCGTGACCAGGTCCTTCTCCTCGCCCTTGGCCTTCTTGGGCTGGTCGGGGTCGGTGTCCGGGGACAGGGGGCGCCAGCGGATCTCGACGGGGTACGTGCGCCCGGTGACCTCGACGACGGGCGCGGCGTCGGGCAGCACGTCGACGACGGCCTCGGGCGCCCCGCCGATCTCGGCCAGGTGCGACGGCGAGAAGTGGGCGGCGAAGCGCTCCGAGTCGATCGTCGCGGACGTGATGACGAGCTTGAGGTCCGGGCGGCGCGGCAGCAGCCGGGACAGGTAGCCGAGCAGGAAGTCGATGTTGAGCGACCGCTCGTGCGCCTCGTCGATGACGATCGTGTCGTACGCGAGCAGGTCCGGGTCCCGCTGGATCTGGGCCAGCAGGATGCCGTCGGTCATCACCTTGACGAGCGTCTCGTCGCTCGACTCGTCGGTGAACCGCACCTGATAGCCGACGACGCCGCCCAGCGGGGTGGACAGCTCCTCCGCGACGCGCTCGGCGACGCTGCGCGCCGCGATCCGCCTCGGCTGCGTGTGCCCGATCTGGCCCTTCCGGCCGCGCCCGAGCTCCAGCAGGATCTTCGGCAGCTGCGTCGTCTTGCCGGACCCCGTCTCGCCCGCGACGACGACGACCTGGTGGTCGCGGATCGCGGCGGCGATGTCCTCCCGGCGCGCCGAGACCGGCAGCTGCTCGGGGTAGACGATGGGTGGCACCTCGACGGCGGCGCGCAGCGCGGCGGCCTTCTCGAGCTGCTCGCGGCTGACGCGGCGCGGGCCCGCCTGCCGGGGGCCGCGCCCCTGCCCGCGACCGCGCCCTCGGCCCCGCCCGCGACCCCGACCGTGTCCCCGGTCCTGGGGACGACGCGCACCGCCGTCGTCCGACGACGACTGCGGTGCGGGGCTGGGCTCGGTGCTCACGACGTCCCATTCTCTCAACCTCGGCAAGGTGATTCGTGCCCGCCCGCCGCGCCGTCCTCACACCCGACCACGACGTCGCCCGGAGGCGGCCCGGTGAGGCGCACGGGCGAGGCGACGAACAGCCCCGCCGCGAGGAGCGCGAGCGCCGTCCCGGCGGTGCACCACCGCGTCACGACCGCGGCCGTCCGGGCCCGGAGCGACCGGCGCACGAGGACGACGACGCCCAGCCCGGCGAGACCGCCCGCGGTGTTGACGACGACGTCGGTGACGTCCGAGCTCCCGACGGCGAGGACGTACTGCGCTGTCTCGAGGAGCGCGCTCGCGCCGGCGAGAGCGCCCGCGACCCGCCACCACGGCCAGGACGGCGCGAGGAGCCCGAGGTAGACGCCGCAGGGCAGGAAGAGCAGGAGGTTGAGCACGAGCTCGACGGGCTCGCTGGCGCCCGCGTGGGCGGTGGCCGCGAACGGCACGAGCTTGACCACGCGCTGGCCCGCCTCGCCGACCCGGGGGACGTCGAGCTTCCAGAGAACGGTCCAGGCGAGCAGGAGGAGGTACGCCGCGAACAGCAGGGGCAGGAGCCGCGAGCGGGGCGCGGGCACGGGGACGGTCATCGCTCCAGCCCACCAGGCGTCATGTTGCGGGAGCGTATGCGGAGCCCCGCGGTCACCGCCGGGGGCGCACGCTCGACGCGCGGACGGTGAGCGTCGGGTCGAGCAGCAGGCGGTGCGTCGGGCGGCGGTCGCCCTCCGTGAGCCGGGCGACCATGGTCTCCACGGCGAGCCGCCCGACGTCGTACGTCGGGGGCCGGACGGCGGTGAGCGGCGGGTCGCCCAGCTCGGCGACCTCGTCGTCGTACGCGACGATCGCGAGGTCGTCGGGCACCCGGACGCCGTGGTCCTGGCAGTACTGCGCGAAGGTGAGCGCGAACGGGTCGGAGTGCAGCAGCAGGGCCGTGGTGCCCGTGCGCCGGATCTCGTCCAGGGTCGACGCGAGCCGTTCGGCGCGGCCCGGGCGGTCGAAGCCGTCGCTGTGCCCGACGACCTGCTCGTCGGGGTCGATCCCCAGGGTGCGCAGCGCGTCGTGCCACCCGTGGCCGAGGGCGCGCGACGTCGTCGTCCCCGCGATCGACAGCAGCCCGATGCGCCGGTGCCCCTGGGCGTGCAGGTGCCACACCGCGGTCGCCGCGCCGGACGCGTGGTCGGACACCACCCACTCCAGGCTCTTGAAAGGGCTGATCTCCGGCGGCCGGCGGTCGGCGAGCAGCACCGGCGTGCGCAGCCGGTCGAGCCAGCCCAGGAGCTCGCCGACGAGCGGCCCGTCCAGCGTGGGCGTCACGACGAGCCCGTCCACCCCCGCCTCCGCGAGCCGCCGGCACTGGTGACGGTCCTCGTCGGGGTCGTAGGCCGTGGTGCGGATGACGAGCCGGACCCCGGCGCGCGCCGCGGCGGCCCGCGCCCCGGCCACGACCCGGGGGAAGTAGTAGTCGAGCTGCGGCACGACGAGGCCGATCGTGAGCCGCGAGCCCCGGGCGGTGGGCTCGGGCGCGGGCGCCGGGGCGACGCCCGCGGACGGCTCCGGCAGCGCTGCGCCGCCGTGCACGCGGACGAGGAGCCCTTTCGCGGCCAGCGCGTTCACGTCGCGCCGGACCGTCATCGCGGACACGCCGAGCTGGGCGGCGAGCGCGCCGACCGCGACGGTCCCGTGGGTGCGCAGCTCCCGCATGATGTGCTCGCGCCGCGCCGTGCTCAGCTCCGGGCCGGGCGTGGGTGCCACCGATGCCTCCTGGGGAGCCGGAACTGCTTGTTCGAGTCTGTTCATTTCTAGCCGACGACGGTGTCTGCGGGGGGTTGCCGTCCGACACTCGTGCACGTCCGAGCCGACGGCGGCCGACGAAGCCCGACGAGCAGGAGTCGAGATGACCGTGCGAACGCACACGCAGGAACCGGTGACGGCCGAGCTCGACCGGAGCGCGCTCGACTTCACGCCCTGGCGGTTCTGGGCCGACGCCGACGACGAACGGCGCGACCGCCAGCTCGCCCTGCAGGCGGAGCTCTGCCGCGAGCGCGGGTACGTGCTCGGCGAGCGGTGCTTCGTGTCCGAGCAGGCGTCGGTGACGAACGAGGTTCTCGAGCTGGGCGACCGCACCTACGTCGCCGCGGGCGCGTACGTCAGCGGCAGCCTGCGGGCGGGCCGCGACTGCACCCTCAACCCGTACACGGTGGTGCGCGGCGACGTGCGCCTCGGCGACGCCGTCCGGATCGGCTCGCACACGTCCGTGCTCGGCTTCAACCACTCGACGGACCCGGACACGGAGGTGCACCGCCAGCCGCTGACCTCCGCGGGGATCACCGTCGGCGACGACGTGTGGATCGGCTCCCACGTCGTCGTGCTCGACGGCGTCGCCGTGGGGGACAAGGCGGTGCTGGCCGCGGGGGCGGTCGTCACCAAGGACGTGCCGGCGGGCGCCGTCGTGGGTGGCAACCCGGCGCGGCTGATCCGCTGGCGGGTGCCGCAGGCCGCCGCGGCGCCGGCCGCCGGTGGGCTCGCGCGAGAGGTGCGCGAGTTCGCCGACACGGCCCGCGAGCAGGCCCGGTCGCTGCTCGACCGCTGCTGGGACCCCGCGACCGGGCTGTTCGTCGACGCCCCCGGCACGGCGCCCACCGTCCGGGCCCAGTGCGACGCCGTCGAGATCGCGGACCTGCTGCTCGGCGGTCCCCCGCCGCAGCTGCCGGCCGAGGAGCAGGTCGCCCGGCTGCGGTCCTGGCAGGACCCGGCCACGGGCATGGTCGGCGAGCTCGGGGCCGACCTCGCACCCGTGCCGCCCCGCCCGGGCCTGTTCGACCCCGCCGCCGGCTACCACGTCCTGTCCGTCGGGTACGCGCTCGACCTCCTGGGCAGCGCCTTCGCGCACCCCGTCGCCGTCGTGGCGGACGCGACCCCGGGCGACGTGATCGACGGCCTGGAGCGGCAGGACTGGCACGCCGGCGCGTGGTCGGCCGGCCACTGGGTCGACATCCTCGGCACCGCGATGCACTGGAACCGCCGCGCCGGCGTCGCCGGGTCGCCGGGGGCGCAGGAGTCCCTGCTCGGGTGGCTGCTCACCCGGGCGGACCCGCGCACGGGCACGTGGGGCACGCCGGGCGGGCCCGACGGGCTGCTGCAGGTCGTCAACGGCTACTACCGGGCGTCGCGGGGCACGTTCGCCCAGCTCGGGCTGCCCGTGCCGTTCCCGGAGCGCGTGGTCGACACCGTGCTGGAGCACGCCCGCGACCCGCGGTTCTTCCGGCCGGAGCAGCAGAACGCGTGCGACGTGCTCGACGTCGCCCACCCGCTGTGGCTCACCCGCGGCACCGGCCACCGCGGCGACGAGGTCGTCGAGCTGGCGCGGGGCCTGCTCGCGCAGGCGCTGCGCCGCTGGTCGGCCGGCGAGGGCTTCGCCTTCCGGGCTGCGCACCCGTCGACCGCCGGTACCCCGGCGACGACGCCGGGCCTGCAGGGCACGGAGATGTGGCTGGCGATCGTGTGGCTGCTCGCCGACCTCGCCGGGCTGGCCGACCAGCTCGGCTACCGGCCGCGCGGGGTGCACCGGCCGGAACCCGTCGAGGGGTGACGGGTCCCGGCCGGTCGGCGCTCAGGGCACGCGGTACCCGGCGGCCCGGAACAGCTCGTACCACTCGGCCCGCGTGAGCGGGAGGTCCGAGCCCTGCGCCGCGCCGGCGACGCGCTCCGGCGTCGTCGTCCCCAGCACGACCTGCATCCCCGCCGGGTGGCGCGTGATCCACGCGACCGCGATCGCGATGGGCGGCACGTCGTACTTCGCGGCGAGACGGTCGATCACCGCGTTGAGCTCGGGGTAGTCGTCCGAGCCGAGGAAGACGCCGGTGAAGAACCCGGCCTGGAACGGCGACCAGGCCTGCACGGTGATGTCGTTCAGGCGGCAGTAGTCGAGGATGCCGCCGCCGTCGAGGGTGAGCGACTGGTCCTCGCCGGCCATGTTGGCCGCGACGCCCTGCGCCACGATCGGCGCGTGCGTGATCGAGAGCTGGAGCTGGTTCGCGACGATCGGCTGGCGCACCGACTTCTTCAGCAGCTCGATCTGGCCGGGCGTGTGGTTGGAGACGCCGAACGAGCGGACCTTGCCGGACGACTCGAGGTGGTCGAACGCGCGCGCCACCTCGTCCGGCTCCACGAGCGCGTCGGGGCGGTGCAGCAGGAGCACGTCGAGGTGGTCGGTGCCGAGCGCTTCGAGGGAGCCCTCGACCGACTCGACCAGGTGCTCGTACGAGAAGTCGAAGTACGGCCCCTCGCGCACGATGCCGGCCTTGGACTGGATGGTGAGCTGCTCGCGCTCGGACGGCGTGAGACGCATGGCTTCGGCGAAGCGGCGCTCGCAGCCGTGCAGGTCGTCGCCGTAGACGTCGGCGTGGTCGACGAAGTCGATGCCGGCGTCGCGGCCGGTGCGGACCAGCTCGCGGACGGCGTCGTCGTCCAGCTGCTGGATGCGCATGAGGCCGAGCACGACGTTCGGGACCTGGCGGCCGGTGGCGCCCAGGGGGACGGTTCGCATGAATCCTCCTCGATCGGGGGAGAGGTGGGTCGGCGGTGGTGGTGCGGCGGGTCAGGAGCCGGAGAGCTCGGCGAGCTCCTCGGCCGTGAGGACGAGGTCGACGGCACGCGCGGAGTCCTCGACGCTGGCCGGTCGTGACGCCCCCGGGATCGGCACGACGACGGGCGCGAGCGCCAGCTCCCACGCGAGCGTCACCTGCTGCGGGCTGACGCCGCGGGCCTCGGCGACGCGTCCGAACGCGGCGTGCGCGGTGCCGACCTCGCCCGCCCGGCGGATCCCGCCGAGCGGCGACCACGGCAGGAACGCGACGCCGAGGGACGCGCAGTGCTCGAGCTCGGCCAGGCTGGAGCGGAACGCGGGCGAGAACTGGTTCTGCACGGACGCGAGCCGCCCGCCCAGCACGTCGTTCGCCTCGTCGATCTGCGCGACGCTCGCGTTCGAGATGCCGGCCTGGACGATGACGCCCTCGTCGAGCAGCTCGACCAGCGCGCCGATCGACTCGGCGTACGGCACGGCGGGGTCCGGCCGGTGGAACTGGTAGAGCCCGATCGCCTCGACGCCGAGGCGGCGGGCGGACTCCCGGGCAGCCTTCCTGAGGTGCTCGGGGCGGCCGTCCTGCGTCCACGACCCGTCGCCGGGGCGCAGGTGGCCGCCCTTGGTGGCGACCAGCACGCTCGACGCGTCGCCGCCCCACGAGCGCAGCGCGCGGGCGATCAGCTCCTCGTTGTGGCCGACCTCGTCGGCGTGCAGGTGATAGGCGTCGGCGGTGTCGATCAGGGTGATCCCGGCGTCCAGCGCCGCGTGGATCGTGGCGACCGAGCGCGCCTCGTCGGGGCGGCCCTCGATGGACATCGGCATTCCGCCGAGCCCGATCGCGCTGACAGACTGGTTTCCGATCGTGCGAGCGTTCACAGCACTCCTTGTGTCGTCGGTGCCTCCGACGATAGGAAGATGACGTTGATGAGTCCAACAACTTGACCTCATAGGTTCCAGCACTGGGAGTGATCAATGGAGCTGCGTCAGATGGAGTACCTCGTCGCGGTGGCCGACGAGGGCCACTTCACACGGGCCGCCGCCCTGTGCGGGGTCACGCAGTCCGGGCTGTCCGCCGCGATCCGCAACCTCGAGCGCGAGCTCGGCACCTCGCTGTTCCTGCGCACCACCCGCCAGGTCTCCCTCACGGACGCCGGGCGCGCCCTGCTGCCCTTCGCCCGGCGGATGCTGGCGCAGGCGTCGGCGGGCCGTGACGCGGTGGTGCGCGCCAGCCAGCAGCTCTCGGGTCGGCTCCGGCTGGGCTCCGAGCAGTGCCTCGGCGTGGTCGACGTGGCGCCGCTGCTCGAGCGCTTCCGCCTGCGCTACCCGCTCGTGGACGTCCAGTTCACCCAGGCCGGCTCGCGCGAGCTCACCGCGCAGGTGCGGGCGGGCGACCTCGACGTCGCATTCGTCGCGGCCACCGAGCACCTCGGGTCCCTGCGCCGGCTCGAGCTCGGCCGCCGCCCGATCGTGCTGCTCACGCACGCGACCGACCCGCTCGCCGCGGCCCCCGAGATCGCGTGGGAGGACCTCGTCGACCGCGACTTCGTCGACTTCCGGGAGCAGTGGGCCATCCGGCGGCTCGCCGACGACGCGTTCGGCGCCCGGCACCTCGAGCGACGGGTGCGGATGAGCGTCGACGACGTGCACACGCTGCTCGACTTCGTGCAGCGCGGCCTCGGCATCGCCGTCGTCCCGCAGCACGTCGCGACCAAGCCGCAGGCCGCGGGCCTCGCGGTGCTGGAGCTGCCCGAGCGCGGGACGCCCGAGTGGGTGGTCGCCGCCATCGCGTCGCCGACGGCCGAGCCCACCGCCGCGCGGCTGCTGGAGCTCGTCGGGGAGGCGAACCTGGCCGTGGCGCAGCCGGCCTGATGTCGTACCCCGACCACCCCGGTGGCGCGGGTAAGGTCGGCACCGCCCGAGAGCCGGGCCGAACGAGGAGGTCATCGTGCGCGTCGCCGTCCTGGACGACTACCAGCGGGTCGCCCACCGCTTCGCGGACTGGGCGAGCCTGGGGGCCGAGGTCGACGTCCTCGACCACCCGCTGGCCGACGACGACGCGGTGGCCGCGGCGCTCGCGGGGTACGACGTCGTCGTCGCGATGCGGGAGCGCACGCCGTTCACCGCGGCGCGGCTGGCCCGCCTGCCCGACCTGCGGCTGCTGGTGACGACCGGGCGGCAGAACGCGGCGATCGATCTCGACGCGGCGCGCGAGCGCGGCGTCGTCGTGTGCGGCACGGAGTCCCCGGCGAACGCGACGCCCGAACTCACGTGGGCGCTGATCCTCGCGGTGCTGCGGCACGTGCCCGCCGAGGACCGGGCGATGCGCGACGGCGGGTGGCAGCACACCGTGGGCGGAGACCTGGAGGGTCGCCGGCTGGGCGTCGTCGGGCTGGGGCGACTCGGCACGCGCGTGGCGCGCGTCGGTCAGGCGTTCGGGATGGACGTCGTCGCGTGGAGCCAGCGCCTCGACCCGGCGACGGCCGAGGAGGCCGGGGTGCGCGCCGTCGCGAAGGACGAGCTGTTCGCGACGTCCGACGTCGTCACCGTGCACTACAAGCTGAGCGACCGCAGCCGCGGCATCGTGGGCGCCGACGACCTGGCGCGCATGAGACCCACCGCCGTGCTCGTCAACACCTCGCGCGGGCCGCTCGTGGACACGGACGCCCTGCTCGCCGCGCTGCACGACGGCCGGATCGGCGGGGCCGGGCTGGACGTGTACGACGTCGAGCCGCTGCCCGCCGACCACCCGCTGCGCTCCGCGCCGCGCACCGTGCTCACGCCGCACGTCGGATACGTCACCGAGGCGACGTACCGCACCTTCTACGGCCAGGCCGTGGAGGACGTCGCCGCCTGGGCGGCGGGGGCGCCGGTGCGCGTGCTGACGTGACCGGACAGGTCAGACCGACATCCCGTACCCGTCGAGCGTCGAGGTCGTGGCGAACGACGCGAACAGGCCGCCGAACACCGCGAGCACGATGAACAGCACGTACAGCACCCAGAGCGCGGTGAACGCGATGGACAGCCACAGCCCCCACTTGCCGAGGACGTTCGGGTAGCCCACCTTCTTCGACTCCGACAGCGCCATCGCGGACACCACGATGCCGGCGGGCGCGATGACGAACGCGAGCACGAAGCCGACGATGCCCATCGTCTTGCCGGGCGGCTCCGGCGCGTAGGCGGGGTACGCCGGGTACGGCGCGTGGGGGTACTGGCCCTGCCCGGCCGGGTAGCCCTGCTGCGGGTACGCGTGCTGCTGGTAGGGCTGCTCGCCGTATCCGGGCTGGGGCTGCTGCGGGCTCGGCTCCTGGTACGGCTGACCGGGCTGGTGCGGATCGCTCACCGGCACAGTGTGACGCAGCGCGGGGCGCAGGTCGAGCACGTCGTCAGCCCGGGACGGCGCGGGCGTAGCGCGCCGCCAGCACGCGCAGGTGGTCGACCAGCTCGGGCGGTTCGGTGACGTGGAAGTCGAGGCCGAGCATGCCGATCCAGACGGCGACCGCCTCGACGCTGTCGCCGCCGGTGACGAGGACGCTGCGGCCGTCGGGCAGCGGCTCGACGGTGCCGACGGCGGGGTTGATGCGGGCCAGCACCTCCTCGGCGGGGGCGTCCACCACGATGCGGGCGTGCACGGCCCAGCCCGTGCGCGCGACCTCGCGCACCACGAACTCCGAGAAGTCGCCGGGGAACGGCTCCGGCCGGAACCGCCTTCCGCCCGGCGTGCGCAGCCGCAGCCAGTCGACGCGGAAGGGTGCCCAGGCGCCGGCCCCGGGGCCTGCGGCGGGGCCGACGCTCCGCGCGACGAGGAACCAGCGGCGCTGCCACGAGACCAGGCGGTACGGCTCGAGCTCCACCGGCTCGTCGCGGTAGAGAGCTCGCAGCCCCTGGTGGTCGCGGATCGCGTCGGCGACGGCGGACAGCGTGCCCGAGTCGATCCCCGGGTCCGCGACGTTGGAGCCGGTGTTCTCAGGGCCCGTGGTGCTCGCGTCGCGGATCGCGGCCAGGCGGCTCCGCAGGCGGTCGGGCAGCACCTGCTCCAGCTTGGTGAGCGCGGACTGACCGGACTCCTCGAAGCCCGCGGTGCCGGTCGCGGCGCGCAGCCCGACGGCGACGGCGACCGCCTCGCCGTCGTCGAGCAGCAGCGGGGGGAGCCGCGCCCCCGCCCCGAGCCGGTAGCGCCCGCCCGGGCCGCGCACGGCGTGCACGGGGTAGCCGAGCTCTCGCAGGCGCGCGACGTCGTTGCGCACGGTGCGGTCGGTGACGTCGAGGCGGTCGGCGAGCTCCGCGCCGGACCAGTCGGGGCGGGACTGGAGCAGCCCCAGCAGGGCGAGAAGTCGTGCGGATGCAGAGCCCATCGGGGCCTCCGGGGGCGACAGGGGAGACGCGTTCAGAAACTCGTCGGAACGAGGTCAGAATAACGGAAAGAAGTATTCCGGAACCCTGTCTACGGTGGGTGTCAGGAGCTGGGGAGAACGCCCGGCCCACGATCTCGGGAGCACGCCATGACCTCGACGACCACCTCGACAGCCGCCACCCTCGAGCTCCGCCCCTTCACCGTGCACGTCCCGCAGGCCGACCTGGACGACCTGCAGCAGCGCCTCGAGCGCACCCGCTTCGCGCCGGCCGCCCCCGGCGACTCGTGGGAGTACGGCACCCCCGAGTCGTACCTGCGCGACATGGTCGAGCGCTGGAAGGCCTTCGACTGGCGCGCCGTGGAGGCACGGCTCAACGCCTACCCGCAGTTCACGACCGAGATCGACGGGCAGACGATCCACTTCCTGCACGTGCGCTCGCCGCACCCGGGCGCGACGCCGCTGCTGCTCGCCCACACCTACCCCGGCTCGGTGCTCGACTTCCTCGACATGATCGACCCGCTCGTCGACCCCGTCGCCCACGGCGGGCGTGCCGAGGACGCGTTCGACGTCGTCGTGCCGTCGATGCCCGGGTTCGGGTTCTCGACCCCGGTCGCGCCGGCCCCGAACGGCAGGGACTGGACGATGTCCCAGGTGGCGAGCCTGTACGACGGGCTGATGCGAGGGCTCGGGTACGGCGCCTACGGGATCCACGGCAGCGACGCGGGTGCGATGATCTCCCGCGAGCTCGCCGTCGCCGAGCCCGACGGGTTCCTCGGCGCCCACGTGCTGCACCTGTTCTCGTTCCCCTCCGGGGCCGAGGGCGAGATGGACGGCTTCGGGCCGAAGGAGTACGCGGCGCTCGGGCACATGCAGTGGTTCCAGTCCGTGGGCGCGTACAACACCATGAACGCGTCACGTCCGCAGACCGTCGCGGCAGGCCTGGCGGACTCGCCCGTGGCGACGCTGGCCTACTCCGAGCTGTTCGAGAGCTTCGGCAACGGCACCGCGCTCGTCTCGGCCGACCAGGTGCTGGCGCAGGCGAGCCTGTACTGGCTGACCAACACCTACGCCAACGCCGCCCGCTACCACTACTCCGAGCAGCGGACCGGGGCGGAGCCGGTCGTGAGCACCGGCCGTCTCGGAGTGGCCGTGTTCAAGGACGACTTCCAGACCATCCGCAGCCTCGCCGAGCGGGACAACTCCAACATCCAGCACTGGTCCGAGTTCTCGCGCGGGGGCCACTACGCCGCGCTGGAGGTGCCGGACGACGTCGTCGCCGACCTGCGGGTGTTCTTCGGCTGAGCCGGCCGGACCGTCACTTCGGCAACGAGTGGATCTGTTCGGCACGGGACTGTGCCGAACAGATCTGCTCCGTACCGAACTGATCGTCGTGGTGGAATCGACGGGTGTTCACGCGACCCCGCACCCGCCTCGACCTGGTCCCCCGCCGCGTGCGCGTGCACGCCGTCACCGAGCTGACCGGCACGCTGCGCCGCACCACGTTCCGCGACGTCGACGGCGCGGACCCGGGCGCCCCGACGTCGCTCGCGGCGCTGCGGGCGCCCGGCCCGGAGGACCACGTGAAGGTGTTCCTGCCCGACCCGGCCACCGGCGAGCTGCACGCCCCCACCCTGGCCGCGGACGGCGGGCTGCAGCGGCCGACCGGCGTCGTCTCCATCTCGCGGGACCTCACCGTGCGGGCCACGCGGACGGTCGACGGGGTGGCCGAGGTCGACATCGACTGGGTGCTGCACGGCGACGAGGGGCCGGCGTCCGCCTGGGCGTCCCGGGCGGCCGTGGGCGCCGAGGTCGTCCTCGCGGGGCCGCGCGGCAGCGTCGGGGTGCCGGACGGGATCGGCCGGCTGACTCTGGCCGGCGACGAGACCGGCCTGCCTGCCCTCGCCCGCTGGGTGGCTGCCGTCGGGACGGACGTGCCGGTGACCGCGATCGTCGAGATCGGCGACGACGTCGACGAGGCGCACGTCGAGAGCGAGCTGGACGGCGCGGCAGTCGAGATCCTCTACCGGACCGACGGCCCAGGGCAGCTCGCGGACGCCGTCCGCTCCCTGGGTGGGCTGGAGCCGGACGAGCTGTTCGTCGGGCTCGGCGAGGCCGACGACCTGGTCCCCGTGCGCCGCTACCTCCGGCGCGAGCTGGGGCTCCCCGCCGAGCAGGTGCAGGTCTCCGGGTACTGGCGGCGCGGCACGGTCAACCTCGACCACCATCTGCCGATCGACCCGAGCGACCCGGACTGACCCTGACGCCGACGCGCCGCGTCAGGCGGCGGCGTTCTCCGTCTCACCGCGCAGGGCGTCGATCTGCTCCTGCAGGGTGGACAGCAGGTCGGCCACCTTGTCGGAGCCGTTCTCCCGCGCCTCGTCCGTCACGTGCTTGACCTCGGCGGATGCCGCCTCGAGGGCCACCTGCGCGTCCTCGAGGGCGACGACCGCGCCGTCCTGCGACTTCTCGGCCCGCGCGAGTGCCTCGCGTGCCTCGTCGGTCGCGGCCTGGGCGGAGGCCATCGCGTTCGTGACGTCGGTGCGGAGCTCGTCGGGGATGCCGGTCACCTGCTCCTCGATGCGCTGCAGGTCGGAGTCGATGGCCTCGGCCTGGCTCTGCGCGTCGGCGATGAACTGTTCGACGTCGGCGGGGGCGGAACACGCGCCGAGCATCATCGCGAGGGCGAGGAGGCTCGCCGCGGCGAGACGGGTCGTCGTCTTGCCCTTCGTGGTGCTCGTCGTCGCTGACGTCATGGCCACGATTCTGCACTGCCAACCTGAACATTCCCTTATAGGGCCGTGGAGATCTTGCACACAGCGACCGTCCCGGCTGCCCAGGACGGCGACGCCCCGCGGCGGCAGGATGACGCCATGAGCGCGCTGACGACGTCCGAGCTGACGGCGATCTACACCGACCTGCACGCCCACCCGGAGCTCGGTTTCGCCGAGCACCGCACGGCCCGGATCGTGGCCGACCGGCTCCGCGGCTGGGGCTACGACGTGCACGAGGGGATCGGCGGGACAGGCGTCGCGGGCGTCCTGGCGAACGGCGCGGGACCGCGCGTGCTGCTGCGCGCGGACATGGACGGGCTGCCGGTCGCCGAGCGGACCGGGCTGCCGTACGCGTCGACGCAGGTCACGACGGCCGCCGACGGTCAGGAGACCGGCGTCATGCACGCCTGCGGCCACGACGTGCACGTCACCTGCCTGCTCGGCGCCGCGGCCGAGCTCGCGGCGCGCCGGGACGCCTGGTCGGGCACGCTGCTGCTCGTCTTCCAGCCGGCGGAGGAGCTGGGCAACGGCGCGCGGGCCATGCTCGACGACGGCCTCTACGCGACCGTCGGCGGCGCGCCGGACGTCGTGCTCGGCCAGCACGTCATGCCCACGCCCGCCGGCGTGGTGAGCGTGACGCCGGGCGTCGCGATGTCGGCCACGGACTCGCTGCGGATCACCCTGCACGGGCGCGGGGGCCACGGGTCGATGCCGGAGACCACCGTGGACCCCGTGCTCATGGCCGCGGCCACGGTGCAGCGGCTGCAGGGCGTCGTGTCCCGCGAGATCGCGGCGAGCGACTCGGCGGTCGTGACGGTCGGGGCGATCCACGCCGGGACCCAGCCCAACATCATCCCGGACCGCGCCGAGCTGCTCGTCAACGTGCGGACCTTCACCGAGCCGGTGCGCGATCGCGTGCTCGGTGCGATCCGCCGCATCGTCGAGGCCGAGGCCGTCGCGTCCGGCGCCAGCGAGGCGCCCGAGGTCGAGACGATCACCACCTTCGCGGCCATGGTCAACGACCCGGCGGCGACCGAGCGCACCCGCCCGGTGCTGGCCGCCGCGCTGGAGGGGCAGCGGGGCCTGATCGAGTCGGCCGGCGGCCGGCCCGCCGTCCTGACCCTGCCGCCGATGGCGGCGTCGGAGGACGTCGGCGAGCTCGCCACCGACGCCGGTGCGCCGCTCGTGTACTGGTTCCTCGGCGGCTTCGACCCGGCCCGGTTCGCCGGCGTCGACCTGACGGCCGGCAGGCTCCCCGAGGGCGTCGCGTCCAACCACTCGCCGTTCTTCGCGCCCGAGCCCGAGCCGACGCTGGACCTCGGCGTCGCGACGCTCGTCGCCGCCGCGCAGGAGTGGCTCGACTGACCCGCGCTCGATGCGCGCGGCGGGGTCAGCGGGCGCCCAGCCGGCGGCTGATCTCGGCGGCGGCGCGACCGGCCGCGGCGGCGAGGTCGTCGCGACGCGCGGCGTCGACGTCGTCGGACCAGAACGTCAGCGCCACGCCCGCCACCGGGCGGCCGGTGTGGTCGAGGGCGGCGTGCGCGACGGACGCGAGGCCGGTCGTGACCTCGCCGTCCTCGGTGGCGTGGCCGCGACGGCGGGTGTCGCGCAGCACCTCGCGCAGGTCGCGCAGCGTGCGCGGGCCGACGCCGGTGCGGTCGGCGAGCGCCGCGGCCGACGGGAACAGCGCCCGCACCTGCGGGGCCGGCAGCAGGGCCAGCACCGCGCGGCCGCTGGCGGTGAGGTGGCTGGGCAGGCGGACGTCGACGTCGGTCACGAGGCTCGGCCGGTGCGGCGCGCGCTGCTCCACGAGGTACAGCACCTCGCGGCCGTGCAGCACGGCGAGGTGCGCGCTCTCGCCCGTCGTCTCGACCAGCCGCGCGACGACGGGGCGCGCCAGCCGGGCGAGCGGCGCCTGCCGCGCGTACGCCGACCCGAGCGACAGCGACGCCGTCCCCAGCCCGTAGCGGTGCTCCTCCGGCAGGTGCGTCACGAAGCCCTCGTCCACCAGCACGGACAGCAGGTGGTAGACGGTGGACCGCGGCAGGCCCAGGTGCTGCGCGACCGCTGCCGCCGGGACCGGGCCCGCCTGCGCGGCCAGGTAGGTCAGCACCCGCAGCGTGCTGCGCGCCGCCGGGACGTCCGCCATCGGGCCCCCTTCGCGCGCGGTCGTCGTGTCTGGGATCCCAGACTGAACCTCGTCGGGACCCGTGTCCAGCGCGCCGCGGACGGTGTGTGCTGGCGGCATGACCGTCACCACCACTCGCGCCGTCGCCGAGAACCGTGTCGTCGAGGTCGGCGGCGACCCGCTGACCGTCGACGCCGTCGTCGCGGTCGCCCGCCACGGCGCGCAGGTCCACCTCACCGGCCGCGCCCTGGCCGGGATGGCCGCGAGCCGCGCCGTCGTCGAGGACCTCGCCGACGACGCCCGCCCGCACTACGGCGTCTCCACCGGCTTCGGCGCCCTCGCCCGCCGCCACATCCCCACCGACAAGCGGGCGCAGCTGCAGCTCGGGCTGGTGCGCTCGCACGGCGCGGGCAGCGGCCCCGAGGTGGAGCGCGAGGTGGTGCGCGCGCTCCAGCTGCTGCGGCTCGCGACGCTCGCCACCGGCCGCACGGGCGCCCGCCCGGTGGTCGCGGAGACGTACGCGGCGATGCTCAACGCCGGCATCACGCCGGTCGTGCACGAGTACGGGTCGCTCGGGTGCTCCGGCGACCTGGCGCCGCTGGCGCACGTGGCGCTCGCCGCGCTGGGGGAGGGCCCGGTGCGTGTGACGGTATCGGGGGGCGCCGTCGGCGACCTCGTCGACGCCGCCGAGGCGCTCGCGGCGGCCGGCATCGCGCCGCTGGAGCTGCGCGAGAAGGAGGGCCTGGCCCTCATCAACGGCACCGACGGCATGCTCGGGATGCTGTGCCTCGCGCTGGACGACCTGCACCGCCTGCTCGCGACGGCGGACGTCGCCGCGGCGTCGAGCGTCGAGGCGCTGCTCGGCTCGGACGCGCCGTTCGCCGAGGACCTGGTCGGCATGCGGCCGCACCCGGGGCAGGCGGCGTCGGCCGCGAACCTGCGGGCGCTGCTCGCCGGGTCGCCGGTCGTGGCGAGCCACCGGACCTTCGACGCCGACGGCCGCCCGGAGTGCACCCGCGTGCAGGACGCGTACTCGCTGCGCTGCGCGCCGCAGGTGCACGGGGCCGCGCGGGACACCGTCGAGCACGCGACGTCGGTCGCGGGGCGTGAGCTCGCGTCGGCGATCGACAACCCCGTCGTCACGGTGGACGGCCGGGTCGAGTCGAACGGCAACTTCCACGGCGCGCCCGTCGCGTACGTGCTCGACTTCCTCGCGATCGCCGTGGCCGACGTGGCGAGCATGAGCGAGCGGCGCACCGACCGGTTCCTCGACGTCGCGCGCAACGAGGGCCTGCCGGCGTTCCTCGCCGACGACCCGGGCGTCGACTCCGGCCTGATGATCGCCCAGTACACGGCCGCCGGGATCGTCTCGGAGCTCAAGCGGCTGGCCGCGCCGGCGAGCGTCGACTCCATCCCGTCGTCCGCGATGCAGGAGGACCACGTGTCCATGGGCTGGGCCGGCGCACGCAAGCTGCGCCGCGCCGTCGACGGACTGGGCCGCGTGCTCGCCGTCGAGCTCATGACCGCCGCCCGGGCCCTCGACCTGCGCTGCACCCCCGCGACGGGCCTGTCGCCCGCCGCCGGCACCGGCGCCGTCCACGCGCTGCTGCGCGCCGCCGTCCCCGGCCCCGGGCCGGACCGGTTCCTCGCCCCCGAGATCGACGCCGTGACGCGGCTCGTGGCCGACGGCGAGGTCGTCGCCGCCGCGAGCGCCGCCGTCGGCCCGCTCCGCTGACCCTCCCGAACCCCCGAGCCGCTCCCGAAGGAGACGACGATGTCCCACGCCATGTCCTACGACCGGGGGACCCCCGTCCCCGTGCGCGCGCCGCGCGGCACGACGCTCACCGCCCGCAGCTGGCAGACCGAGGCGCCGCTGCGGATGCTCATGAACAACCTCGACCCGGAGGTGGCGGAGCGCCCCGACGACCTGGTCGTCTACGGCGGCACCGGCCGGGCGGCGCGCGACTGGCCGAGCTACCACGCCATCGTCCGCACCCTCACGACGCTGGCCGACGACGAGACGCTGCTCGTCCAGTCCGGGAAGCCGGTGGGCGTGCTGCGCACGCACGAGTGGGCGCCGCGCGTGCTCCTCGCCAACAGCAACCTCGTGGGCGACTGGGCCACGTGGCCGGAGTTCCGGAAGCTCGAGGCGCAGGGCCTCACGATGTACGGCCAGATGACGGCCGGGTCGTGGATCTACATCGGCGCGCAGGGCATCCTCCAGGGCACGTACGAGACGCTCGCGGCCGTCGCCGCCAAGCGGTTCGGCGGCACGCTCGCGGGGACAATCACGCTGACCGGCGGGTGCGGCGGCATGGGCGGCGCGCAGCCGCTGGCCGTCACGCTCAACGGCGGCGTGTGCCTCGTGGTCGACGTCGACCGGTCGCGCCTGGAGCGGCGCGTGCGCGAGCGCTACCTCGACGAGGTGGCCGACGACCTGGACGACGCCGTCCGGCGGGTCGAGGCGGCGAAGGCGGGGCGCCGGGCGCTGTCGGTGGGCGTCGAGGGGAACAGCGCGGAGGTCGTGCCGGAGCTGCTGCGTCGGGGCGTGGCGGTGGACGTCGTCACGGACCAGACGTCGGCGCACGACCCGCTGTCGTACCTGCCGGTGGGGGTCTCCGTCGACGAGTGGCACGACTACGCGGACGCCAAGCCGGAGGAGTTCACCGACCGGGCGCGCGAGTCGATGGCCCGGCACGTGGAGGGCATGGTCGGCTTCCTCGACGCGGGCGCGGAGGTGTTCGACTACGGCAACTCGATCCGCGACGAGGCGCGCCGCGGCGGCTTCGACCGGGCGTTCGACTTCCCGGGCTTCGTCCCCGCCTACATCCGGCCGCTGTTCGCGCAGGGCAAGGGCCCGTTCCGCTGGGCCGCGCTGTCCGGCGACGCGCGTGACATCGCCGCCACCGACAAGGCCGTCCTCGACCTCTTCCCCGACGACGACCACCTGCACCGCTGGATCCGCGCCGCCCAGGAGCGCGTCGCGTTCCAGGGCCTGCCGGCCCGCATCTGCTGGCTCGGCCACGGCGAGCGCGACCGTGCGGGGCTGGCGTTCAACGACCTCGTCGCGTCCGGGGAGGTGAGCGCGCCGGTCGTCATCGGCCGCGACCACCTCGACTCCGGCTCCGTCGCCTCCCCGTACCGGGAGACCGAGGGCATGGCCGACGGCTCCGACGCCATCGCCGACTGGCCGCTGCTCAACGCGCTCACCGCCGCGTCGTCCGGCGCCACCTGGGTGTCGCTGCACCACGGCGGCGGCGTCGGGATGGGGCGGTCCATCCACGCCGGGCAGGTGTCCGTCGCGGACGGCACCGACCTGGCGGCGCAGAAGCTGGCGCGCGTGCTGTCCAACGACCCGGGGCTCGGCGTCCTGCGGCACGTCGACGCCGGGTACGACGACGCCGCGGCCGCGGCGTCGCGGGGCGGGCTCCGCGTGCCGATGCGAGAGTCGTAGGCATGCGCGAGGTGGAGCACCCGGGCGGTTCGCACCCGGCCACGCTGATCCTGGGGATCGGCGAGCTCACGACGAACGCCCCCGAGGCCGTCGGCGTCGACCCGGTGGACGACCCGACGGGCGTGATCCGGGACGCCGCGCTGCTGCTCGACGGCGGGCGCGTGGCCTGGGCGGGCCCGGAGAGCGCGTGCGCCGACGGCGTCGAGGCGGCGCTGGGGCGTGCGCCCGACCGCGTCGTCGGCGTCGAGGGGCGCGCGGTCGTGCCCGGCTTCGTGGACTCGCACAGCCACCTGGTGTTCGCCGGCGACCGGTCGGCGGAGTTCGAGGCGCGCATGGCCGGCCGTCCGTACGCGGCCGGCGGGATCCGCACCACGGTCGCGGCCACGCGCGCGGCGTCGGACGACGAGCTGCGGGCGGTGCTGCGCCGGCACGTCGACCAGGCGCTCGCGCAGGGCACCACGACCCTCGAGACCAAGAGCGGCTACGGGCTGAGCGTCCCCGACGAGGAGCGGGCCGTGCGCCTCGCCCGGGAGGTCACCGACGAGGTGACGTTCCTCGGCGCGCACGTGGTGCCGCCCGAGTTCTCCGACGACCCGGACGGCTACGTCGACCTCGTCGTCGGCGACATGCTCGCCGCGTGCGCCCCGCACGCGCGCTGGGTGGACGTGTTCTGCGAGACCGGCGCGTTCACCCCGGAGCAGTCGCGCCGCGTGCTGGAGGCGGGCGCCGCCGCCGGGCTGGGCGTCCGCGTGCACGCGAACCAGCTCGGGCCGGGCGAGGGCGTGCGCCTCGCCGTCGACCTCGGCGCCGCCGCCGTCGACCACTGCACCTACCTGTCCGACGACGACGTCGCGGCGCTCGCGGCGTCGTGGGGTGGGGAAGCGCAGGGAACCGTCGCGACGCTGCTGCCCGGCGTCGAGTTCTCCACCCGGCAGCCGTACCCCGACGCGCGCCGCCTGCTCGACGCGGGCGCCGTCGTCGCGCTGGCCAGCGACTGCAACCCCGGCTCGTCGTACACGAGCTCGATGCCGCTCATGGTGGCGCTCGCGGTGCGGGAGACGGGCATGACCGTCGCCGAGGCCGTCTGGGCCGCGACCGCGGGCGGCGCCCGTGCGCTGCGTCGCGACGACGTCGGGCACCTCGCGCCCGGCGCCCGCGCCGACGTCGTCGTCCTCGACGCCCCGTCCCGCACGCACCTCGCCTACCGTCCCGGCGTCCCGCTCGTGCACGCGGTGTGGAAGGACGGCCACCCCGCGAGGTAGCACCAGTCCTGCCGAGGTAGTACGCACCTCCGCGAGGTAGTACGAGAATCCGCGAGGTAGCGCCCTGCCCTCAGGATCTGAGGGATGTGCGGTTTTTGTCCGTCCTGCCTCGGCAGGATTGGTACTACTTCGCGGGGTTCGGTACTACCTCGCGGAGGGCGAGGCCCGCGAGCACCTCCAGCACGCAGAGGGCGGCGAGGCGGACGGTGCGGCCGTCGGGGGCGTCGGCGGTCGCGTCCACCTCGGCGAGGTCGACGGAGCGGACGCGCGGGTCGGTGGCGGCCGCGCGGACGAGGGCGCGCAGCTCCCAGGCCGCCAGCCCGCCCGGCACGGACGCGGGGCAGCCGGGGGCGACGGAGCGGTCGCAGACGTCCACGTCGACGTCCAGGTGCACCGGCCCGCCCGCGGCGCCTGCGACGTCCAGGGCCGCGCGGACGACGTCGCCCGGCCCGCCGGGACCTCGCTCGTGGACCTGCCGACGGACCTCGTCGAGCGTCACGACCGTGATGCCCAGGTCGCGCGCCCGGCGGGCGTAGGCCGCCGAGTTGGCGAAGTCCGCGATGCCGATCTGCACGACGCGCGCGGGGTCCAGGCCGGCCTCGATCAGCCGCCGTACGGGCGAGCCGTTGGAGACGCCGTCGCGCAGGTCGTAGTGCGCGTCGACGGTGACCAGGCCGGCGGTCGCGACGTCGTCCCCCCAGGCGCCGAGGGCCACCGGGACCGTGAGCGCGTTGTCCCCGCCCAGCGCGACGACGGCGCGCGCCCCCGCCAGCGCCGCCCCCACCGCGGCTCGCGCGCGGGCCTCGCCGTCCGGCCCGTCCGGCTCGTCGACGTCGCCGTGGTCGACGACGGCCGGCTCGCCCAGGTCGACGGGCGCGCCGTCGGCGCCACGGCTCAGCGCGGGGCTGTACCGGCGCAGCGCGGCGCGCACGGCGGCGGGCGTGGCGTGAGCACCGGTCGGCGACAGCGACGTGCGCCAGGTGGGGACGCCGATCAGGGCCAGGTCGGCAGGGGCCCCGGGCGACGGTGCAGGCCAGGAGCCGGCGCGCGGCCAGAGCGGGTCGGGGGGCAGGGGAGCGGAGGTCACCTGCCGACCGTACGACTCCCATGAGGTGCCTCACACACCCGGGGGACCCCCTGGGCATCGTGGTATCCCGCTGCTATGGTCTGGCATTCGTGGGTTCGATACCTACGTTCGATCACGTCGATCATTCGATCGCCGGATCCGGCCACCTTCGATCGTGCATGGAGCTCCCGTGACCGTCAGCGTCCCCGCGAGGACCGACCTCACCGCGCGTCTCGACGTCGACTTCCGTCGCGTCGCCAGCGCGCTGTGTCGGTGAACCTCCCGCGTCGCTGACCCCAACGGTGACCGTCGTCGACGCCGACGACGCCGCTCCACGACGCGGCCCCGAGCCCGCGTCCCCCGCACCCTCGTGCACCCCCTGATCATCCGGACGACCGCCTGCCGCCGTCGTCCACACCCAGGCGCCCTCGGGCGCCCGAGGCGAAAGGTTCACCTGTGTCTTCCGCAACCAAGGTCCCCGGCGCGCAGCCGCGCGAACGCAAGGGCCTGCGCTTCCCGTCGTTCTCGGTCCAGATCCTGCTGGGCCTCGCGCTGGGCGTGCTGCTCGGCTGGCTGGCGCTGGCCCTCGGCCCGCAGGCCGACGGCGAGACGCCCAACGGCCTGACCACGACGCTCGACACCATCGGCTCGTCGTTCGTCACCCTGCTCAAGGCGATCGTGCCGCCGCTGATCTTCACGGCCATCGTCGCGTCGATCGCGAACCTGCGCTCCGTCACCAACGCGGCCCGCCTGGCCGGCCAGACGCTGCTCTGGTTCGCCATCACCGCCGCGATCTCCGTGGCGATCGGCATCGGCCTGGGCCTCGTGTTCCAGCCGGGTCACAACACGACGCTCACCACGGCGGAGGCGGCCGAGCCGTCCAGCACCGGCACGTGGCTCGACTTCCTCAACGGCCTCATCCCGACCAACGTGCTCGGCCTGGGCGCGAAGACGTCGGTCGAGGCCGGGGCCGACGGCGCGCTGAGCGCCGAGACCGGCATCAGCTTCAACGTGCTGCAGATCCTCGTCGTCGCGCTGGTCATCGGCATCGCCGCGCTGAAGTCGGGCGCCAAGGCCGACCCGTTCCTCGCGTTCAACAAGTCCGCGCTCGCCATCGTGCAGAAGGTGCTGTGGTGGATCATCCGCCTCGCGCCGCTGGGCACGATGGGCCTCATCGGCAACGCCGTCGCCACCTACGGCTGGGAGTCGCTGCGCTCGCTCGCCTCGTTCTCCGTGGCGATCTACGTGGGCCTCGCGCTGGTCCTGTTCGTCGTCTACCCGGTGCTGCTCAAGGCCAACGGCCTCGGCGTCATCGCCTGGTTCAAGGGCGCGTGGCCGGCGATCCAGCTCGCGTTCGTCTCCCGCTCGTCCGTGGGCACGATGCCCGTCACGCAGCGCGTCACCGAGCGGAACCTCGGCGTGCCGAGCGAGTACGCGTCGTTCGCGGTGCCGCTGGGCTCGACGACGAAGATGGACGGTTGCGCCTCGATCTACCCGGCGATCTCCGCGATCTTCGTGGCGCAGATCTTCGGCATCGACCTGTCGCTGACCGACTACCTGCTCATCGCGTTCGTGTCCGTGGTGGGCTCGGCCGCCACCGCGGGCCTCACCGGCGCGATGGTCATGCTGACCCTCACGCTGTCCACGCTGGGCCTGCCGCTGGCGGGCGTGGGCCTGCTCCTCGCCGTCGACCCGATCCTCGACATGGGCCGCACCGCGGTGAACGTCGCCGGGCAGACGCTGGTCCCGACCATCGTCGCCAAGCGCGAGGGCATCCTCGACCTCGAGCAGTACCGCGCCGCGTCGTCGGAGCACCTGTTCGACGAGGACGAGACTGCGCAGGACGACGTGCAGGACGCCGCCGCCCAGGCCGAGACCGCGCAGGACGGCGCCGGCCGCGAGCCGGTGGGCGCCGGCGCGAAGGCCTGACGGCCCGCAGCACGTGACGGAGGCCCGGTGGGGAGGACCCACCGGGCCTCCGGCGCGTTCCGGGCGGGCTACCGGGCGAGGTCGGCGGCGTCGACCAGCCCGGCGCAGGGGACGGCGAGGACGTCGCCGCGGCGGAGGTCGCGCGGCAGCAGCACGACCGGCCCGCCGCGGCCCGGGGCCGGGTGCACGGTGAACGGGCGCCGAGGCTCCGCGGACGCCCGGCCCACGAGCCGCGCCCGGTCGAGCAGGACGGCGCACCCGCCGAGGTCGGCGTCGAGCCAGGCCTGTCGTGCGTCGTCCCCGAGCCGCGGGACGGCGTCCAGCACGCGGGCGAGGACGACCGTCCGCGCCGTGGGGTCGCCCCAGTAGCGGTCGACCCGGGTGACGTCGGCACCCACCGGGACGTAGACGCGCGGCGTCGGGTAGTGCTCGGCGAGCCGGGCCAGGCTGGTGCGGTCGACGAGCACGTCGTCGCCGGTGAGCTCGGTGCCCTCCGGCCACCCCTCGAGCGCGGGGCGGCGGGTGCGGACCAGGGTGGTGAACAGCGTCGTGAGGCTCATGCCTCCGGTCTACTGCGGGGCGGTCCCGCGGGACCCGGACCTCACGGGACGCATACGGGGACGAGCCCGATCCTCACGACTCCCCGCCGTCCGGGTCGAAGCGGTAGCCCATGCCGGACTCGGTGACGAGGTAGCGCGGGGCGGCGGGGTCGGGCTCGAGCTTCTTGCGCAGCTGCGCCACGTACAGCCGCAGGTACCCGGTGTCGGTCACGTGCTCCGACCCCCAGATCTCGGTGAGGAGCGTCTGGCGGGTGACGAGCTTGCCGGGGTTGCGCACCAGCCGCTCGAGCATCTGCCACTCGGTGGGCGTGAGGCGCACGTGCTCCGTCTGCCCGTCACGGGCGCGCGTGACGCTGTGCGCGGAGAGGTCCACCGTGACGTCGCCGAACCGCACCACCGGGTCGGAGTCCTCGTGCGTGACGCGGCGGGTGAGGGCGCGGATCCGGGCCAGGAGCTCCTCGATGGAGAACGGCTTCGTCACGTAGTCGTCCGCGCCGGCGTCGAGCGCCTCGACCTTGTCGGCCGCGCCGGTGCGCCCCGACACCACGAGGATCGGCGCGTCCGACCAGCCGCGGACGGCGTGGATGACGTCGATGCCCTCCAGCTCCGGCATGCCCAGGTCGATCATGAACACGTCGGGCCGGTGGTCGATGGCGCGGGCGATCGCCTGCGTCCCGGTGGTCGCCGTGACGATCTCGTACCCCAGCGCGGTGAGCGTGATCCGCAGGGCGCGCAGGATCTGCGGGTCGTCGTCGGCGATGAGGATCTTCATGGGGCGGTCGCCTCCGGCTGGTCGGGCTGGTCGGGCTGATCGGGTTGATCGAGCTGGTCGGGCTGGTCCTGCGGCGCGGCGACCGCGGCCGGGAGCGCGACCACCATCGTGAGGCCGCCGCCGGGCGTGTCCTCGGGGGTGAGCGTGCCGCCCATGCCCTCGACGAACCCCTTGGACAGCGCGAGGCCGAGCCCCAGGCCGGTCGTGTTGTCGGTGTCGCCGAGCCGCTGGAAGGGCACGAACACGTCCTCGCGCCGGTCGGCGGGGATGCCGGGGCCGTGGTCGACCACCCGGATCTCGACCGTGCCGGCGAACGTGCTGGTCGAGACCCGCACCCGCCGCGCGGAGGGCGAGTGCCGCAGCGCGTTGGCCAGCAGGTTCACCAGCACGCGCTGCAGCAGCACGGAGTCGGCGACGACGCTCGGCGCCGTGAGGTCGAGGTCCAGCTCCACCTCGCCGGGGCCGACGCCGAGCTCGTCGAGCGCGGGCAGCACGACGTCGGCGGTCTCGACGGGCGCGGTCGAGACGGCGAGGACGCCCGCCTCCAGGCGGCTCACGTCGAGCAGGTCGGTGATCAGGGTGGCCAGCGCGGTGAGGCTCTCGTCGGCCGTCACCAGCAGCTCGTCCCGGTCCGCCTCGCTCAGCGCGCCGCGGGCGGAGCGCAGCCCGCTCACGGCGGCGGCGGCGGAGCTCAGCGGGCGGCGCAGGTCGTGGCTCAGCGCGGACAGCAGGGCGCTGCGCACGCGGTCGGACTCGGTGAGCTGGTCCACCTCGCTCGCCACCTCGGCCAGGTCGCTGCGCTCCAGCGCGGCCTGCAGCTGGACCGCGATGACGTTCAGGAGGCGGCGCTCGGAGGCCGCGAGGTCGCCCCCGGACAGCTCGAGGACGGCGCGGTCGCCGACGTCGATCGTCGTGCGCGGGCCCGTGGGGTCGTCCCCGCCGTCCGCGGCCAGCACCGCGCCGCCGGCGACGAGGCGGGCCCCGGTGAGACCGAACGCCTCCCGCGCCCGGCTCACCAGCGCCTGCACGGCGTCCTGCCCGCGCAGCACGCTGCCGGCGACCGTCGCCAGCACCTCCGACTCGGCGGCGGCCCGGTGGGCGGCGCGCGTGGTGCGGGCGGCGCGGTCCACGACGACGCTCACGAGCACGGCCGTGACGACGTAGAGGACGAGGGCGACGACGTGCAGCGGCTCGCCCACGGTGATGGTGTGGATCGGCTCCACGAAGAAGAAGTCGAGCGTGACCCCGGACAGGATCGCGGCATAGACCGCGGGCCCCGCCCCGCCGATCAGCGCCACCACGACGACCAGGAGCTGGTACGACAGCACGTCGGAGACGATCGACTCCTCGCTGCGGACCGACACGAGCCCCCACGTCAGCAAGGGCCCGCCCAGGACGGCGAGCAGGAAGCCGGCCAGGCGGCGCTTCGCCGACAGGGCGCCGCCCATCCGCGGCAGCCGGGTGCGACCGCCCGCGGCGGCGTGGTTGACGATGTGGACGTCGATGTTGCCGGCCTCGCGCGTCACGGTCGCGCCGATGCCGGGCCCGCTGAGGGCGGCGGCGAGGCGGCCGCGGCGGGAGACGCCGATGACGAGCTGCGTCGCGTTGACGCCGCGCGCGAACTCCACGAGCGCCGTGGGGACGTCGTCGCCCACCACCTGGTGGTAGGTGCCGCCGAGCTCCTCGACGAGCATCCGCTGCCGGGCGAGCGCGCCCGGGGTCGCGCCGCGCAGCCCGTCCTGGCTGGTGACGTGGACGGCGAGCAGGTCGCCGCCGGCCGACCGCGCCGCGATCCGTGCCCCGCGCCGCAGGAGCGTCTCGCCCTCGGGCCCGCCGGTGAGCGTCACGACCACGCGTTCGCGGGCCTCCCACGTGGAGTCGATGCCGTGCTCGGTGCGGTAGTGCTGCAGCGCCGCGTCGACCTCGTCGGCCAGCCACAGCAGGGCGAGCTCGCGCAGCGCGGTGAGGTTCCCGAGGCGGAAGTAGTTCGACAGCGCGGCGTCCACGCGTTCGGCCGGGTAGACGACGCCGGAGGAGAGGCGGTCGCGCAGCGCCTGCGGGGCGAGGTCCACGACCTCGATCTGGTCCGCGGCGCGCAGCACGGCGTCGGGGATGGTCTCCTGCTGCGCCACCCCGGTGATCTTCTGGACGACGTCGTTGAGCGACTCGATGTGCTGGATGTTGACGGTCGAGAGGACGTCGATGCCGGCGTCGAGCAGGGCGTCGACGTCCTCCCACCGCTTCGCGTGCGCCAGGCCGGGGGCGTTGGTGTGCGCCAGCTCGTCGACCAGCGCGACGTCCGGCCGCCGCGCGAGGACGGCGTCGAGGTCCAGGTCGGTGAGCTCGACGCCGCGGTGCACGACCGACGCGCGCGGCACGACCTCCAGGCCCGCCGCCATCGCGGCCGTCGCGGCGCGCCCGTGCGTCTCCACGAGCGCGACCACGACGTCCCGGCCGTCGTCGCGCAGCCGCTTGCCCTCCTCGAGCATGGCGTAGGTCTTCCCCACGCCCGGCGCCGCGCCGAGGAGGACGCGCAACCTGCCGCGACCCATGCTCACCTCCCGAGCTCGGCCGTGCTCTCGTCGAGGGCCACGTTGAGCTCCAGCACGTCGACCACGGGCTCCCCGAGGTATCCCAGGGCGCGACCCTCAGTGTGCCTCGCGACGAGGTCCGAGACCTCCTTTTCGGACAGACCGCGGGCGGCGGCGACCCGCGCGACCTGGAGGTCGGCGTACTCGGGGCTGATGTGCGGGTCCAGCCCGGACCCGGACGCGGTGACGGCGTCCGCCGGGACGTCCGCCGGGTCCACGCCCTCGAGCGCGGCCACGGCCGCGCGCCGCTCCCCGATCGCGGCGACGAGGTCGGGGTTCTCGGGGCCGAGGTTCGACCCGGACGACGCGGCGCCGTCCCAGCCGTCGCCCGCGGCCGACGGCCGCGGCTGGACGTACTGCGGCAGGGGCGCCCCTTCCGCGTCCGTGAAGCCCTGGCCGATCAGGGCCGACCCGACGACGGTGCCGTCGCCGTCGTGCACGAGCGAGCCGTCGGCCTGCGCCGGCAGCACGAGCTGCCCGACGCCGGTGATCGCCGCCGTGTAGCCGACGCCGAGCAGCAGGGTGAGGACGATCATCGCCCGGACCGCGACCCCGAGGGTGCGGCCGGTGCTGCGGGTGGTGGCGTTCATGGTGCTGTTCCTTCTTCCTGCTCTGCTCAGAACACTGTGCTGTTCAGAACCCGGGGACGAGGCGGACGACGAGGTCGATGAGCCAGATGCCGACGAACGGCGCGACGATGCCGCCGAGGCCGAAGACCAGGAGGTTGCGCCCGAGGGTCTTCGACGCGTCCATTGGCCGGTACCGCACGCCGCGCAGGGACAGCGGGATGAGCAGCACGATGACGAGCGCGTTGAACACGATCGCGGAGACCACGGCGGACGACGGCGAGCTCAGGCCCATGACGTTGAGCGCCTCGAGGCCGGGGAACACGCCCATGAACATCGCGGGGATGATCGCGAAGTACTTGGCGATGTCGTTCGCGATGGAGAAGGTCGTCAGCGCGCCGCGGGTGATGAGCAGCTGCTTGCCGATGCGGACGACGTCGATGAGCTTGGTGGGGTCGGAGTCGAGGTCGACCATGTTGCCGGCCTCCTTCGCTGCCGACGTGCCCGAGTTCATCGCGACGCCGACGTCGGCCTGCGCGAGGGCGGGGGCGTCGTTGGTGCCGTCCCCCGTCATCGCGACGAGGCTGCCGCCCTCCTGCTCGCGCCGGATGAGCTCCAGCTTGTCCTCCGGCGTGGCCTCGGCGAGGTAGTCGTCGACGCCGGCCTCGGCGGCGATGGCCGCGGCGGTCAGCGGGTTGTCGCCGGTGACCATCACGGTGCGGATGCCCATGGCGCGCAGCTCGGCGAACCGGTCCGCGATGCCCTCCTTGACGACGTCCTTGAGGTGCACGACGCCGAGCACGCGCCCGGCCCCGCCCGGCGCCCGGACCGCCACGACCAGCGGCGTGCCGCCGGACCGTGCGACCCGTTCGACGGCGTCCTCCACCTCCGCGACCACCGGGGCGGCGGGGGCGCCGCCGCCGGCGAGCCAGGCCATGACCGCGCTGCCGGCGCCCTTGCGGATCTGCGTGCCGTCCGGCTCGTCGAGGCCGGACATGCGGGTCTGCGCGGTGAACGGCACGACCTCGCCGGGCACCGCGGTGCTCTCGTGGCTCCCCACGTCCACCCCGGCCCGGACGGCGAGCGCCACGATCGACGCGCCCTCCGGCGTCGGGTCCGCGAGGGACGACAGGGCGGCGGCGCGCACCAGGTCGCGGGCGTCGACGCCGGCCAGCGGCAGGAACTCGCTCGCCTGCCGGTTGCCGTAGGTGATGGTGCCGGTCTTGTCGAGGAGCAGCGTCGTGACGTCGCCGGCGGCCTCGACGGCGCGGCCGGACATCGCGAGCACGTTGCGCTGCACGAGGCGGTCCATCCCGGCGATGCCGATCGCCGAGAGCAGCGCGCCGATCGTCGTCGGGATGAGGCAGACCAGCAGCGCCACCAGCACGGCCACGCTCACCGGGCTCGCCGCGTACGACGCGATCGGGTTCAGGGTGAGCGCGACGACGACGAACACGATCGACAGCGACGCGAGCAGGATGCTCAGCGCGATCTCGTTCGGCGTCTTCTGCCGGCTGGCGCCCTCGACGAGCGCGATCATCCGGTCGACGAACGTCTCGCCCGGCTTCGAGGTGATGCGCACGACGATCCGGTCGGACAGCACCCGCGTGCCGCCGGTGACGGCGGACCGGTCGCCCCCCGACTCGCGGATCACGGGCGCGGACTCGCCGGTGATGGCGGACTCGTCCACGGACGCGATGCCCCGCACGATCTCGCCGTCGCCCGGCACGAGGTCGCCGGCGGCGACCACGACGACGTCGCCGAGGTCCAGGTCGGCCGACGACACGTCGGCGAGCGCGGCGTGCAGGGCCTCGGGGTCGGCCGCGTCGTCGTAGGCGGCGACGCGGTGCGCGACCGTGGCCGTGCGGGTCTGGCGGAGCGTGTCCGCCTGGGCCTTGCCGCGGCCCTCCGCGACCGACTCGGCGAGGTTCGCGAACACGACGGTGAGCCAGAGGAACAGCGCGATCACGGCCGTGAACGAGCCGGGGACGACGGTGCCGCCCGAGGTCACGGGCCCGCCGAGGAACGGCTCGACGACGGCGAGCACGGTGGTCAGCGCAGCGCCGACCCACACGACGAACATCACGGGGTTGCGCCACATCTGGCGCGGGTCGAGCTTGCGGAACGCGCCCGGCAGGGCGGCCCGCACCTGGGCCCAGGTGAAGACCCCGCCCGGCGTGCGGGCGGCCTCCGGTGACGAGGGAGCGGGGGACGACGGGGTATCGATCAGGGTGGTCATGAGTTACACGAGCCCTTCCGCCAGGGGACCCAGCGCGAGAACGGGGAAGTAGGTGAGCGCGGTGAGGATGACGACGACCCCGACGAGCAGCCCGACGAACTGCGGGCGGTGCGTGGGCAGCGTCCCCGCGGTGGCGGGCACCTTGTCCTGCCGGGCGAGCGACCCGGCCAGGGCAAGCACGAGCACGATCGGCACGAAGCGCCCGAGCAGGATCGCGACGCCGAGCGCCGTGTTCATCCAGGGCGTGTTCGCCGTGATGCCGGCGAAGGCCGAGCCGTTGTTGTTGGCCGCGGACGTGAAGGCGTACAGGACCTCGGACATGCCGTGCACACCCGGGTTCCAGATCGTCGTCGAGACGACGCTCTCGCGCACCGCCGGGATCGCGAAGCTGAGCGCGGTGCCCGCCAGCACGAGCGTCGGGGTGACGAGGATGTAGAGGCTGGCGAGCTTGATCTCGCGGGGCCCGATCTTCTTGCCCAGGTACTCGGGCGTGCGGCCCACCAGCAGGCCGGCGACGAACACCGCGATGACGGCCAGCACGAGCATGCCGTAGAGGCCCGACCCGACGCCGCCGGGCGCGACCTCGCCGAGCATCATGTTGAGCATCGGGATCATCCCGCCCAGCGCGGTGAACGAGTCGTGCATCGCGTTCACGGCGCCGGTCGACGTCGTCGTGCTGGTGGTCGCGAAGAGCGTGGTCCCGACGATGCCGAACCGCGCCTCCTTGCCCTCCATGGCGCCGCCCGCGAGCTGCGGGGCGGTGCCGCTCCCGGCGGACTCGAGCGCCGTCAGCGCGGCGAACGACGCCACGAAGATCACGCCCATCGCCGCGAGGATCGCGTACCCCTGCCGCAGGTCGCCCACCATCCGGCCGAACGTGCGCGGCAGCGAGAACGGGACGGCCAGCATGAGGAGCACCTCGACGACGTTCGTCCACGCCGTCGGGTTCTCGAACGGGTGGGCCGAGTTCGCGTTGAAGAACCCGCCGCCGTTGGTGCCGAGCAGCTTGATGGCCTCCTGCGACGCCACCGGCCCGCCGGGGATGCTCTGCGCGCCGCCGGCCACGGTCGTGACGTCGGTGAAGCCGTCGAAGTTCTGCACGACGCCACCGATCATCAGCACCACCGCGCCCACCACCGAGAGCGGCAGCAGGATGCGCAGCGAGCCCCGGACCAGGTCGACCCAGAAGTTGCCGATCGTCCCCGTGCGGCGGTGCGCGAACCCGCGCACCAGCGCCACGGCGACGGCCATGCCGACCGCCGCGGAGACGAAGTTCTGCACCGCGAGCCCGGCGAGCTGCACCGTGTAGCCGACGGTCTGCTCGGGCGAGTACGACTGCCAGTTCGTGTTCCCCACGAACGACGCGGCCGTGTTGAACGACAGGTCCGGCGCGACGGCGGGCAGCCCCAGCGAGTACGGCAGCCACTGCTGCGTGCGCTGCAGGGCGTAGACGAGCAGCAGCCCGACGAGGGAGAAGGTCAGGACGCCGCGCGCGTACGCCTGCCACGTCTGCCCGGAGCGCGGGTCGACGCCCAGCAGCCGGTACAGGCCCCGCTCGACGCGCCAGTCGCGAGGGGTGGTGTACACGGTCGCCATGTAGTCGCCGAACGACCGGTGGACGACCGCGAGGACGAGGGCGACGGTCCCGAGCGCGAGGACCGCCCCGACCCAGCCCATCAGAACTTCTCCGGCTTCACGAGGGCCACCACGAGGTAGACCAGCGCGGCCACGCCGAGAGCGGCGGCGAGGAGCTCGACGACGATCACAGCTTCTCCACCGCCTTCCCGATCCCGGCGACCAGCGCGAACAGGGCGATCACGCCCAGCACGTAGACGACGTCAAGCACCAGCACGTCCCCACTTCGATTCCGACGGCCGGCCTCCGGAGAGGGTCGGGCCGGGCGCCCTTCCCGGGTGCCGACGACGATGCAACACCCGCCGGAAGCCCGTGTACCCCGTCCTCACGGGATCCATACGGCGCCGGGGCGCACCCTGACGGAAGCCCTACGGGCGTGGCCCCGCCACCTCGGAAAAACCGGCGCGTGGCGGCGGTCGGCCGTGCCAGGCTGCCCCGCATGGACTCCGTCGACGACGACACCCGGGCCGCGTGGGCCGTCGCCTCGCGCAAGTACACCGACGAGTACGACGAGCACCTCGCGCAGGCCAGGACCGCCCGGCTGCTGCCCGCGGAGGTCGCCGCGATCGGGGAGCTGGTCCGGGGCGCCGACGTCGTGCACCCGATGAGCGGCCACGGCCTGGACGACGTCGCCCTGGCGCGGCTGGGCGCGCTGTCCGTGCACGGCCTGGACTACAGCCCGGCGCCGGTGGAGAGCGCGCAGCGCCGGGCCGACGAGCTCGGCGTGCCCTGCCGGTACACCCGCGCGACGCTGCCGGACAGCGGCCTCGACGACGCGTGCGCCGACCTCGTCTACACCGGCAAGGGCGCGCTCATCTGGGTCGCGGACCTGCCCGCCTTCCTCGCCGAGGTGCGCCGCCTGCTGCGGCCGGGCGGGCGGTTCTACGTCTACGAGACCCACCCGCTGGTGCCGCTGTGGGCGTGGGACGCCGACGAGCTCCGCGTGCGCCCTGACCGGGGGTACTTCGAGGCGTCGCACGTCAACGACACGTTCCCCGGCCACGGGGCGGTGGAGCGGCAGCGCACGCTCGCCGAGACCGTCATGGACTGCCTGCGCGGCGGGTTCGAGATCGAGCACCTCGAGGAGCACCCCGACCCGTTCTGGCGCCCCGACGGCATCGACGCCGCCGCCTGGGACGGCCGCGTCCCGAACGCGTTCAGCCTGCTGGCGCGCCGGGTCTGAGCGCGACGCTCAGCGCAGGGCGTACGCCGGGACGCTGGTGTCGGTCGCGAACACGTCCGTCATCCACAGCATCGAGCGGTACATCCACCGCGTGGTGAAGGTCCGGTCCCGCATCCGGATGCGCGCGTTCGTCGGCGGTGCCAGGAACGGCCCCGCGTTGCCGGTCCGCGCGACCCGGGTGGGCTTGCGCATCCGCCGGTCGTAGGCCGCGAACGCGGTCTCGTGGTCGCCGCGCGCCGCCACGAGCTCGCCGGCGAGGACGTAGGCGGCGACGAGGGACAGGCCCGTCCCGAAGCCGCCGAGGGTGTTGGCGTGCCCCGAGTCGCCGACCAGCGCGAACCGCCCGCGCGTGAACGACGTCATCCGGGTGCGCGCGAGGGCGTCGAGGTAGAGGTCGTCGGCCCGGCGGACGGCGTCGAGCGCGGCGGGCACGCGCCAGCCGGCGCCGGCGAAGGCGGCCTCGAGGAACGCCCGCTGGGACGCGGCGTCGTGGCGGTCGTACGGTGCCCCGCCGCCCGGCGCGCGGAAGACGAACAGGCTCGGCGCCTTCTGCCCGCCGAGCAGCGCGAGCCGGCCGGGCTCGTTGTACCCGTAGGCGACGGCGCGGCCGTCGGGGCGCCGGGTCTCCAGCCCGTCGAGCGGCGCCGCGGCGTCGGCGACGGCGTAGCAGTACCCGAGCGACTCGACGAGCTGCTCCTCCGGGCCGAACGCGAGCCGCCGCACGGCGGAGTGCACGCCGTCGGCGCCCACCACCAGGTCGAACCGCTCGCTCGGCCGGTGTGCGAACGCGACCTGCACGCCGTCCGTCGTCTCGGTCGCGCCCACGATCTCGTCGCCGAAGACGTACTCGGCGTCGCGGGCGGTGTGCTCGTGCAGGACGGCGGCGAGGTCGCCGCGCAGGACCTCCAGGTCGCCGCCGACGAACTCGCCCGGGATCACGGCGCGGACCCGGTCGCGGGCGTCGACCATGCGCCAGTCGGTCCGCGGGGTCTGGCGGGCGCGCACGTCGTCGAGGATCCCCATGCGGTCCAGGACGTCGCGGTGGGTGCGGCCCTTGAAGTCGACGGCCTGGCCGCCGGGCCGGAGCGCGGGGGCCTTCTCGACGACGGTGACGTCGAAGCCGTTGCGGCCGAGCCAGCGGACGAGCGCGGGCCCGGCGATGCTCGCGCCGGAGACGAGGATCTTCGAGGTGGACATGGACTGCTCCTTCGGTGACCGAGGCTTAATTGCGTCCCAGAGACACAGTAAGCATCCGCGTACGATGGACGCAAATACTTCAGGGCGCGCGAGACCGGCAGCCGCCGGAGGCAGGGGGAGCGATGGGCGCCGACCATCGGGGGGCCGGGACGGGCGCGACGAGTACCGACGACGTCGTCGCGCTGCTGTGGCGGCGCGCGACGCCGGCCCGCCGCGGGCCCAAGCCGCGCTTCAGTGTCGACGGCATCGTGGCCGCGGCCACGGAGATCGCCGACGCCCACGGGCTCGACGCGGTGACGATGCAGGCCGTCGCCGCACGCCTCGGCACCACCAAGATGGCGCTGTACCGCTACGTGCCGGGCCGCGTCGAGCTGGACGCGCTCCTGCTCGACGCCGCGCTCGGGGCCGCGCCGTCCGCGGCGACGGGGGCGGACTGGCGGGCCGCCCTGACGGACTGGGCCGGCAGCGTCCACGCGCGGGCGCTCGCGCGGCCCTGGTCGGTCGAGCTCGCGCAGCGGCCGCACGTGCCCGGCCCCGTCGAGCTCGCCTGGTTCGAGGCCGGCCTTGCGGCGTTCGGGGACCTGCCGCTCACCGGCGCGGAGAGGCTCGACACGCTCGCGCTCCTGGTCGGTCACGTGATGTCCCTCGTGCGCCAGCAGCCGCGCGGCGCGTCGCCGGAGGCCGATCTCACCGCCGGGCTCGGGCCCGTCCTCGCCGAGCACGCGGACGACTACCCGCTCACCGTGGCGGCCTTCTCCGACGCCGAGCCGGGCGACCGCGACGACGCCCTGCGGTTCGGCGTCGCGCGTGTGGTCGCCGGCGTCGCGGCGCTCGCGGCCGAGCGCGCCTGACCGGAGCCGCGACGACGGAGCGCCCGCTCCCCGGGGAGGGCGGGCGCTCGCCGGGAGGCCGGCGGCTCAGGATGCGGCCGGCTCCTCGTGGTCGGTCGGGGTGTGCACGATGTCGTAGTACACGTCGGTGTTCCCCTCCTCGGGGAACACGCGGTAGGTGAACTCCTCGTCGGTGAGCGTGACGATGTCCGAGTCGCGCTCGAACTGCACCTCGCCGGCGTCGTCCTTCGCGACGATGTGGCGGGTCGTGCCCTCCTCGTCGACCGTCCAGTCGCCCTGCATCTTCGGGCTGTCGTCGAGGTCGTACATGGTGAACGTGCCGGCGGCGTCGAAGTACGCCCAGCCGACGAAGGCGCTCACGTCGTCGTCGTCGAGCGGGACGTCGTCACCCTCGGCGTCGGTCGCGCCGGGGGTCTCCCACGCGGTCGACGCGAGCACGTCGGACGGCGTCTGCGCCACGTCGGCCGCCGCGGCCTCCTGTGTGGCGGAGGTCCCGGAACCGGCCGCGGCGTCGGCCTCGCCCGTGCTGCAGGCGGTGAGCGCCCCCAGCGCGATCAGGGCCGAGACGGCGATCGTGGCGGGCTTCGTCGACGTCGTGAGCTTCATGGGGTGTCCTTCCCTCGTGCCCGGGACGGCGGTGGGTGTCCCGGGGTGTCGGTGCGTCGGATCCATCGTGGTTCCGGGCACCGGACCGCCACATCGCCTGCCGGGCTCGCCGGAAGTCAGCCGAACGGATGAGGCGCGACCGGCACGAACCGCAGCAGCGCCCCCGGCGGCAGCTGGCCGAGCAGCCACAGGTGCGTCGACGCCACGGACGCGACCACCGGGTAGCCGCCGGTGAGCGGGTGGTCGACGCCGAACAGCACCGGCAGGCCGTCCGGCGGCACCTGCAGCGCGCCGGTCACGCAGCCCTCGCTGGGCAGCTCGCGCCCCTGCGCGTCGGCCGCCCGGGTCAGGGGCGCTCCGTCCAGCCGCAGCCCCACCCGGTCCGAACGGTCGGTCACCCGCCACTCCTGGTCGACGAGCGCGGCGGGGTCCGCGAACCAGTCGTCGTGCGGGCCGAGCACGACGGGGAGCGTCGTGACCTCGCCCGGCGCGGGCAGCGCCGCGACGTCCGGCGCCCCGACGTCGTCCACCGCCACCGCCAGGACGTGGTGAGCAAGACTCCGGGGACTCTTCGGTCGCGAACAGGCCCCGAGATCGCGCTCACCACGCAGGGGGGTGCCGGGGGCGAGGGGGGCGGGGCCCAGGTGGGCGAGGGTGTCGGTGGCGCGGGAGCCGAGGACGGGCGTCGCGGCGACGCCTCCGCGGACGGCGACGTACGTCCGCCGGCCGCGGGCGGGGGCGGCCAGCGCGAGCTCGTCGCCGGCGCGCAGGCGGAACGCCCGTGCCAGGGGCGCGCGGCGGGCGTCGTCCGGGTCGCCGCCGCGGTGCACGACGGCGTCCGCGTCCGCCCCGGCGAGCGCGACGACGGCGTCGGTGCGGGCGCGCAGCCGCAGCCCGCCGCCCACGGCCTCGACGGCGGCCGCCCCGGCCGGGTTGCCCACCGCGCGGTTCGCGGCGCGCAGGCTGCGCGGGTCGGCCGCGCCGGACGCGGACACGCCGAGGTGCGCCAGCCCGGGTCGGCCGAGGTCCTGCACCAGCGCCTGCAGCCCGGGCGTCACGACCTCCAGCACCTCCAGACCCCTGCCCGACGTCGTGGGCCCGGCAGTCTCGGTTCGCGGCGGCAGCTCGGACTGCCGCGCCGGGCCCGAACTGCCGTCGTGAGCGAGCCCGGCGCCGCGGGCCGCCGCGCGCACGGCCGTGAACCGCACCCGGTCGCCGGGGGCCCACGGGGTGGGAGGGTCGCGGTCGGCGTCCCAGGTGACGACGTCGGTCCGACCGACGAGCTGCCACCCGCCCGGGCTGGAGCGCGGGTAGACGCCCGAGTACGGCCCGGCGAGCGCCACCGAGCCCGCGGGCACCCGGGTGCGCGGCGACTCCCGCCGCGGCACGACCAGCGTCTCGTCGTCCCCGGTCAGGTACGCGAACCCGGGGGCGAAGCCGACGAAGCCCACCACCCACGACGCCCCCGCGTGCCGCCGCACCACCTCCTCCGGGCTGCACGCGAGCAGGCGTGCGACGTCGGCCAGGTCCTCGCCGTCGTACACGGTGGGGATCTCGACGAGCCTTGCTCCCGCAGGCTCCCCGGCCCTCTCGTCGGCGGCGCGGCCGGCCGTGGCCGCCCGCGCGCGCAGCTCGTCCGCGAGACGGGCCGCGGGCAGCCGCCACGGGTCGAACGGCACCAGCAGCGTGCGCGCGCCGGGCACGGGCTGCCCGACGCCCGTCACGGGGTCGTCGCGCAGGGACGCGTGGAGCGCCAGGGCCTGCGCGAGGTCGTCGACCTCGACGAGCAGGGCGTCGTCGCGCACGGGCAGGACACGCACGGAGAAGACACGCACGAGCGGGACGCGCTCAGGCCCGCCCACGCTCAGGCCCTCGACGTCGCCGGGGCGAACGCGGCGAGGGTGACGCCCGCGTCGTCGAACGCCGCGCGTACCCGGCGGGCCATCGCGACCGCGCCGGGCGTGTCGCCGTGCACGCACACGGAGTCGGCGGCCACGCGCACCACGCTGCCGTCGACGGCCTCGACCACGCCCTCGGTGACGAGCCGCAGCATCCGCCGGGCCACGACGTCCGGGTCGTGCAGGACGGCGCCCGGCTCGCCGCGGGGCACCAGCGTGCCGGCAGGCGTGTAGGCGCGGTCGGCGAACGCCTCCGCCGCGGTGGCCAGGCCCGCGGCCTCGGCGGCGGCGAGGGAGAGGGTGCCGGGCAGCCCGAGCAGCACGAGGGACGGGTCGACGGAGGCGAGGGCGGCGGCGACGTCGTCCGCCACGCGCCGGTCCACGGCCGCCCGGTTGTACAGGGCGCCGTGCGGCTTCACGTAGGTGACGCGGGTGCCCTCGGCGGCGGCGAGAGCCTGCAGCGCGCCGACCTGGTAGACGACGTCGGCCTGCAGCTCGGCCGACGGGACGTCGATGTCGCGGCGCCCGAAGCCCGCGAGGTCGCGGTAGCCGACGTGCGCCCCGACGGCGACGCCGCGGGCGGCGGCCAGGCCCACCGTGCGACGGATCGACGCCGGGTCGCCGGCGTGGAAGCCGCACGCCACGTTCGCCGACGAGACGACGTCGAGCATCGCCTCGTCGTCGCCGAGGGTCCAGCGCCCGAACCCCTCGCCGAGGTCGCTGTTGAGGTCGACGGTGGTCATGCGTCCAGTCTGCCGCGCGACGTCCCCTGCGGGCGGGGGCGTATCAGGGCGCTCCGGTCATGGTGTGCGGATGAGCGTCGCGTGAACTCTCGTCGCAGGGGTGGCAGGAGCGTGGCGCGTGCCGCACAGTGAAGGGACGGTCCTGTCGCCTGTGTCACACGACGACGCCGAGGTGTGGCAGGATCCGAGCGCCTGAGCAGTGCCGATGTAGGAGGTTCGTCGTCGTGAGGTCTCCGAGGGACACCGGACGGGGCGCGCGTGTCGGCAGGCTGCTCGCGACGGCGACGGCGACGTGCGTGGTCGCGGCGGGGTTTCTCGCGGCCCCCGTGGCGGGCCTCCCGTGGAACGACGGCCGCCTCCAGACCCTCGCCGCCGACCAGCACACCCCCGACGTCGGAGCCGGCAGCCCGGTGGGCGAGGGCGTCTCCGTGGGCGTGGTCGGGACGCCGGAGTCGACCGGCCCGACGACGCTCCAGGAGGTGCTGGGCGTCCTCGAGCGCGCGGAGCTCGCCGGCCAGGACGCCGGCCGGAAGGTGACGCCCGCGGTGGACCAGGCCGCCGCCGAGCTCGGCATGCTGCTCAGCACGTACCTCGCGCAGCAGTCCGCCAGGTCGTCCGACCGCCCCTTCGCGGCCGCGGACGCCGAGGTGCCCTCGCCCGTGCTCCCGGCCCCCGCGACCGAGCCCGACGTGACCGGGCCCGCCGAGCGGACTCCCGAGGTCGCGCCCTCGGCGCCCGCCGACGAGCCGCGGGCCGTGGCCGTCGCGCGCCAGATCGCGACGGACCCCGCCGCGATCGACCCCGCCGACGAGCCCGACCCTGTGGCCACGGGGGAGCGGTCCGGCGCCGAGCAGCCTGATCCCGTGCAGCCGGACGCCGTGCAGCCGGACGCCGTGCAACCGGACGAGCAGGCCGCGGACCAGAGCGGGCACGACGGCGACGAGGTGACGTTCGACGACCTCGTCGTCGCGGCCACGCGCCTGGCGACGCTGCTGGACCCGGCGACCACGACCCTCGAGGCGGGCATCCTGCCGGCAGGGGCGGACGGGACGGTCGCGGCGCGCGCCACGCTGACGGCGAGCCTGCTCGAGGTGGTCGACCGCTACGGCCGGAGCACGGCGGGCTACGCCAACGGGCGCATCCCGGCGTCGGCGCTGTGCCCGCTCGACTTCGCGCCCGGGCACATGCTGCGCTGCGACGCCGCGGAGCAGCTCTCCGCGCTCAGCAAGGAGTACGAGAAGGAGTTCGGGGTGCCCATCCCGATGACCGACTCGTACCGCTCGCTGGAGCTGCAGATCCGCGTCAAGGCCACCAAGGGCTGGCTGGCGGCGACGCCGGGCACGTCGAACCACGGCTGGGGCCTCGCCGTCGACCTGGGCTACCCGATCTCCACCTTCACGTCCGCCGAGCACGCGTGGATGCGCGTGCACGGGCCGGACTACGGCTGGGACAACCCGTCCTGGGCGCGCTCCACCGGCTCGAAGCCCGAGCCGTGGCACTTCGAGTTCTTCGCCGCCGGCCCCATCCCCGACCGGGCGTGGAAGGCCGACGACGTCGCGGGCGGCGGCGGGCCGACGGCCCCGGCCGAGCGTGCCGACAAGATCGTCAAGGACGCGAAGGACGGCAACGACGGGAAGGGCACGAAGTCCGCGGGCGGCACGGCGAAGGACGGGGCGGTCGAGAAGGGCGGCAAGAAGCCCGGCTCCACGTCCGACGGCGGGACCACGGACCCGGGCAAGGGAGGCGACTCGTCCGATCGGCCCGCCACGCCCGCGAAGGTCACGGTGCCCGACGTCGCCGGCCAGAGCCTCGCTGCAGCGAAGAAGAAGCTGCAGGCGCTGGGACTCGAGGTGACGACCGTGACGCGCGCGGACGACGACGTCCCCGAGGGCACGGTCGTGACGACCCGGCATGCGGGCACGAAGGTCCGGACCGGCTCCACGGTCACCCTCGTCGTCTCGAGCGGCCCGGAGCAGGCGTCGCAGCAGGTGGCGGTGCCGAAGGTCGCCGGCAAGGACGAGGCGGGTGCACGGCAGGCCCTGACCGACGCCGGCCTGGTGCCGGCGAAGCGCGTCGCGACGCGGGCCAGCGACGCGGTGCGTGAGGGCGACGTCGTCGGAACGGACCCGGTCGCGGGCTCCAGCGTGGACCGCGGCGCCACCGTGACGATCGTCGTCTCGAGCGGTCCGGCGCAGGTGAAGGTGCCGGCGGTCGAGGGCGACGCAGGCTCCGCCAAGCGGGCGCTGCAGGACGTCGGCCTCGCCCCGGAAGTCGTCGAGGAGCACAGCGACACGGTCGACGAGGGCCACGTCATCCGGACCGAGCCCGGTGCCGGGACACCGGTGGACCGCGGCGCAGCCGTGCGCGTGGTCGTGTCGTCGGGACCCGAGGAGCCGGAGCAGGTCGAGGTGCCGGGCGTCGTCGGCGAGGAGCAGGCCGTGGCCGTGCAGCGTCTGAAGGACGCCGGCTTCGTCGTGGAGGTCGTCGAGGAACCGAGCGACGACCAGCCGGAAGGCGTGGTCGTCCGGAGGGAGTCGGGCACGGAGGAGACCCTGCCGTCGGGGTCGACCGTGACGCTCGTCGTGTCGACGGGTCCCGAGTGACGCCCCCCGCGCCGCCCGCAGAGACCCCCGGCGAGCGGCGGACGCGCGAGGCGCTGGAGGCGTCGGGCGTCGCGTTCGACATCGTGCGGCACGGCCCGGTGCGCTCGCTCGCGGAGGCCGCGGCCGCGCGGGGCGTCACGCCGGCGCAGGTGGTCAAGACGATCGTGGTGCGCCGCGGGGACGGCGACTTCCTCTTCGTGCTGGTGCCGGGCGACCGCACGATCGCGTGGCCGCGGCTGCGCTCGCTGCTGGGGGTGTCCCGGCTGTCGATGCCCGACAAGGAGGTGGCGCGCGACGTCACCGGGTACGAGCGCGGCACCATCACGCCGTTCGGCTCGCTCACGGCCTGGCCGGTGGTCGCGGACTCGCGCATCGCGGAGGCGGGGCCGGTGTCCGTCGGGGGCGGCGGGCACGGGGTCTCGGCGACGATCGACGGAGGTGACCTTGCTCGCGTCCTCGACGCCCGGGTCGCGGACGTCACCGACCTGGACCACCCTGGACCGGCGGGGCCCGCCCGCGCGACGCCGGCCGGTCCGGCGTCGACCCGCCAGGACTGACCGGATGCTGGACGAATCCGCCTGACGGGGGAACACTCGACGCGGGCCGTTCGCTGTACGGAGAGGACGCAGACAGCGTCCCCAGGCCGCACGGCCCCACGCACGGGAGCAACTCGACCACATGGACATCGACAGCAGCAGCGAACCCCTGCCGAGCTCGGGGATCGCGTCCCGGACCACCGACGAGGCCACCGTCCTCACCCTGTGGGGCGAGGTCGACGCGGCGCTGCGCGAGGCGGCGAGCGACGCGATGGCGGCGCTCGCGGCGCGGGGCACGACCCAACCGATCGTCGTGGACACCCGGGACGTCACGTTCATCGACTCCTCGGGGGTCGCGTTCATCCTGCAGGTGTACATGCTGGGCCAGGAGACGGGCACGTCCGTGAGCCTGTACCAGCCGTCCGAGGCGGTCGCGGAGGTGCTGGACATGGTCGGCATGGGCGGCCGCATCCCCCTGGCGGAGGCGGAGCCCGCCGGTCGGGCCGGCTGACCGGGTGAGCGTCCAGGTCGACAGCGCCGTCGTGCGGGCCGCGCGGCTTGCCGCCACGGGCCTGCGCGGGCAGAGCCTGCCCGACGCGACCGCCGTCGTCGACGCGCTCCTCGCGGTGCAGGGGCAGGAGCTGCAGCCCGCGTTGTGGGGCCTCTCCCGGCGGGTCGCGCCGCCCTCGCGCCCCGGCCGCGCCGCCCTCAACGCGGCGCTCGCCGACGGCGAGCTGCTGCGTACCCATCTGCTGCGCCCCACCTGGCACCTGGTGCGGCCGCGCGACGCCCGCTGGCTGCTCGAGCTCAGCGCGCCGCGCGTCGAGAGGCTCATGGCGTCCACCGAGCGGGCGTGGGACCTCGGCGACCTGGGCCCCGGCACGGAGGCCGTCGCCGCCGCCGTCGCGGACGGGCCGCGCACGCGCGCGGAGATCAAGGCCGAGCTGGTCGACCACGGCGTGCTCGACCCCGACGCCCCCGGCCTCGCGTTCACCCAGATGCTCATGCACGCGGAGCTGCGGTGCCTCGTGATCAGCGGGCCGCCGCCGGCCGGCAAGGAGCTGCAGCACCAGTCGTACGCGACCTTCGACGACCGCGTCCCCGCGGGCTACGGGCCGCTGGGCGAGCGGTTCGACGCCCAGGCCGCCGTCGTCGAGCTGTGGCGTCGCTACCTGCCAGGGCGCGGCTTCGCGACCCTCAACGACCTGCGGCTGTGGGCCGACGTCACCGTCCGCGACCTCAGGCCCGTGCTGGCCGCCCTCACCGAGGCGGGCGAGGTCGTCCAGGTCGCGGGCACGGGGGACCTCGAGGGCCTCGTCCTCGTCGCGACGGCCGCGACGGCGGACCGCTGGCTCGGTGGTGGCGACGGCGGGGGCGACGGCGTCGACGACGATCCCGTCGTCGACCTGCTCCAGGCCTACGACGAGCTGCTGATCTCCTACCGGGAGACGCGCCACGTCGTCCTCGACCCGGCGCTGCCGCCGCCGGACCGGTCCGGCGCGTTCGTGCACTGCGTGGCGGTGGACGGCGTGGTGGCGGGACGCTGGCGCTGGCCGGCGGGCGCCGGGCGGGGCGGCGTCGACGTGCAGTGGCTGCGCGACCCGACCCCTGCCGAGCGCGCCGCACTGGACGCGGCGGTCGCCGACCTCGACGCGTACCGGGGCTGAACCTGGACCGGGCCGCCGAACCTGCTGCCCGGATGGCAGGGTGGTCCCGTGCATCTCAACTGGGCCGGGAACCTCACGTACTCCGCACGCTCCGTCGTGCGCCCCGCGTCGCTGGAGGAGCTCGCCGACGTGCTCACCGCCGGCGGCCCGGTGCGCGCGCTGGGGTCGCGCCACTCGTTCAACGACGTCGCCGACACGGACGGCGTGCACGTCCAGGTGGACGGGCTCGACGACGGCCGGCCCGCGGTGGAGCCGCTGACGCCGGACGGCGGGGACGAGGGCGACGTCGTGTCCGTGAACGCGGGCCTGCGCTACGGCGAGGTGTCCCGTGCCCTGCACGCGACCGGCCGCGCGCTGGGCAACCTGGCGTCCCTGCCGCACATCTCCGTGGCGGGCGCGGTCGCCACGGCCACGCACGGCTCCGGCGACGCGAACCAGAGCCTCGCGAGCGCGGTCGAGGGTCTGGAGATCATGACGCCGGGCGGCGAGCTGCGGCGCATCACCCGCGACAGCGACCCCGACGTCTTCCCCGGCACGGTCGTGTCGCTCGGGGCGCTGGGCGTCGTGACGCGCGTCGAGCTGCGCACCGTCCCGGCGTACGTGGTGCGGCAGGACGTCGCGGCGGACGTCCCGTGGGACACGTACCTCGCGAGCTTCGACGCCATCACCTCCGCGGCGTACTCGGTGAGCGCCTTCACGAGCTGGGACGAGCCGGCCGTGCGGCACGTGTGGTTCAAGTCCGTGGCCCGCGCCGACCGGCCCGAGGTCCGAGGGCTCGCCCCCGACGTCCTGCGCTGGTCGGACGTGGCCGTCCACCCGCTGCCTGGCGTCGACCCGTCGGCGTGCACCGAGCAGCTCGGCGTGGACGGCCCGTGGCACGAGCGGCTGAGCCACTTCAAGCTCGAGTTCACGCCGTCGAACGGCGACGAGGTGCAGTCGGAGTACCTGCTGCCGCGCCGCCACGCCGTCGCCGCGATCGAGGCGATGCGCCGCCTCGGCCCGACGGTCGCGCCGCTGCTGCAGACCAGCGAGATCCGCACCGTCGCGGCCGACGACCTGTGGCTGAGCCCGTTCGACGAGCCGTCGGTGGGCTTCCACTTCACGTGGGTGCCGCGCGAGGACGACGTGCGGGCCGTGCTGCCCGCCGTCGAGCAGGCGCTGGTGCCCCTCGGGGCGCGGCCGCACTGGGGCAAGGTCAGCACGCTGGACGCACCGACGACGGCGGCGCTGTTCCCCCGGTTCGACGACTTCCGGCGCCTGGCCGCGCGGTTCGACCCCGACGGCCGCCTGCACGGCGGGCTGGTGGGTCGCCTGCTCGCGGGCTGACCCCGGCGGGGACCCGCCGCGGCGAGGGCTGGCCACGGACCGGGCGGTCGGGCAGCATCGGTCTGTGAGACACGTTTGACGTGACGCCCCTCACCGTGGAGGTTCGACGCCTGTGAGCACCACGACCACTGACACCTCGCCCCCCCGGGAGCAGTTCACCGGGCAGGTCGGCTTCATCCTGTCCGCGATCGGCTCCGCCGTCGGGCTGGGCAACATCTGGCGGTTCCCCGGGGTCGCGTACGAGAACGGCGGTGGCGCCTTCCTGGTGCCCTACGTGATCGCGCTGCTGACGGCGGGCATCCCGATCCTCTTCCTCGACTACGCGCTGGGGCACCGCTTCCGCGGCGGCCCGCCCACCGTGTTCCGCCGGGTGAAGAAGTGGCTCGAGACCCTGGGCTGGTTCCAGGTGATGATCTGCTTCGTCATCGCGATCTACTACGCGGCGATCATCGGCTGGGCGCTGAGCTTCTTCGTCTACTCCTTCACGCTGAAGTGGGGCGACGACACTGCAGGCTTCTTCACCGGCGACTACCTGCAGCTGTCCGACGTCGCCAACGGCGGCGCGTGGTTCACGCTCGACTTCGTGCCCGCGGTGCTGATCCCGCTGCTGCTGGTGTGGGTCGCGACGATCGTCGTCCTCGTGGGCGGCGTCGCGAAGGGCATCGAGAAGGCCAACGTCATCTTCCTGCCGCTGCTGGTCGTCGCGTTCAGCGTGCTGGTGGTGCGGGCGATCTTCCTCGACGGCGCCACCGACGGTCTCAACGCCCTGTTCACGCCCGACTGGGGCGCGCTGGGCGACATGAACGTGTGGATCGCCGCCTACGGGCAGATCTTCTTCTCGCTCTCCGTGGCCTTCGGCATCATGATCACGTACTCGTCGTACCGGAAGCGCAGGGCGAACCTCACGTCGCCGGGCCTGGTCGTCGCGTTCTCCAACTCGGGCTTCGAGATGCTGGCGGGGATCGGCGTGTTCGCCGCCCTCGGCTTCCTCGCGCACGAGCAGGGCGTCGCCGTCGCGGACCTCGAGGGCATCACCGGCCCGATCCTGTCGTTCGTGACGTTCCCCGCCGTCGTCTCGCAGATGCCGGCCGGGCCCCTGTTCGGCGCCCTGTTCTTCGGGTCGCTCGCGATGGCCGGGTTCACGTCGCTCATCTCGATCCTGCAGGTGGTCGCGGCAGGCTTCCAGGAGAAGTTCGGCCTCACCCGCCGGCAGGCGGTGCTGTGGATCGGCGGCGTGGCGGCCGTGCTGTCCGTGGTCGGGTTCTCGACGACGACGGGCCTCATCGCCCTGGACACGATCGACAACTGGTCCAACAACATCGGCATCGTGGCGTCCGCGGTGCTGATGTGCGTGTTCCTCGTCTGGCTGCTGCGGACGAGCCCCGAGCTGCGCTACCACCTCAACGCCGTCTCGACGGTGCAGGTGGGCCGCTGGTGGTACGTCTGCGTCGGGGCGATCGTGCCGGCCGTGCTCGCGTACATGCTGGTCTCGCGCATCGTCGACCTCGTGCAGAACGGGTACGAGGGCTACGACGAGACGTACCTGCTGTACGTCGGGTGGGGCACGCTCGTGGTCCTCGTCGTCGGCGCCGTTCTGCTGACGCTGCCGCGCTGGCGGCGCAGCCCGGACGACTTCGTCGCCTGGCCCGCCTACCCGCCGGTCACGGCGACCACGACGACGAAGGGGGCGGCCCGATGAACGCCGACGCGATCCTGCTCATGGTGCTGTCGTTGGCCGTCGTCTGGGGCGGCCTGCTGGTGAGCATCCTCGTCCTGCGCGCCCGCCCCGAGCGGGCCGACTTCCCGCCGGGCGGGGACGACGACCGCCGCGAGGACGACGCGATCACCGAGCGCGACACCTGACGACCCCGCCGAGATAGAGAAGCGAGGACCGCGAGATAGAGAGGGGACGGACCGAACCAGTTTCGGTCCGCCCCCTCTCTATC